>NZ_JAJOHW010000107.1 GCF_021129195.1 Chromobacterium aquaticum | reverse complement strand
ATAACCCTCTTCGTGCAGCAGTCGCACGATGAAGTCGTAATCGGATTCGCGGTATTGCAGGCAGTAGCTGCGTGGTGAGGCCGGGCCGGTCTTGAAGTCCAAGGTCTGCACCCGCGCGAACACCGGGTTGGCTTGCTGATGCTCGGCCAGGATCTGTTTGACGATGTCCGGCACCGACAGGTCCTGAAACACCCGCGAGCTGACGCGATGCCGCAGCAGCGCGAACGGCGGTTCGATGGTCAGCTGGTAGCGGCTGAAGCCGCCATCCGAGCCCAGGCTTTCCACCTTGGACACCACGCCGCAGCGCAGGCTCTCCGCGCCGGCGGCATCGAGGATGCCGAGGCGGGCCGGCAAGCCGAGCAGGGTCTTGAGTTCGATCGCGCCGTCCGGAGACAGACAGGTCAGTTGGTAGGCGTAGGGCCGCGACACGCCTTCCTCGCCGACCAGGCTCAGCGGCAGCAGTTGCTCGGCCGCCACGCTGCCGTCGCCCAGGCTGAGGGTGAGCAGGCGCTGGTCCTGGTTGAAGGCGGAGGCGAAGCTGGCGAGCAGGGTGCTGAGGTCCATGGGGCGCTGTCAGGCTGAGTCAGCCTTGTACCTTGTATACGTTGGAGGAGAGTTGCAGCGTGGCGTCGAAGGTGACCGGCGGCCGGTGCGGGTGCACTTTCAGCACCGCGTCGACGCGGAAGCGCAGGTGGCGCTCCATCTCGCGCGGCGCGTCCAGATTGACGCGCACGCGGGATAGCCGCGGCTCGTGCACTTCGATGGCGCGGCGCAGTTGTTCGCGCAAGAGTTCGCGGTCGTGCGGGTTGAGCAGACTGATGCCGGACAGGTCAGGAATGCCGAAGCTCAGCATGCTGTCGTTGGCCAGCGGGTAGGCGTCGAACAGCTCTTGCACCGGTGCGAGCCGGGTGTTGAGCAGCGCTTCCAGATCCCGCGCCAGCGAGCGCTTGATCTGCGCCAGCTCGTAGAGCATGGTTTCTGCGCCATGGCTGTTGTCCGGCTGATCGTCCAACAGCCGGTCCAGAACCGATGGCAGCAGCTGGGCGTGGCGGCGGTTCATCGCTTACAGGCCGAAAATGCTTTGCATCTGGCTGGACAGCAGCCAGCGGTAGGCGACGAAGATGCCGGCGCCCACCACGGCCAGCAGCGCGAAGTACAGCCACAGCGGCAGTTCATGGCGCACAAAGGCCTGGAAGCGTTGCGGCAGTTGCCAGTTGGGTGCGAACTCGGCCTTGCCGCCGCGCACTTGTTGGATTTCCTGGCCCAGTTTGTGGGTCAGATAGCCCAGTTTTTCCTGGCCTTCCAGCAGGTATTTGCCCTGGAAGCCCAGCAGCAGGCAGGTATAGAACACTTCCAGCGGCTCGATATGGGTGGCCGGTTCCAGCCGCAGCTGTTCCAGGCGGTTGAAGAAGCCCTCGCCGGCCAGGTGCTCGCCAAACAGGCGCAGTTGCAGCGGCATGCGTTCCCATTCGTCGCGGATGTCGAATTCCGACGACAGGATGATTTCGTCCATCAAGGCGCAGAACGCGTACTTGGAGTGGTTGATGGCGTTCTGATCCTTGCCGAAGTTGCGCGCATTGCGCTCGTACTGGTTCAGGAATTGGTCGACGCGGCGGTTGAATTCCACCGCGCTGCTGGGGGCGTTGCCGTCCTTGAGCAGGAACAGCAGGTAGATGCCGTCTTCCAGCATTTCGCGCAGGGTGGGGGCCGCGGCGGCGGCCACGGCCAGCGGACGTTCTTGAGGGGTGGCGGCGGTTTGGTTCATGGCGGTCTCAGCGGAATACGGCGATCAGTTCAAGCGTCAGGTTGGAGAGCGTTTGCGGCATGTAGATGCAGATGCTGCGCGATTGCAGCATGCGGCTGAAGATTTCACCGTGCGGCTCCAACGCGAAATAGTGGTTGCCCACCCGCACCGGAATGGCGGACGGGGTTTGCGCCGCGTGGCTGAGCGCCACGCCGCGCATGGCGGAGTTGAGGATTTTTTCCACGTCGTCCGGCGCGCCTATCTTCATCTTCAACGGCACGCTGTCGATGATCTGGCTGGCCGGCAGTTCGCTTTGCACCGACAGGTAGTAATCGACGTTTTCCAGCAGGCGGTCGCTTTCCAGCCGGCCGATGTAGAAGGACGGCTTGGGCGAGTGCAGCGGGATGATGGCGTAGCGCGAGGAAATCACGGTTTCCAGCAGTTCGCGGATTTGCGCGTCCAGCGCCGGCAGCACGGTGTGCAGGTCGTCGTGGCGGTAGGCCGGGATGTCGGACAGCGTGTAGTGGGTGGAGAAGGTCTGCAACTCGCCGCAGAATTCGGCCAGCGCCAGGTAGAGTTCTTCCGGATGCAGCGGGCTGGCCAGCGACAGGTGGCGCAGCTTGGCGAAGTTGCGGTTGACGGTGTGCAGCAGCCAGAAGGAGCTGATGTCGCTGGAGCTGTACTCCATCACGTTCTTGGCGCGTTCGCGCTGGCCGCCGGACAGCGCCTGGTTCTTCACCAGCAGGATGTCCAGCAGGCGGCGCAGCATGTGGCTGACTTCGCGCGAGCCTTCCACCGTCACCAGCGGCGGGATGAAGCCGCCGGCCAGGCTCCATTGGCCGGTGGCGTCCTTTTCCAGCCGGCACAGCGGGATGGCGTCGTAGCCATCGCGGTTTTCTTCCTCGATCATCAGCCGCACGTCCAGTTCCAGCGTGGACAGGTCGGCGTCCAGCGCCTGGGTGTAGAGGTCGGCCACTTCGACATTGGCGCTCTGGAAGCGGGTGGGGCGGGACATCGCCTCGCCGCTGCGGGTATTGCCGCCATAGGGCTGCATATGGGCGAGACAGGCGTAGAGCGTGGTCTTGATGCCGGCTTGCGGCAAGGTGTTCAGATCGCGCGACAAGGGCAGCGGCGCATTGACCGGCGCCTGGTACAGCGTGCCGTCGCGAAACAGGATGGACAAGGCGTCGATGCGGACGGTGCCGCCCTTCAGCGCCTGCTCATCCAGCGTGATCTGCTGCACGCCCCAGGCGTGGCGGTTGCTCAGTTGCTGCCGCGAGGAGAGGTGCTGCTCCAGCAAGAGGGCTTGCTGCTGAAAGTGCTGCGGGCGCAGGAACATGCCTTCGCCCCATAGCACTCGTTTGGCTTGTTGCATTACTGATACACCTTGTCTGGATTGCAATTTCAAATTCAATGGGCGCTGAAAATTCATCAGCGGGTTCGCCGGGCTTGGCCGCGGCGGCTGCGGGCGGCTTGCCCGGCAAGGCCAAATCCCGTCTGGGGCCGGGCGCAGCCGGTAATAACACCCTGTTCAAACTGTGTACACGATCGCTAAAATGCGCGACATTTTGCAGCAGCGCTTTGTCCTTGTCATGCAAAAGGCTTTGTTAATTTTCAGCGTCGCGCTCGATGGCCGGTGGCGCCTCAGTTCCGGCTGGCGGCGCAATCCACCTTGGGCGTGGAGGGCTGGCCGGGCATGGTCAAGGCCTTGGGCTTGATGGCTTCCAAGTGGCATTCCGCGGCGCGGAAGCTCAGGTCCTTGCTGCGGACGGTGTCTGCGTCATACAACAGGCGCCAGAAATTGGGGTCCGGACGGCGGAAGAAACCGACGACACCGATGAACTGTGTGTCTTTTTCAATGGTGACGTCATCCAGCGTCACTTTACCACCTGGCAAAAAGGTCAGTTCCTTGCTGCTGATCAGGCTATCGCCCAGGAGCTCGGATTCGGGTTTGCCGCTGGCCAGCGCTTCCATGGTCAGGCGGTTGAAGGCCTGCTGGTTTTTCAGCTGGTAGACATGCACCACCACGGACAGCGGTTTTCCTTTGGCGTCGCGGTTTAGCGTGGGGGTTCCCTCGGCCTTGATGTCTATGTTTTTGGTGCTGGAACAAGCGGTCAGAGTGGCTATGACAACGGCGGAAAACAAGACTGCTGCGCGTTGCCAACGGGGGCGTTTTTTCGTCATGACGGCGGTTCCTAACGATTGGATTTGTGACTATCTGCTATCGAAAGTATCCCAAATTTTTGGTTTAATTGGAATGCATGATAGCTGGCAATTTAATTTGCATATTGGCGTCAAAATCCGCGATTGGGTCGTTCAAGCTATTGATTTAAATTGTAATGTCATTTACTGTTTTGCGTCAAAATGCATTTTAACTATATCCTGCCAGTTCTTGTGTTTGGCATCGTCTCGCTGCTGTCGTGGCTGGGCTGGAAGTTCTTCTTGGGACAGCCCCGCATCTTGGAGGGAACGCGCTCTCCAAAGGCCGTCGCGCCGGTAGCGGACACGCCTGCGGCGGCTCCTGCGCTTTCGAATGAAAAGCGGGCGTTGAGCGCCGCTTTTTTGCGTGTGTCGAGCGGAGCGCCGGGCGTGGCCGCCCGCTACTGGCGGGTGTGGCTGCCGGTGGTGTCCCTGCTGCTGGTGGCGTTGGCGGTGGCGATCACCCTGAAGCTGAACCGCTTCCACCGCAGCCCGGAGTTCGAGGCGGCCGAGTATGCCCAGGGCATCAGAATCAAACAAACGCTGCTGGAAGAAAAACTGGTGCCGCCGCCACCGCTGCCGCCGGAAGCTTTTGTCAATGTCATCGCGGAGCGCCCCAGCCTGGGCCATGCCGACCGCGACTGGAGCAAGCTGAATCCGGAGTTCGTGCAGGTGGTGTTGCGGGTGATGGAAAAAATGAAGGCGCGGGGCTTCCCCATGGTGCTGCTGGAGGGCTACCGCAGCCCGGAACGCCAGGATTCTCTGGCCGGGCAGGCCACGCTGGTGACCAAGGCCAAGGGCGGTCAGAGCAAGCATCAATACGGCTTGGCTGTGGACCTGGCGCCGATCCGCGCGGGCAAGGTAGTGATTTCAGAACGTGACCCCTGGGCGATGCAGGCTTACACCGCGCTGGGGGAGGAAGCTGCTGCAGCCGGCCTGACATGGGGCGGTAACTGGAGCTTCAAGGACTTCGGGCATATTGAGAGGCCCGGCTCGCTCAAGTCCCTGCTCAAAAAATAACGGCTTACAAGAAGGTGGTGGGTGTTTATGAAAGGTTGGTTGCGTCACGCCAAAGTGGCTTCTGCAATCGGGTTCCTGATCCTGATCGCGTTGATCTGGTTCCTGGGCCCCTGGTTGGGACTGGAGTCGCTGGAGGCCCGCTTGGGCTGGATCATCGGCGTCATGTTGTTCTGGGTGCTGACTCTGCTGGTGGGCCAGGTGCTGGCGCGCCGCGCCGGCGGCCTCTTGGAGCGCATGCTGCGCAAGCAGGCGGACGAGGCGGTGATCAACGCCAGTTCCGACAAGCGCGCCGAGGTTACCCTGTTGCGCCAGCGGTTGCTGGGCGCCATCGATACGCTGAAAAAATCCAAGCTGGGTTCCGCCAGCGGCAGCGCCGCGCTGTACGAGCTGCCGTGGTACATGATCATCGGCCACCCGGCGGCGGGTAAGAGTTCCGCCATCCTGCAATCCGGCCTCACCTTTCCGTTCAGCGACAAGAGCGGCATCCAGGGCGTGGGCGGCACCCGCAACTGCGACTGGTTCTTCTCCACCGAGGGCGTGCTGCTGGACACCGCCGGCCGTTACGCGACCCAGAGCGAGGACCGGGTGGAGTGGCTGGAATTCCTCAAGCTGCTGAAAAAGCACCGCGCCAAGGCGCCGGTGAACGGCATCCTGATCGCCATCAGCCTGCCGGAACTGGCGCAGCACAATAGCGAGGGTTTCACCTTGTACGCGCGCCAGATCCGCGAGCGCATCCATGAGGTGTGCAATACCTTCGGCCTGTTGGTGCCCATCTATCTGGTGTTCACCAAGCTGGACCTGTTGGGCGGCTTCGCCCAGTTCTTCCAGGAAGCCGACGACGAGGAACGCGCGCGGGTCTGGGGCGCGACCTTGAGCGCCGATCAAGGCGCCGGCTTCGACATCGCCACCGTCACCGGCCAGCAGTTTGAACTGCTGTACCGCGGCCTGGTGCAGGCCGGCGAGGAAAAGCTGATCCAGTATCGCGGTGACCAGATCAAGCCGGCCCATTTCGCCTTCCCCATCGAATTCCACGGCCTGAAAGAGGCGGTGGTCAAGTTCGTCAAGCTCTTGCACGAGGAAGACCCCTACCACGCGCGCCCGCTGCTGCGTGGCTTCTATTTCACCAGCGCGCTGCAAGAAGGCGTGCCGCGCATCGTCGCCGCCAACCGGGTGCAAGGCCAGTTCGATTTGAACAAGGGCGGTCAGGACATGAAGCAGGCGCCTGCGTCTTACAGCTTCTTCCTGCGCAATCTGTTCCGCGACGTGCTGTTCCAGGATCAACACCTGATTTCGCGCCAGACCAAGCCCAGCGGCAGCCGCTGGCGCCTGATCGGCATGGCGGCCGGCGTGTTGTCGCTGGCGGCGCTGGCCAGCTTCTGGACCTGGTCCTTCATCGGCAACCAGCACCTGCTGGACGAGGTGAAGGCGGAACGCGCCCAGGCGCAGAAACTGGCCGCTAGCGGTCAGCTGTACGACAAGCTGCGCTCGCTGCAAATCCTGCAAAAGCGCCTGGAAGAACTGCAGGCTTATCGCAAGAACGGCGCGCCGTGGCAGATCGGTCTGGGCCTGTACCAGGGCAAGGAGCTGGAGCCGCAACTGCGCCGCGAGTATTTCGCCGGCCTGAAGGACGTGATGCTGCGCCCGGTGCAGCGCAATCTGGAAACCACGCTGGTGGCGCTGAAGCCCGAAGCGCCGGCCCCGGCGCCGGTGGTGAGCGAGCCGGCCAAGCCGGCGGTGGCGGCGCCCGCTCCGGCGCCGTTCAAACCCAAGCCCAAGAAGCACGCGCCGCGTGGAGGCCTGCCCAATATCAAGCTGAGCGCGCTGGACTGGCCGCAACGCGCTACCACCGCCAAGCTGGACGCGTCCGCGGCTCAAGGCGAAACCGCCGCGCCGCAGCGCAATCCGCAGCAGCTGGACGCCAGCTACAACGCGCTGAAAACCTATCTGATGCTGCATGAGCAGAAGCGCATGGACGAGGCGCACCTGATAGACCAGCTGCCGCGCTACTGGCGGCCGTATCTGGAAAGCCAGCGCGGGCAGTATTCGGTGGAAGAGGTGATGGCGGTGGCCGAAAAGCTGGTGGCCTTCTACGTCAGCCAGATCAAGGAAGCGGACCTGCCCTTGATCGACAACAACGCCAAGGTGGTGGGCGAAGCGCGCGATGTGCTGCGCGGCTCCTTCAAGCGCCTGTCCGCGCAGGAGCGCGTGTTCAACGAAATCAAGGCGCGCGCCAATACCCGTTTCTCGCCGCTGACCGTGGCGCGCATCCTGGACAACCGCGATCTGGACGTGATCGCCGGCAGCCAGATGGTGGAGGGCGCTTTCACCCGCGAAGCCTGGAACGGCTACGTCAAGGGCGCGATCGACGAAGCCAGCAAGGGCGAGATCCGCAGCGACGATTGGGTGCTGGCCTCGTCCACCCAGGACAATCTGGGCCGCGACGGCGACGTGGAGAAAAACCGCGCCACGCTGGAAACCCTGTATCGCACCCAGTACGCGGCGGCCTGGAAGAAATTCCTGATCGGCGTCACCACTCGCGACTTCACCAATCCGGCGCAGTCGGCGTCGGCGATGGCGCGGCTGTCCGACAAGCAAAGCTCGCCGATCAAGCTGGTGCTGGCGCGCGCGGCGATGGAAACCGCCTGGGACAACCCATCCGAGCTGAACCGTTCGCTGGAAAACGCCAAGCAGTCGATGCTGGAAAAGACTGCTGAATTCCTCAAGGGCGGCAGCGCGCCGGCCCAGGCCGACAAGGGCAAGCTGTACGGCGAAGTGGGCCGTCAGTTCGCCGGCGTCGCGCAGCTGGTCAAGGGCGACAACCCGCCGATCAACGCCTATCTGGACCAACTGGCCAAGCTGAAGGCCAAGCTGGCGGCCATCTCCAGCACCGACGAGCCCGGCCCGCAGGCGCGCGCCGCGCTGCAGGCGACGCTGAGCGGCTCCGGCTCCGAACTGGGCGATACCGCCGCCTTCGTCGACAACAGCCTGCTCAGCCAGGTGTCGCCGGAAACCGGCGAAATGGTGCGGCCGATGCTGGTGCGTCCACTGACCCAGTCCTACAACGCCTTGCTGGGCCCGGTGGCCAACGACATCAACCAGGCCTGGGCCAACGAGGTGCTGCCGCAATGGAAGCAGCTGGCCGGCAAATATCCGTTCGCCGATTCCAGCAACAGCGCCTCGGTGGCGGAGATCAGCCGCTTCGTCAAAGCCAATGACGGCACCCTGGACAAATTCATCAACAAATACCTGAGCGGCCTGGTGCAGAAGAAGGGCGACCAATTGGTGCCGCGCGCCTGGGGCAATATGGGGGTGAAGTTCAACCCCGCCTTCCTGTCCAGCGTCAGCAGCCTGTCCGCGCTGGCCAACACCCAGTTGCAGGATGGCGAGAACACCCGTTTCGAACTGCAGCCGACGCCGACGCCTGGCCTGTCCGAAATCGTGTTCGAGGTGGACGGCCAAGAACTGCGCTACCGCAACGGCCCGCAGGCCTGGCAGCCGTTCACCTGGCCGGGCACTGGCCAGAACGCCGGCGCGCGCATCCAGGTGGTGTCCTACAGCGGCGCCAGCAGCGTGGTGGGCAACCAGCCGGGCCGCATGGGCCTGATGCGCTTGTTGTCCAGCGCCAAGGTCAGCCAGGACAGCCCGGACTCCGCCCAGCTCACCTGGAACCTGCGCAAGCCCGATGGCGACGCGCAAACGGTGAAATTCAATTTCCGCATGGTCGGTGGCGTCAACCCGCTGCAACTGACCAAGCTGTACAAGCTGACCTTGCCTGAGCGCGTGACGCTGTAAGGAGAGAGACGAGTCATGGCGTTCAATTTCAAGCGCGCTCAGGAAGCGCCCCCGCAGTTTTGCATTTTCGGCAAATTGCCGCGCCGCGGCGATTTTGTCCGCGTCAACGCCACCCATCCGGCGGCCACCCAGCTGGACCAACTGCTGGCCCAGAGCCTGCTGGGGCTGGAGAGCGGGCCGGAGGCGGTGGAGCGCTACCGCGCGACGCCGGCCACCAGCTTCGTGCTGCGCAGCCGCGATCAAATGTGGCTATCGCTGGGCGTGATGCAGCCCAGCCGCGACGAGAGCGGCCGCAACTATCCGCTGGTGGCGGCCTCCTTGCTGCCCTGCGACACCCCGCTGCCGCCGCTGTCGGTGCTGATGCTGGCCAATGAGCTGTTTTTCTCCGGCCTGAAGGAGCAGTTGAGCAGCGCCATCGACAACGCGGTGGAAATGCTGGCCTGCCGGCAGTTCCTTGAGGAGCAGTCGTGGTTCGGCTCCTCCTCCAGCGCCGACATCGAGCTGGCGCAGCAACTGCTGGAGCGGCATATGGCGATGACCCCGGCCAGCCGGCTGGCCGCGCTGCTGGCTCAACGCGGCCTGCCGGACCTGGAAACCGTGCTGCTGGCCTTCACCTTCCACCATCAGCTGCTGCGCAAGTTCAAGGGCAGCCTGTCGGCGCAGACCTACCTGCTGCCGCTGCCTGACAGCGACGGCGAAGACATGCTGGCCGCGGCCACCTGGCTGTCGTTGTACCAGGCCGCCACCACCGGCCAGGGCGGCCAGGCGGAGCAATGCCTGCTGATGCGGCGGCCGGAAGGCCGTTTCCTGGCCTTGCTGCCAGGTGAACTGAACGAGCAAATCGTGGCGCAGTGTTGGGGCGGGCAACTGGACGCGCGTTTCGTGGTCGACGTGGCCGAACCGCAGGCGCCGTGGCGCAATCATCAGGCGTATGCCGAGGCGGCCTACATCCTGGGGCGGCGGCTGAACGACCCGTCCATTTCGGTGGCTCAGTTGAGCGATGTGGCTTCCAGCCTGTCGCGCAGCGTGGCCTGAGTATTGGCGTAACACCGGAGCCGCGGGCAATTGTTGAATGCAGGCGGCGCCAGAGCTTTGTGAACTTGAGAGAGAACCATCATGGCCAAAGAAAGCACACAGAAAAAACTGTCGCGGGTACGCCCGCCGCGCGTGCAGATCACCTACGACGTTGAAATCGGCGACGCCATCGAAACCAAGGAACTGCCCTTCGTGCTGGGCGTGCTGGGGGATTACTCCGGCCACAGCAAGGAGCCGCTGCCCAAGATGAAGGAGCGCAAGTTCGTCCAGATCGACCGCGACAACTTCGACGAAGTGCTGAAAGGCATGGCGCCGCGCCTGACCATCAAGGTGGACAACAAGCTGAAGGAAGACGGCAGCCAGTTGGCGATGGAACTGAACTTCAACGAGCTGGCCGACTTCGAGCCGCAGAACGTGGTGGACCAGGTCGAGCCGCTGAAACAGCTGCTGGACGCGCGCAAGCGCCTGGCCGATCTGCGCAACAAGATGGCCGGCAACGACAAGCTGGAAGAATTGTTGGACGAGGTGGTGCGCGATACCGAAAAGCTGAAGCAAATCAGCCAGGCCGCGCATCCGGACAAAGCAGGGGAGTAATAGATGAGCGCAGAACAACAACTCGAGGCCGGCGCGGCCGCAGCACCGGCGGCGTCCGGCAGCCTGCTCGATTCCATCATCGAGCAAAGCCGCGTTGCCACCAACGACAGCGAGAAGGGCCATACCCGCGATCTGATCGGCGAACTGGTCGACCAAGTGCTGGAAGGCAGCGTCAGCGTATCGCGCGACCTCTCCGCCAGCATTGACGCGCGCATCGCCGAGATCGACGCGCTGATCTCCTCGCAGTTGAACGAGATCATGCACCAGCAGGATTTCCAGAAACTGGAAGCCTCCTGGCGCGGCCTCAAATACCTGGTGATGGAATCCGAAACCAGCACCATGCTCAAGATCAAGGTGCTCAACGCCTCCAAGAAAGACCTGGTCAAGGACTTCAAGGCGGCGCCGGAATTCGACCAGAGCGCGCTGTTCAAGAAAATCTACGAAGAAGAATACGGCACCTTCGGCGGCGCGCCTTACGCCGGCCTGGTGGGCGATTACGAATTCACCCGCCACCCGGAAGACTTCTACCTGCTGGACGAACTGTCCCACGTCGCCGCCTCCGCGCACGCGCCGCTGATCACCTCCGCCTCCTCCGGCCTGTTCGGCCTGGAGAGCTTCACCGACATCGGCAAGCCGCGCGACCTGGCCAAGATCTTCGACACCGTCGAATACGCCAAGTGGAAATCCTTCCGTGAATCGGAAGACTCCCGCTACGTCGGCCTGGTCCTGCCGCACGTGTTGGGCCGCCTGCCCTACGGCCGCGACAATGTGCCGGTGGAAGAATTCGACTTTGAAGAAAACGTGGATGGCAGCACCCACGAAAAATACCTGTGGACCAATGCCGCCTACGCCTATGCCGCGCGGCTGACCTCCGCCTTCGCCCAGTACGGCTGGCTGGCCGCCATCCGCGGCGTGGAGGGTGGCGGCCTGGTGGAAGGCCTGCCGGCCCACACCTTCAAGACCGACGACGGCGAAGTGGCGCTCAAGTGCCCGACCGAAGTGGCGATCACCGACCGCACCGAAAAACTGCTGTCCGATCTGGGCTTCATCTCGCTGGTGCACTGCAAGAACACCGACTACGCGGCCTTCTTCGGCGGCCAGTCGGTGCAAAAGGCCAAGACCTACAACACCGATTCGGCCAACGCCAACGCGCGCCTGTCCACTCAGCTGCCCTACATCTTCGCGGTGTCGCGCATCGCGCATTACATGAAATCCATCATGCGCGACAAGATCGGCAGCTTCGCCTCGCGCCAGAACGTGCAGGACTTCCTGAATACCTGGTTGGCGCAGTACGTGCTGCTGGACGACTCCGCCAGCCAGGAAGCCAAGGCCAAATACCCGCTGCGCGAAGCCCGCGTCGACGTGGTAGAAGTGCCGGGCAAGCCGGGCGTTTACCGCGCCGCCGCCTTCCTGCGGCCGCATTTCCAGCTGGATGAATTGACCATTTCCCTGCGTCTGGTCGCGGAGCTGCCGCAACCGGCGGGTTAACGCTGGAGAGCCCGGTGCCACGCGCTCCCGCAGGGCGCGCGGCCTTGGGCATCCTTTGCAATAGGAGGGCGAACCCTCCGATTTTTGACCTTTGTTTAAGGAGAAGTAAATGGCTTTTGATGCATTCCTGAAAATTGATGGCATTCCTGGCGAGAGCAGCGACGAGAAGCACGCGGACTGGATCGAGATCCAATCCTTTGCCCACAAGCTGGAACAGCCGGCTCAAGCGACCGCCAGCTCCGCCGGCGGCGCTACCGCCGAGCGCGTGAACCACGCCGCTTACGAAATCACCCACTTCCTGGACAAGGCCAGCCCGAAGATTTACGAAGCCTGCTGCAAGGGCCAGCACATCAAGGAAATCACCATCGAACTGTGCCGTGCCGGTGGCGATAAGGTGAAGTACATGGAGATCAAGATGGAACAAGTCCTGATCGCCAAGGTTGAGCCGCACGGTTCCGCCAACGACAACGGCTTCCCGAGCGAAAAGGTGAGCTTCACTTACGGCAAGATCAAGTGGACCTACACCCAGCAGAAACGCGCCGACGGCGCCGGCGGCGGTAACGTCAGCTCCGGTTGGGACCTGACCGCCAACAAGGCGATCGCTTAATCTCCAGCCTTGCTGGAACGCAAACCCGCCTGTGACCCAGGCGGGTTTTAGGCATCCGGGAAGCCGCCGCGCGCCGGCCTGGCGCAGCGGTTTCCGGGAAGCCCTTTGCCCATGTTTAAAGTCAATTCGGGAAGTAATGCTATGAAACGTTTGCTGATGGTCGCCGCGCTTGCGTGCTTGGCGCTCGCGGGCTGCAAGACCAATCCTAACGCTCAACAAGCCTCCAAGGACCCCGCCGTGATCAAGGCGGCGGAAGAGAAGGCCGCGCTGGACAAGGCCGTGGCCGCCAATATGGCCATAGACCCCAACCTGATCCCGTTTGAAAAAATGAGCCCCAAGCTGTCCCCGGTGGGGGAGGCCCAGCTGCAACTGCTGCTGCCCAAGCTTAAGACCGCCAAATCCATCCTGGTGCGCGGCCACTGCTATCGCGGCGACATCGGCAACGCCCGCGCCGCCGCCCAGACCCGCGCCATCGCGGTCAAGCAAGTCCTGACCGACGCCGGCATCCCGGCCAGCAAGATCAGCGTGCGTTACGACACCGAGCGCCAATTGCACGCGGTGCGCATCGTCGCCAACTAATTACTCCGGCTCAAGCCGCGGCCGTTTGCTCGGCGCGGCTTGACGCATTGCGCAGTCGATTTGATTTGACCTTGAGTTAAACGCCATGGACCTCAGCACCCTGCTTGCCAGCTTCGCCTCTGCCTTCAATCAAGACCAGCGCCTGCTCACCCTCAGCCTGGGCGACGGCAGCGTGGCGGCCGAGCAACTGCTGCCGCTGAGCCTGGCCGGCGAGGAAGGCGTGTCGCGGCCCTACGCCTACCAACTGACCTGTCTGTCTCCGGACGGCGCGATCGAACTCAAGACCCTGCTCGGCTTGCCGGCCCGCCTCGGCATCCTCGATGCCGCCGGCGCGGAGAGCCTGCGCTGCGGCGTGGTGTCCAAGGTGGAAAGCCTGGGCTCGGATGGCGGCTTCAGCCGCTACCAGCTGACCATCGAACCGCCGTTCGCGCTGCTGCGGCATCGCGTCAGCTCGCGGGTGTTCCAGGACTTGTCGGTGCCGGACATCGTCAAACAAATCCTGGCCGAGCATCAGCAAGCCAACCCGGTGTTCGCGCGGGTGCAGACCTTGGACTTCAAGACCGGCCCGGCCTCACCACGCAGCTACTGCCTGCAATACCGCGAATCCGATTACGACTTCATCGTGCGACTGCTGCACGAAGAGGGTTATGCCTGGCGTTTCGATCATGTCGATGGCGACACCCCCCAGGTGCAATTGGTCGCCTTCGACGACCCCTATAGCCTGCCGCCGGCCAGCGTGGAACGGGTGCGCTTCCACCGCAGCGACGCCACC
>NZ_JAJOHW010000106.1 GCF_021129195.1 Chromobacterium aquaticum | reverse complement strand
GGTGCAGCCCTTGGGCGCGGTCGCGCTCGCCGCCGCCCTCGGCGTCAGCCTGGCCGCGCGCCACTATCGGCGGCCGGAACTGTGGCTGGTCTGGATCGCGCTGCTGCTGGCGCTGGCGCTGCACGCGCTGCCCGGCTTCAACAACCCGCTGCTGTGGCAAGGGCTGAGCACGCCGGACAGCGCGCCCTACCGGTTGTACTGGAGCTATGACAAGGGCGCCGCCGGCTGGCTGCTGCTGATGGTACTGGCCGCCAGCCCGCAGCCGCAGCGGCGCTGGGGCGTGGCCGCCGCCGGCGTCGGCGCGCTGCTGTTGCTGGTCGTGCTGGGCCTGGCCAGCGTGGCCGGCGTCATCGCCTGGGCGCCAAAGTGGCCGCATTGGCTGCTGCCCTGGCTGTTCGCCAACTTCTTCCTGGTCTCGCTGGCCGAGGAAGCCTTCTTCCGCGCCGGCCTGCAACGCTGGCTGGAACTGCGCACCGAACCCTTTCCCGCCCTGATGGCGGCCGCGGTGGCCTTCGGCCTGGTCCACGTCGCCGGCGGCTGGGTCTGGGTGGGTCTCGCCACCCTGGCCGGCCTGGGTTACGGCCTGGTCTACGCCGCCACCCGCCAGGTCTTGTGGGCGACGCTGGCCCATGTCGCCTTCAACGCTGTGCACCTGATTCTGTTCACTTATCCGCGGCTGATGTGATATGCCCTAAGTACCTTGATGTCAAAATAAAAAACCATAACGGCAGCAGGCCCCAATCGGGTAAAATCCCGGCTTTAGCCTCAACCAGCGAGCTTCTCCGCCATGATTGAAGTCGGCATCGTGATGGGTAGCAACAGCGATTGGGAAGTCATGCAGAACGCCGCCCGCGTGCTCAAGGACTTCGGCATCGTCTGTGAAACCCGCGTCGTCTCCGCCCACCGTACTCCCGACCTGCTGTTCCAATACGCAGAAACCGCTGCCGAGCGCGGCCTGAAGGCCATCATCGCCGGCGCCGGCGGCGCCGCCCACCTGCCGGGCATGCTGGCCGCCAAGACCCATGTGCCGGTGTTGGGCGTGCCGGTGCCGTCCAAATACCTGCGCGGCGAGGATTCGCTGCTCTCCATCGTGCAAATGCCCAAGGGCATCCCGGTGGCCACCTTCGCCATCGGCGAGGCCGGCGCCGCCAACGCCGCGCTGTTCGCCGTGGCCATGCTGGCCACCACCCGCCCGGAACTGGCGGAACAACTGCTCGCCTTCCGCCGCAAGCAAGAAGAAACCGTGCTGGCGATGACCCTGCCGGAGATCGAATAATGGCCGCCATCCTGCCCCCGGCAATGCTGGGCATCCTGGGCGGCGGCCAACTGGGCCGCATGTTCGCCGTGGCCGCCAAGACCATGGGCTACCGCGTCACCGTGCTGGACCCGGACGAAGCCGCGCCGGCGGCCGAGTTCGCCGACCGCCACCTGTGCGCGCCGTTCAACGATCCGGCCGCGCTGGAAGACCTGGCCAAGAGCTGCGCCGCCGTCACCACTGAATTCGAGAACGTCAACGCCGACGCGATGCGCCTGCTGGCCAAGACCACCCGCGTGTCCCCGTCCGGCGACTGCGTCGCCATCGCCCAGGACCGCATCGTGGAAAAAGCCTGGATCGCCAAGGCCGGCCTGCCCACCGCGCCCTATCTGGCCATCCAGAGCGTGGAAGACATCCAGGTCGAACTCGCGCCCTATCTGCCCGGCATCCTGAAAACTGCGCGCCTGGGCTACGACGGCAAAGGCCAGGTGCGGGTGAGCACCGCCGCCGAGGCGCGCGCCGCCTACGCCAATCTGGGCGGCCAGCCCTGCGTGCTGGAAAAAATGCTGGACCTGCAACTGGAAGTGTCCGCCATCGTCACCCGGGTCAGCGCCACCCAGAGCGCGGTGTTCCCGGTGGCCGAAAACCTCCACGCCGACGGCATCCTGGACGAATCCATCGTGCCGGCGCGCATCAAGCCGGCGCTGGCGGCCGAAGCGCAAGCGATGGCGCTGCGGCTGGCCGAGGCGCTGGACTACGTTGGCGTGCTGGCGGTGGAATTCTTCGTGCTGGCCGACGACAGCCTGGTGGTCAACGAAATCGCGCCACGGCCGCACAACTCCGGCCATTACACGCTCACCGCCTGTCTGACCGACCAGTTCCAGCAACAGGTGCGCGCGATGTGCGGCCTGCTGCCGGGCCGCACCGACCTGCTCAGCCCGGTGGTGATGGTCAATCTGCTGGGCGATGTATGGAAGGACAACGGCGCCCAGCCCAATTGGGACGTGCTGGCGGAAGCGCCCAACGCCCAACTGCATCTGTACGGCAAGAAAAGCGCGCGCCCCGGCCGCAAGATGGGCCACTTCAATGTGATGGCGGCCACGGCCGACGAAGCCTTGGATCAGGCCCGGGCCTTGAAGGACACCTTGTAAGCGCATGGCGAAGCTTTCCGGCTTCGCCATTTTTTCGCCATGAAGCTGAACGGACTGAATCACCTGACCCTGGCGGTGCGCGATCTGGAGCGCGCCTGGGACTTCTACGCCCTCACCCTGGGTTGCCAGCCCCACGCGCGCTGGGACGGCGGCGGCTATCTGAGCCTGGGCGGCCTGTGGCTGTGCCTGTCCTTGGACCCGACCGCCGCGCCAGCCCCCGGCTACACCCATTACGCCTTCGGCGTGGACGCCGCCGACTTCCCGGCCTGGCGCGAGCGCCTGGCCGCCGCCGGCGTCCGTCAATGGCGGGACAACCGCAGCGAGGGCGACTCGCTCTACTTCCTGGACCCGGACGGCCATCAGCTCGAGCTGCACGTCGGCAGCCTGGCCTCGCGGCTGGCCGCCTGCCGCGCCCGCCCTTACGCCGGCATGCGCTTCTTCGACGAGGCGCCGGAATGAACGCCGACATCGCCGCGCTGCGCGCCGGACTGAGCGCCGCCGCCGTTCCCGGCAAGGCCGCGCCGATGCGCGCCTATATGCGCGGGCAGTTCGACTTTCTCGGCGTGCCCACGCCGGCGCGCCGCAAGGTGTCCACGCCCTGGGTCCGCGCGCTGAAGACCCAAACCGCGGAATACTGCCTGGAGCTGGCCGAACAACTGTGGCGGCAACCGGAACGCGAATTCCAATACGCGGCGGTGGACCTGCTCAGCGCGCGCGCCGAGACACTGCCCGCCGCCAGCCTGCCACGGCTGCTGACGCTGGCCGCCGCCAAGCCCTGGTGGGACTGCGTGGACGGCTTGGCCGCCTGGGTGGTCGGCACACTGGTACGCCGACACCGGGACTTGCAACACGATATGGACGCGCTCAGTGGCGACGCCGACTTCTGGCTGCGCCGCGTCGCCATCCTGCACCAGCTGTACTGGAAAACCGACACCGACGCCGAACGCCTGTTCCGCTACTGCGCCGCCAATGCCGGCGACGCCGAATTCTTCATTCGCAAGGCCATAGGCTGGGCCTTGCGCGAATACGCTTACACCGACGCCGACGCCGTGCGCGCCTTTGTCGCGGCCACGCCGCTATCCGGGCTCAGCCGGCGCGAAGCCTTGAAACACATTGCCCGCTCCACCGAGGATTTCCGATGACCGGACTCAACACCACCCAACTGACCAGCTTGAAGAAAATCTACTCCGGCAAGGTCCGCGACCTGTACGAGATCGACGACCAGCGCATGCTGATGATCGCCACCGACCGGCTGTCCGCCTTCGACGTGATCCTGGACGACCCCATTCCCGGCAAGGGCCAGATCCTCACCGCCATCTCCAACTTCTGGTTCGACAAGCTCAAGGAGCTGGTGCCCTGCCACCTGACCGGCGACGCACCGGAAGACGTGGTCTCCGCCGCCGACCTGCCGCAAGTGACCGGCCGCGCCGTGGTGGCCAAGCGCCTGAAACCGGTGCCGATCGAAGCCGTGGTGCGCGGCTACCTGGCTGGCTCCGGCTGGAAGGAATACCGCCAGAGCGGCACCGTCTGCGGCCTGGCGCTGCCGGCCGGCCTGCGCGAGGCCGACAAGCTGCCCGAGCCCATCTTCACCCCGTCCACCAAGGCGGCGGTGGGCGACCACGACGAAAACATCAGCTACCAGCGCTGCGAGGACATCGTCGGCGCCGAACTGGCCGCCCAGGTGCGCGACACCGCGATCAAGCTCTACCGCGCCGCCGCCGAATTCGCCGCCAGCCGCGGCATCATCATCTGCGACACCAAGTTCGAGTTCGGCCTGGACGAAAACGGCGTGCTGACGCTGATGGACGAGGCGCTGACCCCGGACTCCAGCCGCTTCTGGCCGGCGGACAGCTACGCGCCGGGCGGCAACCCGCCGTCCTTCGACAAGCAGTTCGTGCGCGACTGGCTGGAAGCCTCCGGCTGGAACAAGCAGGCGCCGGCGCCGACGGTGCCGCTGGAGGTGCGCGAGAAGACCGCGGCCAAGTATAAGGAAGCGCTGGACAGGCTGACCGCCTGAGAACCTGCTTACGATCTGCTGCGCGTCGGCGATACGGCGTTGAAAAAGACTTCGAAATGCTCATGTACCACGCGTACATTCCGCTTTCTCAGCCGTTTTCGCCTTGTCTCACCTTAGCTCGCGAGATCGTAAACAGGTTCTAAGTACCAACCTAAGCCCCGCCTCGGCGGGGCTTGCTTTTTAAGCCGTTTCATATGACATTGGCGACTCAATCCCGCGACAGGAAACCCCGATGAAAACCGCCCTGCTGATCATCGACGTGCAAAGCGGCATGTTCGACCACGAACCCCGCGCCGACCAGGCCGACGCCGTCATCGCCCGCCTCAATCAACTGGCCGCCGCCGCGCGCGCGGCCGGAACGCCGGTGGTGTGGGTTCAACACGAACGCGCCAGCGCGCCGCTGACCCACGGCTCGGCGGAATGGCAGCTGGCCCGCGGCCTGGACGCCCAGCCGGACGATCACTACCTGCGCAAGACCACGCCGGACTCCTTCCTGCGCACCGGCCTGCATCAGCAACTGCAACAATGGGGCGTCGGCCAACTGGTGATCGCCGGCTACGCCAGCGAATTCTGCATCGACACCACCACCCGCAGCGCGGCCGCCCACGGCTACGCCATCATCCTGGCCAGCGACGCGCACACCACCCACGACAAGGACCACGCCAGCGCCGCCCAGATCCGCGCCCATGAAAACGCCACCCTGCCCAAGCTGGGCAGCTTCGGCGTGCCCATCCTGACGCGCGCGGCGGCCGAGATCGCCTTCCCCGCCAACACCTGATCCGCATGCCCATCGCCCAACCCACCCTCAGCACGCCGCGCCTGCTGCTGTTGCCGGCCCAGCCGGCGCAGGCGCGCGCGATGCTGGATTTCCACGTCCGTAACCGCCAGCACTTCGAACCCTGGGACCCCAAGCCCGGCGACATGTTCTTCACCGAGCTGTACTGGACCATGCAGCTACGCCAACGCGCGCGCGACTGGGAAGAAGGCCGCGGCGGCCGCTTCCTGCTGACGCTGCACGCCGAGCCGGAACGGGTGATCGGCAGCATCGGCCTCAGCAATATCAGCCGCGGCGCCTTCCAGTCCTGCCACCTGGGCTATGGACTGGACCAGCACTGCCAAGGCCAGGGCCTGATGCGCGAAGCGCTGGAAGCGGTGATCCGCTGCGCCTTCGACACCCTCAGGCTGCACCGGGTCCAGGCCAACTACCAGCCGCACAATCTGCGCAGCGCCGGCCTGCTCAAGCGCCTGGGCTTCGAGATCGAAGGCCACGCCAAGAACTACCTCTACCTGAACGGCGGCTGGCGCGACCATGTGCTGAGCGCGCGGCTGAATCCGGACTTCGACCCGGAACACATGCTGGCCTGAGAGCCTGTTCAAAGTCTCGCGAGCCAGGGCGAGACAAGGCGAAAACGAGCGAAAAAGCGGAATGTACAAGTGGTACATGAGCATTTTGAGCTTGTACTCACCGTGCAAGGCTTCACGAAGCGCAGCAGACTTTGAACAGGTTCTCAGCGCGCGCTATCCGGCCGCTGGCCAGGCGCACGGATTCAGGACGTCACCGTCTCCAGATGTTCCGTTGCCCCCTGTAAACGCTGCTGCAAGGGCTCCAGCAAGGCCCACAGCGCCTTGCCGCGCACTTGCGCGTTTTCGGTGTGGCGCAGCATCAACAGCAGCGCGCCCAAGGCCTCATGGCATTGGCGCAGCTCTTCGGCGATATCGTCGTAATGCTGGCAGCAGCGGGCTAAATGGAGCAAAGCCGGATCAATGGCGGCAAGCGCGGCATTTTCCGAACGTTGGTCTTGCAGATGTTTGACGGTCTTGATCAGACGGCTGACAGCCGGGCTGGCGGCTGAGGGTTCAGCGGCCTCCTTGGACGGAGGCGGTTTGGAAAGCAGGGACAGAACTGACAATAGTGGCATGACGGGCTCCGATCCAAAATGAGCCTGCCATCCCGCTTCCAATCACGATGGGCAGGCATATGACAGGGTTGGAAGGCAGGCGAATCGGAGCCAGCAGGCCAAAGGCCTCCCTGCCATAACCTGCCCTGATAGGCGTAGCTATAGCGTGGCATTGGGATGATATCCCCCGATTCTATTCAGGCTTCCATTCCTGATGCCGCGCTGTATGAAACGGCATGCGGCTCATGGTGCCCACCTCGCCGGGTCTGGTCAAGCGCGGTGGGTCCGGCAGCGTGCCGACCCAGGCTCCCCATCCCGCTGACGGCACCAGCGCCAGGACATTTGGATAGCGCTTGCCAGCATCCTTGCGCCATGTTCTGCTGTGAAGCCGCCGCTTCGCCGCAACCCTGATGCCGCGGCGCAGTCAAAACAGGCCATAAAAGGGCTCAACACCATGCAAACCTTCCATCTGAACGCCGACGACGGGGAAATCCTGCACGCCGCCCGCTGGTTGCCGGACGGCGCGCCGCGCGCCGTGGTGCTGATCTCCCACGGCATGAGCGAATACGCGGTGCGCTACCACCGCTTCGCCCAAACGCTGACCGGCGCTGGCTACGCCGTCTATGCCCACGACCACCGCGGCCACGGCGCCGCGCCGCGGCTGCGCGGCCATTTCGCCGCCGACGGCGGCTGGGACAAGGTGGTGGCCGACGTGGACACCCTGCGCCGCCACGCCGCCGAATGTCATCCCGGCCTGCCGGTGACGCTGTTCGGCCACAGCATGGGCTCCTTCATCGCCCGCGCCTATTTCCTGCGCCACGGCGCGGCGCTGTCCGGCCTGGTCCTGTCCGCCACCGGCTACCGCCAGCGGCCGCTGGCCTGGCTGCTGCGCGGCCTGGCGCGGCTGGTGGCCCGCTGCGGCAGCCCGGAGCGCCCCAGCCGGCTGCTGGCGCGGCTGATTTTCGGCAGCTTCAACCTGGGCTTTCTGCCCGCCCGCACCGGCATGGACTGGCTGAGCCGCGACCCGGCGGAAGTGGACAAATACCTGGCGGACCCGCTATGCGGCTTCGACCCCTGCCCCGGCCTGTGGATAGATTTGTTCGGCGGCATCATCGCCATGGAACGCGGCGAGGCGAGCGGCGACAGCCTGCCGCGCCGCTGTCCGGTCTGGCTGCTGGCCGGCAGCCGCGACCCGGTCAGCCTGGGCAAGCTGGGTCTGGGCCAGCTGGAAATCCGCTACCGCGAGGCCGGCCTGCTCGATGTGCAGACCACGGTCTACCCCGGCGGCCGCCACGAAATGCTGAACGAAACCAACCGCGTGGAAGTGGAGCAGGACATGCTGCGCTGGCTGGAGCGGATCAGCGCGCAGCCGGCCAGTTAGACAGGAGCATTGAAACCAGCGCCCAAGCACGCCGGCGCGAATTGGACTAAAATCCGGCGATTCGTTTTTCGCAGGAGGCCGCCATGAGCCTGATTCCCGAGATCAAACCACAGCAATCGCTGGAACTGCTCAAAGAGTTGCACATCCTGACCCGCGACGGCAAGATCAACCAGGACACCCGCCGCAAGCTGAAACAGGTTTACCACCTGTACCAGTTCATCGAGCCGCTGATGGCCGACGTGCTGGCGGAAAAAGGCGAGATGAGCCTGGCCGACCACGGCGCCGGCAAATCCTATCTGGGCTTCATCCTTTACGACCTGTTCCTGAAGGACAAGGCCGCCGGCAGCGTCTACGGCATCGAAACCCGGCCGGAACTGGTCAGCCGCTCGCAAGAGCTGGCCGCCCGCCTCGGCTTCGAACGCATGGGCTTCTTGAACCTGAGCGTGGAACAGTCGATCACCTCGGAGCAATTGCCGGAGCAGGTGGACATCATCACCGCGCTGCACGCCTGCAACACCGCCACCGACGACGCCATCCGCTTCGCGCTGGCCAAGAACGCGCGCTACATCGTGCTGGTGCCCTGCTGCCAGGCGGAAGTGGCCGGCGTGCTGCGCCAGAAGAAAAACCAGAGCTTCGGCCTGACTCCGCTGTCCGAGATGTGGCGCCACCCCATCCACACCCGCGAGTTCGGCAGCCATCTGACCAATGTGCTGCGCTGCCTGCAGCTGGAAGCGCGCGGCTATCAGCTCACCGTCACCGAGCTGGTGGGCTGGGAACACTCGATGAAGAACGAGCTGATCATCGCCAAGTACACCGGCCAGCGCAAAAACAGCGCGCGCGAACGCCAGGAAGCGATTCTGAAAGAGCTGAACCTGGAAGACCTGCGCGAGCGCTTCGTTTACTAAGAACCTGTTTACGATCTTTTGTAGATGTGGTTAACCGTTGCTAGATACGTAGGAAACCATGTATTCGACGCGCCCCGGGTCCCTTCAAGCCTGCCGACGGGTGGCAGGCCCGAGGTCTTAAGCGGCTGCCTGTTCGAGCGATTTGACGCTAGCAAATCGCGAGTTCAGCCGCGCCTCGGGCCTGGCGGGAACCGGCGGGAAGCCGTAGGCCAGGCTTGCAGGGCGGCCTTTGGGGTAAAGGGGAATTTGGCCGCGCAAATTCCCCTTTCCGTTTGCCGGGCGGAACCGGCCCTAAATCATCATCCGCGTAGCGGACTCAAAACTCAAAATATCGTAAACAGGTCCAACTACGCCACTGACACCCGTCGCCTCGGCCCGTTTCCGGGCCCTGAGCATAATGGGGACGACGCACCCGGACCGCCCCGCGCGGCCGGTCCCGCCCCCGCCCGCTTCTCCTCCCGCCTCAGATTCTTTCGAGCGTCTCTCCGCGTCCGCCGGGGGCCCTTTCCACAGGAGCCCGACATGAATATCAGCGCCAACGGCATCAAACTGATCCAGCAATTCGAAGGCCTGCGCCTCAAGGCCTACCAGGACGCGGTGGGCGTCTGGACCATAGGCTACGGCCACACCGGTCCGGACGTGACGCCGGGCCTGGTCATCACCCAGGCCCAGGCCGACGCGCTGCTGGCGCGCGATTTGAATCGCTTCGAAACCGGCGTCACCCGGCTGGCCCAGGTGCCGCTGAACCAGAACCAGTTCGACGCGCTGGTCAGCTTCAGCTACAACCTGGGCCTGGGTTCGCTGCAGAACTCCACCCTGCTGCGCCTGCTCAATCAGCGCGACTACGCCGGCGCCGCCGCCCAGTTTCCGCGCTGGAACAAGGCCGGCGGCAAAGTCCTGCCCGGCCTCACCCGCCGCCGCGCGGCGGAGCAGGCGCTGTTTCTGCAGCCGGTCTGAGCAGGCGGTCTGCACCATGGAAAAAGCCCAAGCTGAACGCTTGGGCTTTTTTTTGCATGTCGCGCACAGCCGGAAAAGCTCGCGGCCCCGGCTCAATCCTCATCCGCCAGCACCGTCTCGCCATCGCGCTGCGTCAGCATGAAACGGCGCAGCGGCCGGTGGCGCGCGATCAGTTCCGCCAAGCGCGGTGAATGGCTGGTCACCCATAGCTGGCTGTGGCGGCCGGCCTCGGCGATCAGCCGCGCCAGCGCCGGCAACAGGTCCGGGTGCAGGCTGTTTTCCGGCTCGTTCAAGGCCATGAAGGCCGGCGGGCGCGGGCTGAGCAAGGCCACCGCCAGGCACAGGAAACGCAAGGTGCCATCGGACAATTCGGCCGCCTCCAGCGGCCGCAGGATGCCGTCGCGCTGCATCAATATCTGGAAACGGCCATGCAGCGCCTCCACCTGGAAGCCGCTGTCCGGAAACGCGTCGGCCAGCACGCTGCGCAGCAGTTCGACGTCGCCGATCTCCACAATGGTCTGGAAGGCCGCCGCCAGGTTGCCGCCGTCGTGCGCCAGCACCGGCGAGCGGATGCCCACTTGCGGCGCGCGCGGCGGCGAGCCGGGCCAGACCGCGAATTCGTGATAGAAGCGCCAGCGCCGCAGCGTCTCGCGCACTTGCGACACCTCGGGATAGAGATGCGGCTCGGCCAATTGGCCGAACACCGACTCCTCGGCCTGCAGGCCCAAGGGATAGGTGGTCCTGACTCCGTCCACGCTGGTGAGAAAGGCGCTCTGATTGCGCCGCTCCAGCACCTGGGCCGAGGGACGGCGGCCCTGGCCGGCCAGCCACAACGTCTCCTCCTTCACCAATGGGTCCAGCGAGAACAGGCTGCGGCTGGGTTCGGGGTAGCCCAGTTGCAATTCGTAGTCGCAATCGGCCAGCCGCGCCGCCAGCACCATGCGCTTGGGCTCGCCCTTGCGGTCGCCGCGGCGCAAGCCGCCGGCCCACATCGCCTTCTGGATGCCGCCCTCTTCCGCCAATGCCGCGGACAGGCGGCCGCAGGCGGCCTCGTGCAGCAGGCGCACCGCTTTGTAGAGATTGGATTTGCCGCAGCCATTGGGCCCGACGACGACATTGAGCGGCTCCAGCGCCAGCCGCAGTTGGCGGATGGAACGGAAACCCTTGAGGCTGAGCTCGTGGATGGACATGGCGGCTCCGGTGACGACGGAGCCGCCATTCTAGCGCGGGCGCGCCGTTTTACTGCAGCGCCTGGTTGATCACCATGGCGATGCGCGCGCCGGCCTTGGCCAGCTGCTGCTTGATCAGCTGCGCGCCGGCGGTCTGGTAGGTACGGTCCAGATAGGCCACATCGCTGGGCGCTTGGCCGCAGCTGAAATTGGACAGCGGGCCGTAAACCTCGCTGCGCGCGTACTGATTGGATTCATTGATCCAGTCCATCGCCTTGCCGCTCTGCCAGCCCGGAATGTTGCGCGCGTAGTACTTGAGGTCCTGCGCCGCCCAGCTCTGCTCATTGGCGCCGTTCAAGGCCTGCTGCACCAGCGCGGTGTCCCATACCGAATGCAGATTGCTGACCTTGCTGCTGCCGGCCAGGCGCACGCGGACGTCGTTGCCGCCGCGGTCATGGTTGTCCGCCGCGTGCAGCGGCTGGTGGATGTCGCCGATCATGTGGATCAGGAAGGTCAGCGCCTGGGCGCGAGCGGCCTTGCCGGCGCTCTTGTCGGCCAGCACCTTGCTGTAACGCTCGATCTGATTGGACGCGCAATTGCCATTGGGGCAGTCGTCCTCCTCCACGCCGTTGCACACCGGCTCATCGTTGTAATGCCATTTATCCGAGCCCGGCAGTTGCTGCTTCAGCTCCTGCTTGTGCTGGTCCATGTACAGCGCCAGCTGGGCGAAATCGGCATTGGGGATCAATTGATTGACCACGGCCTTGGCCTGCGGACTGAGCAGCTGTTGAGCGATGTAGCCGGTGACGCGGTGGCCTTCCTGGCCCCAGGCCAGCGCCTGGGTGCTGGGCAGCGCGCAGGCGGACAGCAGCATGGCAAGCGTGAGTTTCTTCATGACGGTTTCTCTTCTGATTGTGATGGGCCGCGGCCGGCGGAATGCCGCCGCTGATATGGCGAACGCATATTACCCGAAATCCATTAAATTAAGATGCCATTATCATTTCAACTGAAGATAAACTCGCGCCCATAAAAAAAGCCCGGCGCTGCCGGGCTTGCTGCTGTCTTTGGAGGGAAGATATCAGTCGGTGCCGTACTTCGGAGAATAGGGCCCGTACAACAGGCCGCCGTCGTGGCCGGTGCTGAGCAGGCGCTGACTGGTGATGCCGGCCACATCGTGGCTGGCGTCGGTGGCGGTATTGATGATCTGCTTCAGGGCCGCGGTCACCAGGATGCCGACCAGGCCGCTGGAGTTATTGTTGTTGCCCTCGTTGTTGGAAGCGGAGGCGAAGCCGGTCCACAACACCGCGCCGGTCTTCAGGTCCACCATCTTGGCGCTGGCGGACACGATGGTGTCGCTGCTGATCACGCTGTAGCTGGTGCCGTACTTGCTCACCGTCACGTACAGCGCGGCGTCGGCGCCGAAGATTTCCTTCAGCTTGGCCGGTGCCACGCCGTGGATGTCCGAAGCCGTGCTCATGCCGTTCTGCTTGAAGGTTTCGTCCACCAGCGCCACCGGCAGCACGTAGTAGCCGGCTTCGGCCAGCGGCATGGTCACTTGCGACAGCATGCTGTGGCTGGCCGCCACTTCCGGCGATTCGTTCAGCGGCGGCAATACCAGGATGGAGCGCGGGCGGCTCTGCTTGTAAGCGGTGTAGTCGTAAGGCTTGGAGGTGGCGCAGCCGGTGGCCAGCGCCGCGATGGCCAGGCAGGCCAGCCATTGGGCAATGCGTTTGATCATGGTGCGGTCTTTCACTTCTTGGCCTTCTTCAGCAGGAAGTCCATATAGGCGGCGGATTCAGGAAACAGCTGCTTCTCGGTCTGGAACTGCTGGACCATCTGATCGTCCTTGCCCAGGCTGGCGTACAACATGCCCAGGTGGGCATGGTAGCCCGGCGGCGGGGTCTTGCCGCTGGAACGGATCTTCTGCAGGTCGCGCTCCAGCGCGGTCACTTGCTCTTCCGCCGCCGCGCCCTTGAAGTGCTGGTACACCTGGGGCTGGTAGCTTTCCCACTGGTACAGCGAGCTTTGGCTGGCGCAGCCAGTCAACAATGCGCCGCCCAGCAGGGCCAGCGCCAATAGCGGCGTTTTCGCCATCTTGTGTGTCATGATGTTCAATCTTGCAATAGCTAGCGCGGACGGGCCGCAAGGCCCGTCCTGCAATCATGCGAGGCTTGCTTAACGCTTAGCGCCGCTAACCAAACCTCGCGGAGATGCTGAGCCAACACGCGCCAACGCAGGCGGTAGCCGTCGGAGGCGCAACGCGGGATCAGGGCTTTTGTTAGCGAGTTTTATTTGCCCGGCTGCCAGGCGCCGGAATCTATCGCCGCGGTCAGCTTGTTCACCGCCTCGCGCATCGCCAGGTCCAGCACCTTGCCGTTCAGCGTGGAGTCATAGCTGGCGGTGCCGCCGAAGCCGATGATCTCGCGGTTGGACAGGCTGTATTCGCCGGCGCCCTGGGTGGAGTACACCACTTCCGAGGTGGCCACCTTGACGATGTTGAGGTTGACCTTGGCGTAAGCGATCTGCTGCTTGCCGCGGCCGAGGATGCCGAACAGCTGGTGGTCGCCCACTTCCTTGCGGCCGAATTCGGTCACGTCGCCGGTCACCACATAGGTGGCGCCCTTAAGCGCCTGCGCCTGCTTGCTGAACGCGGCTTCCTGCTTCATCTCTTCCAGATTGTCGCGGTCCAGCACATTGAAGCGGTTGGTCTGCTGCAAATGGGTGATCAGAATGGTCTTGGCCTGGCCGCCCAGACGGTCCACGCCGTCGGAGAATATGCCGCGCATATAGCTGGAACGGTTGTCGAACTTGCCCACCGCGATCGGGGAGCGCGGGCCGGCATAAGGTTTGCCGGCGGTTTCCACTTGGGCCACCGTCAGCGCGCGCGAGCTTTCGGTCGCGCAGCCGCTCAGCCCCGCGGCCGCCGCCATGGCGAGTACCAGGCATTTCTTTGCGATCTTCATTGTTATTCTCTCAATACATCCAACACAGAAAGTCAAATATCATACTTATCGTCTCGCGCGGGGTCGACGCAATTTATGCCAAAACAGCAATGGCTTATGTGCGCTGAGCCAAGTGTAGCCAGTGCTTGTAAGCGGCCCCCAGCGCCGCTGCGGCACACCGCCAGACCAAGGGCATGAAAAAACCCGGCCATGGCCGGGTGAGTCTGGAGGGCGGATACCGGCTCAATAAGGCCGCCCCCCCAGGATGGTGGCGCGGTGCATCACCCGCCGCTGCGGCAGGTAGTCTGCCACCGCGTAATGCTGGGTTACGCGGTTGTCCCAGAACGCCAGGTCGTGTTCCTTCCAGCGCCAGCGCACGGTGAATTCCGGCCGCGCGGCATGGGCGAACAGCAGCGCCAGCAGCGCATCGCTCTCGCGCGGCGCCAGTTCCAGGATGCGGGTGGTGAAGCCCTCGTTGACGAACAGGCCCTTGCGGCCGGTGACCGGGTGAGTGCGCACCACCGGGTGCACCACCGGCGGATGGTCGCGGCTGGCCTGTTGCCAGCGCGCGTATTGCGGCGTGTCCTTGAAGCGGCTTTCCGGGAAGGAGTGGACAAAGCTATGCTCGGCGCTGAGTCCGTCCAGCAGCGAGCGCAAGGCCGGCGACAAGGCGTCGTAAGCGGCGCTGTTGCTGCTCCACAGCGTGTCGCCGCCCACCTCCGGCAACTGCCGCGCCGATAGCACCGCGCCCAGCGGCGGGGTGGCGATGAAGGTGACGTCGGTATGCCAGTTGTCGTTGTCCGGCAGATTGTCGACATGGGTGTCCAGCACGATGATTTCCGGCTGCTCCGCCACCGTCGGGTAGACCGGATGCAGGTGCAGATCGCCAAAGCGGGCGGCGAAATCGCGCTGCTGGCGCGGCGTCAGCAGCTGGTTCTCGAAGAACAATACCTGGTGGCGCAGCAGCGCCGCCTCGATCGCGTCGCGCTCGGCGCCGGACAGCGGCGCGCTCAGATCGACGCCGGAAACAATGGCCCCCAGGGCCGGGCTGATGGCTTGCAGTTGCAGGCTCATGAATGTGCTCCTTATCCGCGCGGCGGAAACCAAATCCAAGAAATCGAAAACTCGCTCAAAAACGTTCCGGTGCTGCCCAGCCGGCGAAGCGCCGCTCCACCCAGCGCAGCCCCAATTCCAGCGCCAGCGCGATCCAGGCGATGATCAGGATGCCGGCGATCACCGCGTCGGTGACCAGGAACTGGGCGGCGGACTGCACCATGAAACCCAGGCCTCGGGTGGCGGCCACCAGCTCCGCCGCCACCAGGGTGGACCAGCCCACGCCCAGGCCGATGCGCAGCCCGGTCAGGATCTCCGGCAGCGCGCTGGGCAGCACCACCAGCCGCAGCAGCTGGCCGCGGCTGGCGCCCAGCGAGCGCGCCGCCTGCAGCCGCGCC
>NZ_JAJOHW010000105.1 GCF_021129195.1 Chromobacterium aquaticum | reverse complement strand
GCGGTGGCGATGGCCAGCGGCGCGAAGATGGCGAGATAGATCAGCAGCACCTTGCTGGCCTCGCCTATGCCGAACCAGATCACGATCAAGGGCAGATAGGCCAAGGGCGGCACCGGCCGGTAGAACTCGATCAGCGGGTCCAGCGCCGCGTGCGCGCGCCGGCTCAGGCCCATCAGCATGCCCAGCGGTACCGCGGTCGCCGCGGCCAGCAATAGCGCCAGGCCCACCCGGCCCAGACTGGCGGCGGCGTGATGCCACAGGCTGGCGTCCATGAAGCCGTTGACGGCCAGGTCCGCCAGCCGCGCCGCCACCTGGGCCGGGCCGGGCAGGAATAGCGGCGACACCAGCCCGCCGGCGCTGGCCGCCCACCACAGCAGCAGCAGGCCGCCCACCGACAGCGCGCTGGGCCAGCGCCGGCGCCAGGCGGCGAAGCGACCAGGATTAGGGCTAGAAGGATGGACCGGCGCCGGCGCGCTCAGCTCGGCCTGCGCGGCCGGGCCCAATTCAGTCAGTTCAAGCGGCGGCATGGTCGGCCTCCTCGGCGCGGAAAATCCAGTCCAGCAAATGCTCGCGCATGGCGATGAAGGCGGGATCGGCCTTGATCGAGCGCGCCGATTCGCCGGCGGCGTAGCGCTGGGCGAAACCCAGCTTCTGCCGCAGCGCGATGCGGCCGGGGCGCGGCGTCAGCACCAAGAGCTCGGTGCCGAGGAACAGCGCTTCCTCGATGCTGTGGGTGATCAGGAAAATGCCCTTGCCGCTGCGCTGCCACAGGCTGAGGATCAGCGACTGCATCTTTTCCCGGGTCAGCGCGTCCAGCGCGCCCAAGGGCTCGTCCAGCAGCAGGAAGTCGGGATCGGCCGCCAGCGCGCGCGCCAGGCCCAGGCGCTGGCGCATGCCGCCGGACATCTGGCTGAGCGCGTGGCCGGCGAAGGCTTCCAGCCCCACCCAGCCCAGCATGCGGCGCGCCTCGCTTCGCCGCTGTTCGCGCGGCACCCCGCGCAGGCGCAGGCCGAAGGCGACATTGTCCTCGGCGTTGAGCCAGGGCATCAGCGCGTCGTCCTGGAACACCACGCCGCGATCCGCGCCCGGCCCGCACACCGGCCGGCCATTGGCCAGCACCCGGCCCTGGCTGGGCGTCTGGAAGCCGGCCATCAGCCCCAGCAAGGTGGACTTGCCGCAGCCGGACGGCCCCAGGGCCACCACGATCTCGCCGGAACGCAGCTCCAGCGACACCCGGTCCAGCGCCTGCACCGGGCCGGACGGGCCGGCGTAGCTGACGCCGGCGTTTTCCACGATCAAGCTCGCCATCGCGGCCTCCTCGCGCTCAGCGCGGCTGCGCCAGCCGCACGAAGCGCGGCTCGACATAGGCTTGATAATCCGGCAGCACCGCTTCCACCTTCTTCTGTTCCTTCAGGAACAAGGCGGTGTCGCGCAGCGCCTTGGCGGTGCCGCCGCCCAGCAAGCGCGGCGACAGCTGCTCCTGCGCCAACGGGAAGCGGCTGCCGGCCAGCAGGCCGGGAATCTGCGCCGGATCGGCCCCGGTCAGCCGCGCGATCTTGGCCACCTGCGGCGAACCGGCGCTCCAGGCCGCCGGCTTGGCGCGGTAATCGGCGAAGGCCTGCAAGGTCACCTTGGCGAAGGCGGCCAGCGCCTGCGGCTGGGCCGCGGCGAAATCCTTGCGCGCCACCCAGGCTTCGAAAGTGGGCGCGCCCCACTGCCCCACTTGTTCGGAATTGACCAGCACCGAACCGGTTTTCAGCGCCTGGCTCAAGGCCGGGGCCCAGACATAGGCGGCGTCGATGTCGCCGCGCTGCCAGGCGGCGCTGATCTCGGACGGGCGCAGATTGACGATGGACAGCTTGGCCGGGTCCAGCTTCCAGTGCTTGAGCGCGGCCAGCAGGCTGTAATGGGTGGTGGAGACATAGGGCACCGCCACCTTTTTGCCGATCAGGTCCCGCGGGGTCTTGATGCCGCTGCCCTTGCGCGCCACCAAGGCCTCGGAGTTGCCGATCTCGGCGACGATCAGAAAGGTCTGGATCGGCAGTTGGCGGGTGGCGGCGGCGCTGAGCGGGCTGGAGCCCAGATCGGCGATATGCACGTCGCCGGAAGCCAGCGCGGCCAGCACTTCCGCGCCGCTCTCGAACTTGCGCCATTGCAGCGGCCGGCCGATGGCTTTTTCATACAAGCCGTCGGCCTGGGCCACTTTGGAGGGATCGACCCCGGTCTGGTAGCCGATGACGATGGGCGCCTCGGCGGCGTGTGCCGCCAAGGCGGCGAGGGACAGGCTGGCGAGACTGAGCGCCAGCAGGGAACGGCGGGAGATGAACATGGACATGGCGAGTTCCTGAACAAGGGGGACTCAGCACACTATAAAAGCCATGTTTAATATCAAAAAGTAATTAAATTTGCTTTCAATATTCCAAATAAATCAATAGCGTATTGAAGCCTGTTCAAAGTCTCGCGAGCAAGAGCGAGACAAGGCGAAAACGAGCGAAAAAGCGGAATGTACGAGTGGTACATGAGCATTTTGAGCTGGTACTCACCGTGCAAGGCTTCACCAAGCGCAGCAGACTTTGAACAGGCTCTTACCAGTTCACCTGATCATTCAACGTCAGCCCGCCGGCCGGCGCCTGCAATACCCGGTTGCCGGCGCGCTGCTCCCAGCTCACGCTGCCATCGGCGTTCTTGCGGTAGTACTTGTACTCGATGCGTTGCCCAGCCGGCAGATTGACCCGGGTCTTCCACAGCGGGTAGGCCGCCGCGTCCGCCGGCAGGCCCAGATCGGTGTTCCAGTTGCCCAAGGCGCGCGCCGCGCCGGTCACATACAGCTGCTGCCCCCAGCTGGTCGTGGCGGTGGCCTGGATCTCCACCGTCGCCTCCCCGGCCCTGGGTTCCACCCGGCAGGCGTAGTAACGCGCGCAGGCGGCTTCCGGCAGATCGACGACGCGGCCGGCGCGGATGGAGGCCAACAGGCTGATGTACTCGCCCATCGCCCAGCTCAGCGGCGCGATCGAGCGGGTGGGCGTGCCGGCGCGGTTGCCCGCCGGCGTCTCCACCGCCCAGCCGTCCGGCAGCACCGCGCTATGCGGCCACACCTGTTCCGGCAGCATGCCCTCCGGCGTGGCCAGCTGTTTCAAGGTGGCCAGATAGGGCTGGCCGGCAGTGCCGCCGCCCTGGCGCGCAATCTCGTAGATGCCGCGCTCGGCGGTGAAGATGGGCCACAAGCGGCCCACGCCGCTGCCGGCGAAATCGCCGCCGTCATTGCGTTCGCCGTAGCCGTCGAAGTTGTAGCGGAACCAGGCGTTGACCGGCAAAGCCGGCGCGCCGGGCAGCTCCAGCCGCTGGCCCAGCACCGCGTCGTAAATGCCCAAGGTGGCGCGCACCGCCGGATCGTCGGCGCGCTTCACCCCCATGCGCACCAATTCCAGGAAGCCGCCGTCCACCACCCGGCGCGCATCGCGGCCGCCGCCGCCGTTCTTCACTTCCAGCGTCTGCGGCGTGTCCGGGCCCAGCGCCGGCGCCTGGCCGGCGCGGCTGGCCCCGCCAGCGCGCGCGGACGGATTGAGGCGCAGATAATAACGGCCGTCGCCAAAGCCGCCGCTGCGGGTGAAGGTCCAGGCGTCCACGTTTTGCTGCCAGTAATCGGCGGCGGACAGATAGCGCGCGGCGCTGGCGTCGTCGCCGTTGGCACGGGCGATGTCGGCGGCGGCGGCCAAGCCGGCGATCTGCGCCGCCAGCGTGGACGGCGAATAGCCGCTGTTTTCCTCCCAGCGCTCCTGATAGGTCCACGGCCCGGCGCTCAGGATGTAGTCGGCGGCCAGCTTGATGCGCGGCCACAGCGGCGAATACACCGCCGGCCCCTGGCGCCAGGCCAGCAGGATGGGCATGGCCTGCTCGTCCATCTGGGTGCCCTGCCAATACTGCGCGCCGCTGACCCAGGCGTTTTGCGGAAAGCGGCCGTTGCGGCTGAAACCGTCCGGGCAGCCGGCGGCGTCGTATTCCGCCACGCCGCAGTCGCGGCGCTGCTGCAGGGTGTTGAACAGATAATCCGTCACCCGCGCGGCGGTGGCGCGGTCGCCGGCGGTGAGCAGGGCGTTGGCGAACTTGAACAGGTCGCGCGGCCACACCAGATGATAGCCGCCGGCGTTGGCGTCGCCCTGGCTGGCGCCCCATGGCGTGCCCAGGCCTGCCACCATCGCGCCGCTGGCCTTGTCCTGCATGGTTTTCAGCGTCATCGCCGCCAGGTAGTAGCCGTCGTCGGCGCTGCCGCCCTGATCGGACAGACCGGCGGCGTAAGCCTGCCAGCCGGCGTCGTAGCGCCGCTGCGCCGCGTCCAGATCGCCGCCCAGCGCCGCCTCGGCCGCGTCCAGCGCCTGCCCCTGGCTGGCGCCGAAGCCCAGCACCACGTCGAAGGACACGCTGGTGGCGCGCGGGTCGCCCAGCTCCAGCCAGCCCATCTGCGCCACATTGCCGTTGCCGGCGGAATCGAAGGTCCAATCCATGCGCTTGTCGGCGCCGCCGCCCAGCAGATCGGTCCAGCCGTCGCTGAGGCCGACAAAGCCGTTGGACAGCATGCGGTGGCCGTTCTGCGTCTTCCACGGCAGGCTGCTCAGCAGCGCCGAGGCGCGCTGATTGCGGCTGGCGGCCAAGGCCGCGCCGCCGCCGGCGCC
>NZ_JAJOHW010000104.1 GCF_021129195.1 Chromobacterium aquaticum | reverse complement strand
GGCGCGGCGCCGCGGCTTCCGGCTGCGCGTTGACCGGATGGAAGGCCAGCATGCGCAGCAGAGTCATATTGAAACCGGCGTGCTCATCCGGCGCCAGCGCCAGGTCTTTGCGGCCATGGATGGAAATCTGGTAATACAGCTGCACGTCCTGCGGCGCGATCGCGTCCGCCAACGCCTGCAGCGCTTCGCGCTCCGGCTCGTCCGCCGCAATCGCCTGCGGCACGGTCTGTAGCAGCGCCAGTTGCTGCAGCAGCACCGCCAGCTCGGTCAGGGCGCTGTCAAAGCTGATGCCGCGCTCGGCCAATTGTTCGGCCTCGGCCATCAGCTGCGGGCCGTCGCCAGCCGCCAGCGCCTGCAGCAAGGCGTACAGGTAGCGGCGGTCCACCGCGCCCAGCATCGCGCGCACGCCGTCTTCCTTCACCTCGCCCAGGCCATAGGCGATGGCCTGGTCCAGCAGCGACTGCGCGTCGCGCATCGAACCGGAGGCGGCGCGGCCCAGCAAGGCCAGTGCCGGTGCCTCGTAGGCGATGCCTTCCACGTCCAGCATGTGGGCCAGGTGGCCGGCCACTTGCTGCGGCGTCATATTGCGCAGCGAGAACTGCAGGCAGCGGCTCAGCACCGTGACCGGCACTTTCTGCGGATCGGTGGTGGCCAGGATGAATTTGACGTGGGCCGGCGGCTCCTCCAGCGTCTTCAGCATCGCGTTGAAGGCGCTCTTGGACAGCATGTGCACTTCGTCGATGATGTAGACCTTGAAGCGGCCGGATGTCGGCGCGTACTGGGCGTTTTCCAGCACTTCGCGGATATTGTCGATGCCGGTGTTGGACGCGGCGTCGATTTCCAGCAGATCGACGAAGCGGCCGGTGTCGATCTGGCGACAGGCCGAGCATTCGCCGCAGGGTTCGGCGGTGGTGCCGGTTTCGCAGTTCAGGCTCTTGGCCAGAATCCGGGCGATGGTGGTCTTGCCCACCCCGCGCGTCCCCGTCAGCAGGTAGGCGTGGTGAAGACGCTGTTCTTTCAGGGCATTGGTCAAGGCGCGCACCACGTGCTCCTGGCCGACTAGGTCGGCAAAGCGCTTGGGACGCCACTTACGGGCAAGGACTTGATAGCTCATGGGGGCGGATTTTAATGGCAATCGCCGCGCGTGGCGACAGGTTTCGCGCCGCCGCCGCGGCGGGCGGCGCGTGGTTTCAAGGCTGGGCCGCCGCCTGGCCGGCCAGATAGCGCAGGCGCAGCTGATCGGCGATTTCCTGCACCGCCTTGGCGTACAGCGTGCTGCGGTTGTAGCGGGTGATCACGAAGAAATTATTGAGCCCCAGCCAGTATTCGGTCACGCCCGGCGCGGTCTCCAGCGGCACCAGCACCGCCGGCACGTCGTCGGCCACCGGCGCCTGCGGCGTCACGCCCATTTTCTTCAGCTCGCCCACGGTGTAGTGCAGATTGAATTTATCGGCGACCAGTTGATCGATCTGCGGCCCCGGCTGCACGCTGGCCGGCAGGATCACGTCGGCGCCATGGCGCCAGCCGTGACGCTGGAAGTAATTGGCCACGCTGCCGACCACGTCGTCGGAATCGCTCCAGATGTCGCGATGGCCGCTGCCGTCGAAATCCACCGCCCATTTGCGGAAGCTGGAAGGCATGAACTGCGGCCAGCCCATCGCGCCGGCGTAGGAGCCCTTCAGCGTCAGCGGGTCCTTGCCCTCCTCCTTCGCCAGCAGCAGGAACTCGGTCAGCTCCTTGCGGAAAAACTCGGCGCGGCGCGGATAATCGAAGCCTATGGTGGACAGCGCGTCCACCAGGCGGAAACTGCCGGTGTTGCGGCCGTAATGCGATTCCACGCCCAGAATGGCGACGATCACCTCCGGCGCCACGCCGTATTGCTGTTCCGCGCGCGTCAGCGCGGCCGCGTTGGCGCGCCAGAAGGCCACGCCGTCGGCTATGGTCTGCTCGCCCACCGTGGATTTGCGGAATTGATACCAGGGCCGCGAGGTGGACGGCTTGTCCAGTATCTTGATGATATTGGGCTTGAGTTCGACATTGGCGAACACCGCCTCCAGTTCCGGGCGGTTGAACTGACCGCTGGCCACTTGCTCGTCGATATAGCGCTGCACGTCCGGGCGCGCCAGGAAGGCCGCGTCGGCCTGGGCCAGTTGGAAGGAGAACAAGGCCGCCAGCGGGGCCAGTTTGCACAAGAGTCTCATAGGCGAAGGAAAGTGATAGCTGTTTTCAAGTTGCAAGTACCGCGCGCGCATCACGCCCGGAACGACAAGGCGCTGGACACCAGCCGCGCGGTGATGTCGACGATGGGAATCACCCGCTCGTAGGCCATCCGGGTGGGGCCGACCACGCCCAGCGCACCGACCACCTGGCCGTTGATGCGATAAGGCGCGGTCACCACCGAGCATTCGTCCAACGTTACCACGCCAGACTCCTCGCCGATGAAAATGTTCACGCCCTGGGCGTCCCGGCCCTGGTTCAGCAGCTTCAGCAGCTCGGTCTTGCGTTCGAAGACATTGAACAGCTGACGCAGCCGCGACAGGTCGTCGGACAGGTCGTTGACCTCCAGCAGCCGGTTGCCGCCCGCCACCACCACCGCGGCGTTGCTGGCGTTCATCGAGCTTTGCCCCAGCCGTATCGCCGCCGACATCAGCTCGGCGATATCGCCCTGCAACTGGCGCAGTTCGTCCGCCACGCGGCTGGCGATGCTGGCCAGGCCCTGGCCGGCGTAATGCTGGTTGATGAAATTGCCGGCCTCGATCAGCTCGGACGGGGTGTAGTCGCGCTCGGTGGTCAGTAGATGGTTCTGCACATCGCCGTCCAGCGTCACCAAGATCATCAGCACGCGCCGCTCGGACAGGCGCAGGAATTCGATCTGGCGGAAGGCGATGTCGGAGCGCTGCGGCGTGACGATCACGCCGGCGAAATGGGTCAATTCGGACAGCAGCGAGGACGCCGACTGAGCGATGCGCTGCGGGCTGTCCGGCTGCAGGTTCAATTCCAGCTCGTGCAGCGCCGCTTCTTCCAGCGGCCGGATGGTGAGCAGGCGATCGACGAACACGCGGTAGCCGCGCGCGGTGGGCACCCGGCCGGCCGAGGTGTGCGGCGCCACGATCAATCCCATGGTTTCCAACTCCGCCAGCACATTGCGGATGGACGCGGACGACAACTCGATGCCGGGCAGCATGGACAGGGTTTTGGACCCCACCGGCTGGCCGTCGACGATATAGCGTTCGATCAGGACCTTGAGCAGGTGTTGCGCGCGTTCGTTCATCATGATGGTTTCATTGTACACAGGGTGGACACTTGTAAAAGTGGTCGCAATCACAACTTTTTCAAGCAATATCGCCACGCGCCCGTCCCGAAGGACGGTGGCGCCGGCAAGCGGCTCTGCCGTTGGCCAAGGCTTTATGAGATAATCGACGGCATCTTTTCGGCTATCGGCGCGGCAAGCGCGAGCGTGGCGGGATCCGCCCCCGCGCCGCGCAAACCCCTGTCCGGCATCGGGTTTTTCCCGCCGCCATGGACGCGGGCCGCCGCTGGCCGAGCATTCATTTTGTTTAGCGCCCCCCACACTGGAGACAGCATGGCATCCGAAGACAAGAGCAAAGCGTTGGCCGCGGCCCTTGCCCAAATTGAAAAACAATTTGGCAAGGGTTCGATCATGCGCATGAGCGACAACCAGATCAACGAAAACCTGCAGGTGGTCTCCACCGGCTCGCTGAGTCTGGACCTGGCGCTGGGCGTCGGCGGCCTGCCGCGCGGCCGCGTGGTGGAAATCTACGGCCCGGAGTCGTCCGGTAAAACCACCTTGTGTCTGCAAGCGGTGGCCGAGATGCAAAAATTGGGCGGCACCTGCGCCTACATCGACGCGGAAAACGCGCTGGACCCGCAATATGCGCAAAAGCTGGGCGTCAAGGTCGACGACCTGCTGATCTCGCAGCCGGACACCGGCGAGCAGGCACTGGAAATCTGCGACATGCTGGTGCGCTCCAGCGGCGTCGATCTGATCGTGATCGACTCCGTGGCCGCGCTGGTGCCCAAGGCTGAAATCGAAGGCGAAATGGGCGACAGCCACGTCGGCCTGCAAGCCCGCCTGATGAGCCAGGCGCTGCGCAAGCTGACCGGCAACATCAAGCGCACCAACACCCTGGTGATCTTCATCAACCAGATCCGCATGAAGATCGGCGTGATGTTCGGCAACCCGGAAACCACCACCGGCGGTAACGCGCTGAAGTTCTACGCCTCCGTGCGCCTGGACATCCGCCGCACCGGCGGCATCAAGAAGGGCGAGGAAGTGATCGGCAACGACACCCGCGTCAAAGTGGTGAAGAACAAGGTGTCGCCGCCGTTCCGCCAGGCTGATTTCGAAATCCTGTACGGCGAGGGCATCTCCCGCCAGGGCGAAATCATCGAACTGGGCGTCAAGCATGGCTTCATCGACAAATCCGGCGCCTGGTACGCCTACAACGGCCAGAAGATCGGCCAGGGCAAGGACAACACCCGCGAATGGCTGAAGTCCAACCCGGAAATCGCCGCCGAAGTGGAACGCAAGATCCGCGACGCGGTGGGCATCAAAGTGGAAATCACCGAAGGCCAGCCGGACGAAGAGTTCGCCGACGACGCGCTCGACGCCTGATTCCCTGAATGGAAAAAAGCCTGAGGGCACGAGCCGTCGATCTCCTGTCCCGCCGCGAATACACGCGGCGGGAACTGGAGCGGCGGCTCGCTCCGTTTGCGGAGAGCCCGGAACAATTGAGCGCCTTGCTGGACGATCTGGCCGAACACAGCTGGCAGTCCGATCAGCGTTTCGCCCAGCAGTTCACCGACAGCAAGGGCCAGCGCTACGGCAGCCGCCGCCTGCAGCAGGAAATGCGCCAGCGCGGCGTGGACGCCGAACTGATCCGCGACGCGCTGCAAGGCCGCGACGACCTTGCCGCCGCGCAAGCGCAGTGGCGGAAGAAGTTCGGCCAGCTGCCGGACACGCCGCAGGAACGCGCGCGCCAGATCCGCTTCCTGGCCGGGCGCGGCTTCCCGATGGCGGTGATCGCCAAGGTGCTCAGCGGCGCCGGCGACGACGACGACGAGCTGCCGCTGGACGAGGACTAAAATGACCGCGCGCGACATCGCCACCCATATCGACATCGCCGCCGCGCCGGCCCTGGTCTGGCGCGTGCTCGGCGACTGGGCCGCCTATCCAGAGTGGAACCCCTTCATCGTCGGCCTGCACGGACGTCAGCAAGTCGGCTCCCGCCTGGTGCTCAGCCTTCATCCCCCCGGCCGGCCACGCCTCACGCTGCGGCCGCGACTGGAAGTCTGGCAAGCGGTCGACGAACTGGCCTGGCAAGCGCGCGCGCTGCTGCCCGGCCTGCTGGACTGCCGCCACGGTTTTCAGCTGGAAGCGCTGGAAAACGGCGGCACTCGCCTGCATCAGACGGCCAACTTGAGCGGCCTGCTGCTGCCGCTGCTCGGCCCGGCGCTGCTGGCCGATATCCGCCAGGGTTTGGAAATGATGAACCAGGCGCTCAAGCGCCGCGCCGAAACCCTTGCCAGCGCCGCTGCGGCTTGACACAATCAGCTGTCCGCGCCGCCAGGGTTTGAGCGCCCAAAGCGGCCCAGAATTCGCAATCTTACGAAATCAAACATGAAAACCTCTGAAATTCGCCAGAAATTCCTGGATTTCTTTGCCGGCAAAAACCATCAGGTGGTGCCTTCCAGCAGCCTGATCCCCGGCAACGACCCCACGCTGATGTTCACCGTTGCCGGCATGGTGCAGTTCAAGGACGTGTTCCTGGGCTTCGAAAAGCGCGATTACACCCGCGCCACCACCAGCCAGAAATGTCTGCGCGCCGGCGGCAAGCACAACGACCTGGAAAACGTCGGCTACACCGCGCGCCACCACACCTTCTTCGAAATGCTGGGCAACTTCAGCTTCGGCGACTACTTCAAGCAAGATGCGATCACCTTCGCCTGGGAATTCCTGACCGGCGAGCAATGGCTGAACCTGCCCAAGGACAAGCTGCTGGTCACCGTCTACGCTTCCGACGACGAAGCCTACGACATCTGGCACAAGAGCGTGGGCCTGCCGGCCGACAAGATCATCCGCATCGGCGACAACAAGGGCGCGCCGTACGCCTCCGACAATTTCTGGACCATGGGCGACACCGGCCCCTGCGGCCCCTGCACCGAGATCTTCTACGACCACGGTCCGAGCGTGGCCGGCGGCCCTCCGGGCAGCCCGGACGAAGACGGCGACCGCTTCATGGAAATCTGGAACAACGTGTTCATGCAGTTCAACCGCGATGAGTCCGGCACCCTGCATCCGCTGCCCAAGCCGTCGGTAGACACCGGCATGGGCCTGGAGCGCCTGTCCACCGTGCTGCAACACGTCAAGTCCAACTACGAGACCGACGCGCTGGCCTGCCTGGTGCGCGCCGCCGCGCGCGAAACCGGCGTGGCCTACAGCCAGGACGTGCCGTCGCTGAAAGTGATCGCCGACCACATCCGCGCCTGTTGCTTCATGGTCGCCGACGGCATCCTGCCGTCCAATGAAGGCCGCGGCTACGTGCTGCGCCGCATCGCCCGCCGCGCCATCCGCCACGGCTACAAGCTGGGCCAGAAAGGCCTGTTCTTCCACAAGATCGTCGCCGATCTGGTGGCCGAGATGGGCGACGCCTATCCGGAACTGCGCGAGAAGCAGGCGCATATCGAAGACGCGCTGCGCGCCGAGGAAATCAAGTTCGCCGAGACGCTGGAAATCGGCATGGGCCTGGTGGACTCCGCGCTGGAAGGCGGCAAGACCGCGCTGGACGGCGACACCATCTTCAAGCTCTACGACACCTTCGGCTTCCCGGTGGACCTGACCGCCGACATCTGCCGCGAGCGCGACATCCACGCCGACCTGGAAGGCTTCGAGCGCGCGATGGAAGCGCAACGCGAGCGCGGTCGCGCCGGCTCCAGTTTCAAGATGACCGGCAAGGTCAGCTACAGCGGCGCCGACACCTGCTTCCACGGCTATGAATCCGCCAGCACCGACGCCAAGGTCTTGGCGCTGTTCAAGGGCACCGAGGCCGTCGCCGCGCTGGAAGCCGGCGAAGAAGGCATCGTGGTGCTGGACGACACCCCGTTCTACGCCGAAGGCGGCGGCCAGGTCGGCGACGTCGGCGAGATTTCGCTGCAAGGCGGTATCGGCGCGCTGTTCGACGTCAACGACACCCAGAAGATCCAGGCCGCGGTGTTCGGCCACAAGGGCAAGCTGGCCCGCGGCCGCCTGGCCGTCGGCGACAGCGTGACCGCCACCATCGATCTGCACGCGCGCGCCGCCAGCGCCCGCAACCACTCCGCCACCCACCTCTTGCACGCGGCGCTGCGCCACGTGCTGGGCGACCATGTCGCGCAGAAGGGCTCGCTGGTGAATCCGGAGCGCACCCGCTTCGACTTCGCCCACGGCGAACCGGTCAGCGCAGAACAGATCGCCGAGCTGGAGCGCGTGGTCAACCGCGTGATCAGCCACAACTTGCCGGTCAAGGCCGAAGTGATGAGCATGGAAGCCGCGCAGAAATCCGGCGCGATGATGCTGTTCGGCGAAAAATACGGCGATGAAGTGCGCGTGCTGACCATGGGCGACTTCTCCGCCGAACTGTGCGGCGGCACCCATGTGCAACGCACCGGCGATATTGGCCTGTTCAAGATCGTGGCGGAAAGCGGCGTCGCCGCCGGCGTGCGCCGCGTAGAAGCCGTCACCGGCGAAGGCGCCATCGCCCACATCCAGGCTCAGGACGCGCTGCTGAAAGATGCGGCCGCGGCGCTGAAAGCCCAGACGCTGGACGAAGTGGCCACCAAGATCGGCAGCTTGCAGGACAACGTCAAGACCCTGGAAAAAGAGCTGGCCAAGCTCAAGGGCCAACTGGCCGCCTCCGCCGGCGACAGCCTGGCGGACAGCGCCGCCGACATCAACGGCGTCAAGGTGCTGGCGGTGGAACTGCCGGGCGCCGACAACACCGCGCTGCGCGAAACCCTGGACAAGCTGAAGGACAAGCTGGGTTCCGCCGCCATCGTGCTGGCCGCCAAGGGCGATGGCAAGGTGGCGCTGGTGGCCGGCGTCACCGCCGACCTCACCGCCAAGCTCAAGGCCGGCGAACTGGTCAACTTCGTCGCCCAGCAAGTGGGCGGCAAGGGCGGCGGCCGTCCGGACATGGCCCAGGCCGGCGGCACCCAGCCGGAGAACCTGGCGGCGGCCTTGGCCGGCGTGCAGGCCTGGGTGGCCGGCAAGTTGTAACAGTCGGTTTACGAGCTGTCGCGCGTCGCGAGGCCTCACACGGTGAGCGCCGCTTCGGAATCGTAAACACGCGCCAGCCTGTATCCCCATCAAAAGACCGCGCATGACGCGGTCTTTTTTTGCCCATGGCGTGGCGAAGGCCGCTTTCTTGTTTCAGATCAAGGGATAAAGAATCACGGAATACTAATATTGAGAGGCTAAATTATGGCTTCTCCTTTTGTTGTTTGCATTTCAGCCCTGCTCGCCTCTCCGATCAGGGCGTTTTTTTGCGCGCATCCATGAAAAAAGGCGGCCAGGCCGCCCTTTTCCCTCCCTAGCCCCAAAGCGCAGACCGCTGCTCAAAACACCAGCTTGGCCCCGATCAGCCCCAGCATCAGCGCCAGGGTCGGCCGCAACCAGCGTTCCGCCAGCCGCCGCGTCAGCTTGCTGCCCAGCCAGATGCCGGGCAAGGAGCCCAGCAGCAAATTGGCCAGCAGCATCACATCGACATTGCCCAGGCCGGCATGCCCCAACCCGGCCACCAGGGTCAGCGGCACCGCGTGGGCGATCTCGGTGCCCACCAGCCGTGAAGTCGACAAGGCCGGATACAGCAGGAACAAGGCCAGGGTGCCCAAGGCGCCGGCGCCGATGGAACTGAGCGTCACCAGCGCGCCCAGCGCCACGCCGGTGGCGATGGTCAGGCCAATGCGCGGCTCGGACGGCAGGCTAACCGCGCCCCCACGATTCAGCCAGCGCAGCAGCAAGGGCTTGCCCAGGATGGCGGCGGCGGTCAGCAGCAAGGCGACGCCCAGCACCAGCTTGAACAAGGTGTCCAGCATCTTCTCGGGCAGATGCAGATAAGACAGGCCGGCCAGCACCAGCAAGGCCGCCGGCACGCTGCCGGCGCTCAGCCAGCCGGCCACGCGCCAATCGACATGACCCTGGCGGTGATGCACCGCCACGCCGCCCATCTTGGTCAGCGCCGCGTACAGCAGATCGGTGCCCACCGCGGTGGCCGGGGAGATGCCGAACCACAGCAAGATGGGCGTCATCAGCGAGCCGCCGCCCACCCCGGTCAGACCGACGATGAAGCCCACCGCCAGCCCCGCGATCGCATATCCCCATTCCATAAACCCGCTCCTGCCGCCTCATTGCAATAGCAGGATGCTACGCCAGTTTCATATAACAATTTATACCGTTTTGAAACAACAATATTCAAAAAATGATTTATCTCAAAGACTTGCCTCGCGGGGTCCACCATCATGCTGCGGTAACATCGCGCCGGTAGCGTGGGCGGAGTTCGCTGCAATGCCCAAGCCCGATTTGCTCCAGATCACAAGCAAACAGGACTTTACAAATCGCGAAAATAGCGTCAATGTCAAAGAGTCGGGGTTTGCCCCGACCTCACACAAGTACGTGACCGAGAGGTGCAAGGATGATGACTTCCCGTATTCCTCTGAGTGTTCGCAGAAAGCAGGCTAGAGACCAGCACGAGAGTTTTCTCTATGCGGTCGCCAAGCCTCAGTTGAGTGATGCTGAGAGGTCGCGCCAACAGAAAGTGCGCCAACGCGCGCACGACCGGGACGATGCCCGGTTCCTGGCCGACCGCTGCGACGACCTGTTCTGAACACCCGCCCGGCGGATTTCCGCCTCATGACGGCTAGCGACCCAGCCTGAAGCCAGGCCGCAGCTCGACTCGCCCGCAAGCCGCGGCGCCGTATCCCACCCGCGCCGCCGTTCCACCGTTTTGCCTCTTGAACTCAGCCCCCGCCGGCAGGCCGCCGGCTGCGCGCCATTTGCGTCGCTCCCATTCCCGCGCATAAAAAAAAATCCGTTTTTTCGCCAAAACCCGCTCAAAAGTGAAACAAATGCCAGGTTTTTAAACATTTTTATACGATTTTTATCGCCTAACATGGGCTTTTATCGGGTTTTTGACGTGCGCTTGCGTACCTTCTCAGTACTGATTCGAATGGAGATTTTCATGATGGATGTCGTCTATCTGGGACTCTTCCTGCTATTTGGCGCGCTGAGCTACGGCTTCGTCGTCGGCTGCCAACAACTGGGAGACAAGAAATGAGCGTCTGGTATCTGCTCAGCGCCTTGATCGCGCTGGGCCTGCTTGGCTATCTGATCTACGCACTGCTTAAGCCGGAGAATTTTTAATCATGTTCGCCAATTTCATCGGCTCGGCCGCACCCCTGCAGCTGGGCTTGTTCCTGCTGGTGCTGCTGGCGCTGGCCTGGCCGCTGGGCGCCTATATCGCCCGCGTGATGCAGGGCGACAATGTCGGCCCCCTGCACCTGTTCGCGCCGCTGGAGCGCGGCTTTTACCGGCTGGCCGGCGTCAAGCCGGACGAAGACATGGGCTGGCGCGGCTACGCCGTCGCCTTGCTGTTGTTCAATGTGCTGGGCGCGCTGGCGCTGTATCTGTTGCAGCGCTTGCAGGGCTGGCTGCCGTTCAACCCGCAGGGCATGGGCGCGGTGGCGCCGGATTCCGCGTTCAACACCGCCATTTCCTTCATCACCAACACCAACTGGCAAGGCTATGGCGGCGAGTCCACCATGGGCTATCTGGTGCAGATGCTGGGCCTGACGGTGCAGAACTTCCTGTCCGCCGCCACCGGCGCGGCGGTGGTGCTGGCGCTGGTGCGCGGTTTCGCCCGCCACAGCTCGGCCAAGATCGGCAACTTCTGGGTGGACGTCACCCGCTTCACCCTCTATGTATTGCTGCCGCTGTCCTTCGTGTTCGCGCTGGTGTTCAGCCAGCAGGGCATGATCCAGAACCTGTCCGCCTATCAAGACGTGCAGACGGTGGAAACCACCCATTATCAGCAGGCCAAGACCGATGCCCAGGGCAATGCGGTCAATGGCGTCGACGGCAAGCCGGTGATGGTGGACGCCAGCACGCAGAAACAGACGCTGCCGATGGGACCGGTGGCCTCGCAAGAAGCGATCAAGCTGCTGGGCACCAATGGCGGCGGCTTCTTCAACGCCAACTCCGCGCATCCGTTTGAAAACCCCACCCCCTTGACCAACTTCCTGCAAAGCCTGGCCATTTTCCTGATCCCGGCCGCGCTGTGCTTCATGTTCGGCCGCATGGTGGGCGACCAGCGCCAGGGCTGGGCCATCATCGCCGCGATGACGGTGATGTTCGCCTGCGCCGTGGTGGTGGAAACCGGCGCCGAGCAGGCCGGCGTGCCGCAGCTGAGCGCAATGGGCGTGGATCAGCAGGCCAGCCATTTGCAGGCTGGCGGCAATATGGAAGGCAAGGAAGCCCGTTTCGGCATCATCGACACCTCGCTGTTCATCGCGGTGACCACCTCCGCTTCCTGCGGCGCGGTCAATGCGATGCACGATTCGCTGACCCCGATAGGCGGCCTGGTGCCCACCTTCCTGATGCAATTGGGCGAGGTGGTGTTCGGCGGCGTCGGCTCCGGTCTGTACGGCATGCTGATCTTCGCCATCCTGGCGGTGTTCATCGCCGGGCTGATGGTGGGCCGCACCCCGGAATACCTGGGCAAGAAGATAGAAACCTATGAGATGAAGATGACGGCGATCACCATTCTGGTGACCCCCATCCTGGTGCTGACGCTGACCGCCATCGCGGTGCTGGCCGCCTCCGGCAAGGCCGGCATCCTCAACCCCGGCGCCCACGGCTTCAGCGAGGTGCTGTACGCCTTCACCTCGGCCGCCAACAACAATGGCAGCGCCTTCGCCGGCCTGTCCGCCAACACACCGTTCTACAACATCGCCACCGCGGTGGCCATGTTCTTCGGTCGCTTCTTCATGATCGTGCCCATCCTGGCCATCGCCGGTTCGCTGGCCGCCAAGAAACGGCTGGCGGTGAACAGCGGCACCCTGCCCACTCACGGCCCGCTGTTCGTGGTGCTGCTGATAGGCACGGTCTTGCTGGTGGGCGCGCTCAACTATGTTCCCGCGCTGGCGCTGGGCCCGGTCGTCGAGCAATTGCAGATGATCAGCGGCCGTTGAGCCTGACGGGAGGATGCAAAAATGAACAATATCAATCATTCCAATATCCCGGCCGCCCAGGCGGGCCACCGCAGCGCGGCCAAGTCCATGCTGGACCCCAGCCTGGTGAAACCGGCCATCGTCGACTCCTTCAAGAAGCTGTCGCCGCGCACCCAGTGGCGCAACCCGGTGATGTTCGTCGTCTATATCGGCAGCATCCTGACCAGCGCGCTATGGCTGCAATCGCTGGCCGGCCAGGGCGAGGCGCCGTCCGGCTTCATCCTGGCGGTGGCGCTGTGGCTGTGGTTCACCGTGCTGTTCGCCAACTTCGCCGAGGCGCTGGCCGAGGGCCGCAGCAAGGCCCAGGCGGCCAGTTTGCGCTCGGCCAAGAAGAACGTGGTGGCCAAGAAGCTGTCCGGCCCCAAGCACGACGCCGGCAAGACCGTGATCGACGGCAGCAGCCTGCGCAAGGGCGACTATGTGCTGGTGGAAGCCGGCGATGTGATCCCGGTGGACGGCGAGGTGATTGAAGGCGTGGCCTCGGTGGACGAGTCCGCGATCACCGGCGAATCCGCGCCGGTGATCCGCGAGGCCGGCGGCGACTTCTCCTCGGTCACCGGCGGCACCCGCGTGCTGTCCGACTGGATCGTGGTGCGGATTTCCGTCAACCCGGGCGAAACCTTCCTCGACCGCATGATCGCGATGGTGGAAGGCGCCAAGCGCCAGAAGACCCCGAACGAGATCGCGCTGACCATCCTGCTGGTGGCGCTGACCATCGTGTTCCTGGTGGTCACCGTCACCCTGCTGCCCTTCTCGCTGTTCAGCGTGGAAGCGGCCAAGGCCGGCTCGCCGATCACCATCACCACCCTGGTGGCCTTGCTGGTGTGCCTGATCCCCACCACCATCGGCGGCCTCTTGTCCGCCATCGGCGTGGCCGGCATGAGCCGGATGATGGGCGCCAATGTGATCGCCACTTCCGGACGCGCGGTGGAAGCCGCCGGCGACGTGGACGTGCTGCTGTTGGACAAGACCGGCACCATCACCCTGGGCAACCGCCAGGCCTCGGCCTTCATCCCGGCGCCCGGCGTCAGCGAGCAAGCGCTGGCCGACGCCGCTCAGCTGGCCTCGCTGGCCGACGAAACCCCGGAAGGCCGCAGCATCGTGGTGCTGGCCAAGAAGCAGTTCAATCTGCGCCAGCGCGAGCTGGCCAGCCATGAGGCCGTGTTCATTCCCTTCACCGCGCAAACCCGGATGAGCGGCATAGACTACGACGGCCGCCAGATCCGCAAGGGCGCCATCGACGCCATCCGTCGCCACATCGCCGAGCTGGGCGGCCAGTTCCCGGACGCGCTGGCGAAAAGCGCCGATGAAGTGGCGCGCCGCGGCTCCACCCCGCTGTTGGTGGCGGAAGGCAATCGCGCCTTGGGCGTGATCGAGCTGAAGGACATCGTCAAGGGCGGCATCAAGGAGCGCTTCGCCGAATTGCGCCAGATGGGCATCAAGACGGTGATGATCACCGGCGACAACCCGCTGACCGCCGCCGCCATCGCCGCCGAGGCCGGCGTGGACGACTACCTGGCCGAGGCGACACCGGAAGCCAAGCTCAAGCTGATCCGCAGCCATCAGGCCGAGGGCAAGCTGGTGGCGATGACCGGCGACGGCACCAACGACGCGCCGGCGCTGGCCCAGGCCGACGTGGCGGTGGCGATGAACACCGGCACCCAGGCGGCCAAGGAGGCCGGCAATATGGTGGACCTGGATTCCAATCCCACCAAGCTGATCGAGATCGTCGAGATCGGCAAGCAGATGCTGATGACGCGCGGTTCACTGACCACCTTCTCCATCGCCAACGACGTGGCCAAGTACTTCGCCATCATTCCGGCCGCCTTCGCCAGCACTTATCCGCAACTGAACGCGCTGAACGTGATGGGCCTGAGCAGCCCGGCCTCGGCCATCATGTCGGCGGTGATCTTCAACGCCATCATCATCGTGTTCCTGATCCCGCTGGCGCTGAAGGGCGTGAAATACCACGCCAAGAGCGCGGCGGAGCTGCTGCGCGGCAATCTGCTGGTCTACGGCCTGGGCGGCCTGCTGGTGCCCTTCGCCGGCATCAAGCTGATCGACATGCTGCTGGGCGCGCTGAACCTGGCATGAGCACTGAAAGGACTATGCAAATGAAACTGTTACGCCCATTGCTGGTGGTGTTCGGCGGCCTGAGCCTGATCACCGGCCTCGCCTACCCGCTGCTCACCACCGGAGCCGCCCAGGCGCTGTTCCCGTTCCAGGCCAATGGCAGCCTGCTTCAACGCGACGGCAAGGTCATCGGCTCGCGGCTGATAGGTCAGAACTTCACCGGGCCGCAATATTTCTGGGGCCGCCCGTCCGCCACCGGTACTATGCCGTACAATGCCGGCGGGTCCAGCGGTTCCAATCTGGGTCCCACCAACCCGGCGCAGCTGGACGCGGTGAAAGCCAATGTGGCGCGCATCCGCGCCGCTCACCCGGCGCAGAGCGGTCCGGTGCCGGTGGACCTGGTCACCGCCTCCGCCAGCGGCCTGGACCCGGAGATTTCCGCCGCCGCGGCTTTCTACCAGTTGGAGCGCGTCGCCGCCGCCCGCAAGATGGAGCCGGCCGCGCTGCGCAAGCTGGTGGAAAGCCGGGTGACCGGCGAAACCTTCGGCCTGCTTGGCGAACCGCGCGTCAATGTGCTGGAATTGAACCTGGCGCTGGATCAGGCCGCCAAGGCCTGATCGACCCGCGGCGCCGGGACGGAGCGGGACTCGCTCCGCCCCGACGCCGATGAATTGAGCCGTAAAGACCCTCGGAACCTGTTTACGATCTCGCGAGCTAAGGCGAGACAAGGCGAAAACCAGCGAAAAAGCGGAAGGTACACGTGGTGCATGAGCATTTTGAGCTTGGTTTCAACGCCCATTTCTATCCATCCCGCCGACGCGCAGCAGATCGTAAACAGGTTCTAAACAAAGCTCGCATATGACCGATTCCCGTCCCGATCCGGACGCCCTGCTGGATGAACTGAAACGCGAAGAACTGGACGCCCAGCGCGGCCGGCTGAAGATTTTCTTCGGCGCCTGCGCCGGCGTCGGCAAAACCTACGCCATGCTGGCCGCGGCCCGCGCCAAGCGCCAGGACGGCGCGACGGTGCTGGTGGGCGTGGTGGAAACCCACGGCCGCAAGGAAACGCAGGAACAGCTGGCCGATCTGGAAGTGCTGCCGCCGCGGCGGATCGCCTACAAGGGCCACGAGCTGTCGGAGTTCGACCTGGACGCGGCGCTGGAACGCCGGCCGCAGCTGATCCTGATGGACGAGTTCGCCCACTCCAACGCGCCCGGCTCGCGCCATCCCAAGCGTTGGCAGGACGTGGAAGAACTGCTGGCCGCCGGCATCGACGTCTACACCTCGCTCAATGTCCAGCACCTGGAAAGCCTGAACGACGTGGTCGGCCAGATCACCGGCATCGTGGTGCGCGAAACCCTGCCCGACCACGTGTTCGACCGCGCCGACGAAGTGGCGCTGGTGGACCTGCCGCCGGATGAATTGCTGGGCCGGCTGGCCGCCGGCAAGGTCTATCTGCCGCAGCAGGCCGAGCGCGCGGTGAAGAACTTCTTCCGCAAGGGCAATCTGCTGGCGCTGCGCGAACTGGCGCTGCGCCGCACCGCCGACCGCGTCGACGCGCAGATGCGCGCCTACCGCGCCGATCAGTCCATCAACCCGGTGTGGCACGCGCGCGAACGGCTGCTGGTCTGCGTCGGCGCCAGCGCCGGCATCGATAAACTGATCCGCAGCGCCAAACGCCTGGCCGCCAGCCTGGACGCGGACTGGATCGCCGTTTACGTGGAAACGCCGCAGCAGCGCAAGCTGTCCGAAGAGCAGCGCGCGCGCGTGCTCAAGGGCCTGAAGCTGGCGCAGGAGCTGGGCGCGGAAACCACGGTGCTGGGCGGCAGCGAACTGGCGCCCACGCTGCTGGCCTATGCCCGCAGCCGCAACGCCTCCAAGCTGGTGCTGGGCAAATCCGCGCGCGGCGGCTGGTCGCGGCTGTGGCGCCGCTCGCTGGCCAGCGAGCTGAGCCGCCGTTCCAGCGATGTCGACCTGTACGTGGTGGCCCACGAGCAGGAAGACGCCGCCAGCGCCGATGCCAAAACCGGCGGCAGCCTGCTGTTCGAAGACCATGAACACCCGCGCTCGCGCTTCGGCTACCTCGCCGCCTTCGTCGCCTGCCTGCTGACCACGGCGCTGGCCGGCCTGCTGATTCCCCATGTGGCGCTGGCCAACGACATCATGATCTACCTGCTGGTGGTGGTGCTGGTGTCGGTGCGCTACGGCCGCGGCCCCGGCATGCTGGCCTCACTGCTGTCGGTGGCCTCCTTCGATTTCTTCTTCGTGCCGCCGCATATGTCGTTCGCGGTGTCCGACACTCAATACCTGATGACCTTCGTGGTGATGTTGCTGGTGGCCGCCATCATCAGCCAGCTCACCGCCCGCCTGCGCTTCGAAGCCAATATCTCCACCTATCGCGAACGCCGCACCCGCGCGCTGTACGATCTGGGCCGCGAACTGGCCGGCGCGCTGACCGCCGCCCAGATCGTCGACACCGCCGTCGGCCGGCTGGAGCCGCTGTTCAGCGCCAAGGTCAGCCTGTTCCTGCCCAATAGCGGCGACGAGGTGCGCCTGGCCGGAGAAGAGCACGGCTACGCCGACGTCGGCGTCGCGCAATGGGTTTACGACCACCAGCAGCCGGCCGGCCTAGGCACCAATACCCTGCCCGCCAACCCCGCGCTCTATGTGCCGCTGCGCGCGCCGATGCGCAATCGCGGCGTGATCGCGCTCTTGCCCGAGGTCACCGACCAGGCCTTCCTGCCGGAGCAGCAGCGCTTGCTGGAAACCTGCGCCGCCCAGATCGCGCTGGCGCTGGAGCGCGTGCATTACGTGGAAGTGGCGCAGGACGCCATCGTGGCGATGGAATCCGAACGGCTGCGCAACAGCGTACTGTCGGTGGTGTCCCATGACTTGCGCACGCCGCTGACCACCATGGCCGGCCTGTCCGAGCGGCTGTGCTCGTCCAGCATGGACGACGGCCAGCGCGCCGAGATCGCCGCCGCCATCCAGGACGAGGCGCTGCGCATGAACAAGCTGGTGACCAATCTGCTGGACATGGCGCGGCTGCAATCCGGCGTCAAGCTGAACAAGGAATGGCAGATGCTGGACGAGGTGGTGGGCAGCGCGCTGCGCGCCGCCGAGCGCGGCCTGCGCGGCCGGGAACTGAGGCTGGAGCTGGCGCCGGATCTGCCGGTGCTGGAATACGACGCTGTGCTGCTGGAGCGGGTGCTGGTCAACCTATTGGAAAACGCCGGCAAATACACGCCGCCGGGCAGCCATATCACGCTGGCGGCCTGGCGCGAAGGTGCCGAGGTGCTGGTATCGGTCAGCGATGACGGCCCCGGCCTGCCGCCCAATATGGAACAGCGCGCCTTCGATAAATTCTCGCGCGGCGCGGCGGAATCCAGCACTCCCGGCGTGGGCCTGGGGCTGGCGATCTGCCGCTCCATCGTGGAAATCCACGGCGGCCGCATCAGTGCGCGCAACCGCGCGCCGCACGGCGCGGAATTCCGCTTCAGCCTGCCGGCCGGGCACGCGCCGGCGCTGCCGACGGAAGAAACGCCCTAACCCCAAAGAAACCCATGACCATGCAAGACGCACCGATCAGCATCGTCGTCATCGAAGACGAAAAACCGATACGCCGCTTTCTGAGCGCGGCGCTGGAAGAAGAAGGCCTGACCGTCCACGAGGCGGAAACCGGCAAGCAAGGCCTGATCGAAGTGGCCACCCGCAAGCCGGATCTGGTGATCCTGGACCTGGGCCTGCCGGACATGAACGGCCAGGACACCATCAAGCAGCTGCGCGAATGGACCGACCTGCCCATCCTGGTCTTGTCCGCGCGCACCCAGGAAACCGAGAAAGTGGCGGCGCTGGACGCCGGCGCCGACGACTATCTGACCAAGCCCTTCGGCGTGGCCGAATGCCTGGCGCGCGTCCGCGTGCTGCTGCGCCGCCGCACCCACGGCAGCGCCGCCGCGCAGCAGCTGTTCCAGTTCGGCGACATCAAGGTGGACCTGGTCAACCGCCAGGTGACCAAGGCGGAGACGGCGGTGCACCTGACGCCGATAGAATACCGGCTGCTGTCCACCTTGATCCGCAACGCCGGCAAGGTGATCACCCACCGCGAGCTGCTGCTGGCGGTGTGGGGACCGTCGTTCTCCGAGCACAATCAGTATCTGCGCGTCTATATGGGGCATTTGCGGCAGAAGCTGGAAGACAATCCGGCGATGCCGCGCCACATCCTCACCGAGACCGGAGTTGGCTATCGGCTGGTGGAGGGCTGAGCGGATCGCCGCTTAGCGCCTGTTCAAAGTCTCGCGAACAAGAGCGAGACAAGGCGAAAACGGCTGAAAAAGCGGAATGTACATTCGGTACATGAGCATTTTGAAGACGTACTCATCGTGTAAGGCTCCACGCAGCGCAGCAGATCGTAAACAGGTTCTCAGAAGCTGTTCATGCTCCAGGGAGCCAGGGCCGCGCGCAGCCGCTCACGCGCTGCGCCCCACCCCGTTCTCCACCGCGAACACCGCCGCCTGCACCCGGCTGCTGAGGCTGAGCTTCTTCAGGATGTTCTGCACATGGATCTTGACCGTGCTTTCCGCCAGATCCAGGCTGCGCGCGATTTCCTTATTGCTCTTGCCCTGGGCCAGGAAGCCGAGGATTTCACGCTCGCGCGGGGTCAGCCGGTCCAGCTCCTGTTCCGCCGGTTCCACCGGCGCCGCCGCGCCGTGACGGAACTGAGCCATCAGCTTGGCGGTCATCGAATCGCTCATCACCGATTCGCCGGCGGCGGCGCGCGCCACCGCCTGGGTCAGGAAGTCGGCGTCGATGTTTTTCAATAGATAGCCGCGCGCGCCAGCCTTCAAGGCCGCGGTCAGATCGTCGGCCTCCTCGGACACGGTCAGCATCACCACCGCCCGCTTGGCCTGGTCCTGCAGCATCAGCGTCAGCGCTTCCACGCCGGAAATGCCCGGCATGTTCAGGTCCAGCAACACCACGTCCGGGTCCAACTGCTTGGCCAGCTTGACGCCCTCGGCGCCGTCCGCCGCCTCGCCGACCACGTCGAAGCCGGCCTGGCGCGCCAATAAGGCCTTGATTCCGCTGCGGAACAAGGTGTGATCGTCCACCAGCAGAATGCGTATGCTCTGTTCAGACATCTTCAAGTCCAGAGGTTTTTAAATTCAGATATGGACAGTATGAGAGTTGTCCTCACCGCGCGCCAGTTTCTCTGGGCTTGTTCCAAGTCCGGCGAGCTGGCGCGCGACCAGGCCGAGCCGCCGGGCAAGCGGAATGCGGCAAGGGGTAATGAGCATCTCGCAGCGCTACTCACCATGCCACGCCTCACGAAACGCAGCGGACTTTGAACAGGTTCTCAGGCCGCCAGGCGCCGCGCGCGCGGCAGCAACAGGCTGACCATGGTGCCGGCGTCCGGCGTGGATTCGATATCCAGCTGCAGGCCGGCGCGTTGCGCGCGCTCCTGCATGATGGACAGGCCGAAATGGCCGTCGCCCTTGTTGCGCACCGTGTCCAGGTCGAAACCGACGCCGTTGTCCAGCACGCTGAGCACGAACACCTCGCCGTCGTCGCTGAGGCTGACCGTGACCTGGCTGGCCTCGGCGTGCTTGCGCACATTGGACAGCGCTTCTTGCAGGATGAACAGGATCTGCAACTGCTGCTCCGGCCGCAATGGCGCGCCGGCGCCGGTGGAGCGCAGTTCCACCCGCAGCTTGGTCTGCTTGCGGAATTTGTCCAGCAGGCTGCTCACCGCCTGGCCCAGGCTTTCCGACAGCTTGGAGCGGAAGTTGTTGAGCAGCTCGCGCACATCGTCGTAGCTTTCCTGGACGCCGGCCTCGAACAAGGCCAGGGTGTCGTCCACCAGGCCAGGATCGCCGCTGTCCAGCGCCTGGCGCATGATCTGGGTTTGCAGATTCAGGAAGGACAAGCCCTGGGCGATGCTGTCGTGCAGGCCCTGCGCCACCAGGTTGCGCTCCTCCAGCACCGCCAGTTCGCGCTCCTTGGCCGCCAGCCGCAGGTTCTCGATCGCCACCGCCAGATGCTGGCCCAGCATCTCCAGCTGCCGCACCTGCTGCGGCGGCAGGATGCGCGCCTGGCGGAAGTGCAGATTGAAAATGCCCAAGGTGCGGTTCTGCGTCGCCACCGGAAAGGCGCTGACCACGCGGAAGCCTTCGCGGCTGCATTGCTTGTCCGCGCGGCCACCCATATTCTCCACCCGGCTCTCGGCCATGGCGGCGGCTTCGCCGCACAGGCAGTCGCCCACCTTCAGGCAATGTTCCTCGCGCAGCAGCGCTTCCGGCAGGCCGTCGTCGGCCACCACGAATACCAGTCCCTGGCCGTGATCGGTCAAGCGCACCGCGCCGCCATCGGCGTCGAAGGCGCGCATCACCCGGGCGAGGAAGCCCTTGCACAAGGCTTCCAGCGGCTGGGACTGATTGCAGAAGGAGGTGATTTCGTACAGCAGCGCCAATTCCTGGTTCTTCTGCTGCAGGCTGGCGGTCTTGCTGCGCACCCGCTCTTCCAGCGTGGCCAGCGATTCGGACAGGCATTCGGCCATCAGATTGAAGCCGGTGCTGACCTGGCCGAACTCGTCGTCGGTCTCCACCGGCACCCGCACGCTGTAATCGCCGGCCGCCAGCCGGCGTATGCCCTGGTGCAGCTTGTCCAGCGGCCGCAGCACGATCAGCAGCATCAGATAGATCAGCGCGACGGTGCCGACCACCGCCATGCTGGCGAGCAAGAGCTGCAGCAGGCGCAGATAATCGGTATTGCGCGCGTTATAGGCCTCCATGCCGCTGACGAAGGTGTTGATGTCCGCCACGTAGAGCGCCACGCGCTCGGCGAAACGGGCGGCCTCCGCGGTATTGTCGGCGGGCCGCGTCAACGCGTCCTGCAGCACCGGTTTCAGTTGCGCGCGCCACTGCTCTTCCACCTGGGTCAGCGCCTGCTGGATGTCGGCCTCGCGCGGCACCAGCAACGGGCGCGCCGGATCGCCGCGGCGCAGCCGTTGCAAGATCTGCTCATAACTGGCCATGTCGCGGCGCAGCGCGTCCGCACGCGCGCCGTCCTGGCCGCTGAGCTGCAGATCCAGCGCCATGCGGGTAACCCGCATGCGCAGACTGCCGGCGTCGTTGATCGCCGCCGCGCCGCCTTCCTGCTGCCAGGACAGCCACAGCGTGGCGCCGATGGAACCCAGCGCCACCACCAGAAAGGCCGCCAGCACGCCGACGATCTTGGCGCTGAGCCGCTGGCCCAGCGGGCCGCCCAACACCGGCGAGACGTTCAGCCGCATCGCCGCGGCCCTAGCCACCGGTCATCGACATGAATCGCACCAGCTTTTGCGGCTTTTCGCTGAATTCATGACGCTCCGGTTTCAGTTCTATCGCCCCGCGGATCGCCGCTTCCAGCTCGGCGTCGGAAATGCCGGCGCGCAGTAGCGGGCGCAGTTCGAAACTTTCTTCCTGGCCCAGACACATGTACAAGGTGCCGTCCACCGATAGCCGCACCCGGTTGCAGGTGGCGCAGAAGTGTTGGGAAATGGGGGTAATCAGGCCCAGCGAGAAGCCGCCGTCCTGGGTTTTCCAGTAGCGGGCCGGGCCGCCGCCCAGCGTGGCCGCCTGTTCCACCAGCTTGAACTCGGTTTGCAGCTGACGCAGCACCGGCTGCAGGTCCAGGTAGTTGGCGGCGCGGCCGGTATCGCCCATCGGCATGGCTTCGATCAGCCGCAGCACGAAGCCATGCTCGATACAGAAGGCGACCATGGCGCCGATATCGGCGTCGTTGACGTCCTTCATCGCCACCATATTGATCTTGATCGGAGAAAAGCCGGCGTCCTTGGCCGCCATCAGGCCTTCCATCACCCGCGGCAGGCTGTCGCTGCCGGTGATGTCATGCACGCAGTCGCGGCGCAAGGAGTCCAGGCTGACATTGACGCGGCTGACCCCGGCGGCGCGCAGCGCCTGGGCGTGGCGCGCCAGCTGGGTGGCGTTGCTGGTCAGCGACAGATCGTTGAGGCCGGGCAGCGCGGACAGGCGCGCCGCCAGTTCCGGCAGATTGCGGCGCAGCAGCGGTTCGCCGCCGGTCAGCCGCAAACGCCGCGTACCCAGGCGCGCGAAAGCCGCCACCACGCGTTCGATTTCGTCGAAAGTCAGCCAGTTGGCCGGTTCTTCGAAGCCTTTGAAGCCTTTGGGCAGGCAGTAATTGCAACGCAGGTCGCAGCGGTCGGTCACGGACAGACGCAGATATTCGATGGAGCGCCCGAAGCGGTCGGTAAGCATGAGTTCCTCCATGGCAGCCAATGATACCGCTTAGTCGCAACCAAGTGGCCCGGCTGTCGCCGCCAATCTGAGATATTTCCAGATTCCATTTTACTAGCTAGACCAACAATTCGCAGTCCAACCAAAGCACGCTGGCCCCTAGTCACTTGTAACTAGGGGCCAGTCGGCTGAATTGAAGCCTGGGGGCCGGGTGGAGCCGCGCTCACCAGGGTGGGCCAGCGCGGCTATTAGACGTGCTTGAACTTATCCACCAACTCCACCAACTGACCGGCGGAGGCGTTGAGCCGGTCGGACAAGTCCGCCACCTCCTGCACCAGGCCGGAGTTTTCCTCGGCCAAGGAAGCGATCACGCTGATATTGTTGGCCACCTCGCCGCTGGCCGCGGTCTGCTGCGCCATCGCCGCCGCGGTGCCCTGGCTCTTGGCGGCCGCCTCGCTGGCCTCGTCGTGGATTTCATCCAGATCGTGCACGGTCTGGCCCACCAGTTCCAGGCCGGACTCCATGCGCTGCCGTGCCTCCTGCATATGATGGGCGGCGGTCTGAGTCTCGCCGCGGATGTCTTCGATCAAGGACGTGATGTCCAGCGTCTCCTTGCCGGTGCGTTCGGCCAGCTTGCGCACCTCGTCGGCCACCACCGCGAAGCCGCGGCCCATCTCCCCGGCGCGCGCGGCCTCGATCGCCGCGTTCAAGGCCAAGAGATTGGTCTGGTCGGCGATTTCGCGGATGGCGGTGATGATGGAGCGGATATCCTCGGACTTCTGCTGCAGGGCCTCGATCCGGCCGCCGGCGTCACCCAGCACCGATGAGGTCTGGTTCATCGCCTGGGTGGTGCTACGCATGCGTTCGCGGCCATCGCTGACACTGCTCTGCATCTGCTGCGCCACGTTCAACGACAGCCGGGTATTGGCGCTGACCGACTCTATGCCCGCGCTCATCTCCTCCACCGCGGCGGCGATGCCGGCCGCCGACTGGCTTTGCGCCTCCGATGCCTTGGCCGCGCGGTGAGAGATGCCCAGCATCGCATTGGCCGCGTCCACCAGGGAATGCGCATTGCCATTGACCTGATTCAGCGTCTTGGCGAAGGCTTCCACCAGGTGATCGAAGGCCTTGCCCATGCGCGCGATCTCGTCCTGCCCCTGGATGCCGGCGCGCGGACGCAGATCAAAATCCCGGCTCATCGAGGTCATCAGCAGTTCCAGCCGCCGCACCGGTCCATGGATGCCGCGGTAGATGGCGAAGCCCAGGCCGCCCAACAACAGGATCACCAGCGCGGAGCCGCCCAGCGTCACCCATAGATCGGTGCGCGCCTGGGACACCTTGGCGGCGACCTGGCGCGCCAGATCGTCCAGCAATTGATCCTGCAGCGTCTTCAAGGCGCCGATGCGCTTGCTCGCCGCCTGGAACCATTGCTCCGGCGTCACGCCGGCCGGCTGGCCCAGCGGCTGGCTCAATAGCTTCTCGCGCAGCGCCTGCACCACCCTGGCCTCCTCGCCGCCTTCCATCGCGTCGACGCGGCCGCGCAGGGCGTCATCCGCCATCAGCCGCAGCTGGCCGGCGCAGGCGGCTTGCTTGGCGTTCAGGCCCGCGGCCTGGCCGAAGCTTTTCTGGTCGAAGGCGCCGCTGCTGAGCACGCCGTTGACGTAGCCGCGCTCGCGGCCGGCGAACTCCTTCTCGCATTGCAGGCTCAGCAAGGCCGCGGTGCTGCGCAGCAGATCGCCGTCGCTATTGGCCTGTGCCAGCTTGGCGATCAGGCCGATCAAGGCGTCGATGCGGCCGGAATAGGCGGTAAAAGCCTCGGCCGCCGGCGTCGCGCGTTTCTCCACGTCGGCGCGCAATGGCGCCAGGCCGTCCAACTGTCCGCTCAGGGCGGACAGATCGCCGGCCAGGCTGCTGGCGGCATGATTGGCCGCCTCGTCGCGGAAGGCGGCCAGGTCCTTGTCGCTGACCGCGCGCGCCTGTTGCAAGGGCGGCGGCAGGCTGGCGGCGTGGCCGCTGAGAAAGCCGTTGCTCAGGCCGCGCTCGGTCTGCAAATCATGGATCAACTGGCTGGAACGCGCCGCCACCTGGATCAGGCGATCCGAGCGTTGCAACTCAGACAGGGTCTGGAAGCGATCAACGGCCAGCACCGAGGCGAGGCCGATCAGGGCGGCGGAAAAAGGCAGCAGCAGCAATAGCAGCTTGCTGGCGAGGGATAGCCTGGACAGCATGGCGGGCTCCGATCTCTATCAACTGTTTCTCTTGATTTTCCATGACAATGGAAACCAACACCCATCAATATAGATCAAGCCCGGTTCATGCTGAATACTGCGATAGGTTTAATGCCAATGGCCGGCTGGACAGCCGCGGCGGCTCAGCAACGGCCTTTCTTGGCCTGGCCCGGCGGGCAGAAATAGCCCTTGTCGCGGTGATGGCGGTGGTGACGATGCTTGCGATAGCGGCGGCCGTCGTCGTCGCGGCGTTCCGATGCCGCCGGCTTGCCGTAGTCGTGGCCGATGGCCGCGCCGGAAGCGCCGCCCACCGCGCCGCCGATGATGGCGCCGTTGCGGC
>NZ_JAJOHW010000103.1 GCF_021129195.1 Chromobacterium aquaticum | reverse complement strand
TCGGAACGTGTTTACGATCTCGCGAGCTAAGGCGAGAACAAGCGAAAAAGCGGAATGTACACGTGGTACATGAGCATTTTGAGCTCGTACTCACCGTGCAGCGCCTCACAAAGCGCAGCAGACTTTGAACAGGCTCTTAAACGGAGTGAGTTTCATCCTGCCTGACCATCCAGGCGTCGAACTCGTCCAGCGCGGCGTCGAAAGCCGGCAGCAGCGCTGCCACCTGATCCAGCAATTGCGCCTTGCCCGCTTGTTCCAGCGCTTCGGCGGCCATGCCCAAGGCATTGATGCCCACCATGCGGCTGGCGCCCTTGACCCGGTGGGCGGCAAAGCTGATGCGGTCGCTCGAGCCGGCGGCGATGGCCTGGCGCAATTCGGCGACGTCTTCGGCGTTGCCCTGCTGGAAGTCGCGCAGAATCTCCAGCTCCACTTGCAGGTCGCCATTGCTGTACACCTGCAGCACCGAGCGGTCCACCGGCCCGTCCTGCGCCGCGCTCGGCTCCGGCGGCGCCGAGCCGGCGGCGCGCGGGTCCTTGGCCGCCCATTTCTGCAAGGCGTCGGACAAGGCCGAAATCGACAAGGGCTTGGTCAGGAAATCGTCCATGCCGGCTTCTCGCGTCTTGTCCTGCTCTTCCTTGGCGGCATTGGCGGTGCAGGCGACGATGGGAATGCGCCCCAGCTCCGGATGTTCGTGCTCATGCGCGCGCACCAGCCGCGCCAGCTGGTAACCGTCGATGCCCGGCATGTGGCAGTCGGTCAGGATCATCGAATAGCGGCCGGACAGCCATTTGGCGAACGCGCGGTCGCCATCCTCGGCCCACTCCGCCGGATAACCCAGTTTTTCCAGCTGCTTCAGCGTCAGCTTGCGGTTGGTGGGATTGTCCTCGGCGAACAGAATCGGTAGCACACGCATCGAGGAGGACAGACTCATCGCCTCGGGCTCTTCCTCGCGCGGCATTTCCGCCGGCACATGGACCTGCGGCAGGCTGACCGGCGCCACCACCTGGTCCAGCCATTCCACTTCCAGCAATAGCCGCGCGCAGCTGCCCTTGCCCAGCTGGCTTTCCAGTTCCACATGGCCGCCCATCAGGCCGGCCAGCCGTCGGCAGATCGCGAGGCCCAGACCGGTGCCGCCAAAGCGCCGGGTGGTGTCGGAGTCCGCCTGGGTGAACGGCTGGAACAGCCGGGACAGGCTGTCCTCGGACATGCCGATGCCGCTGTCTTCCACTTCGAAGCTCAGCGATTGGTAATTGGCCATCGAGCTGAGTACCTTGACCCGTATCGCCACGCCGCCATGCACGGTGAACTTGATCGCGTTGCTGATGAAGTTCTGCAGGATCTGCCGCACCCGCAAGGGGTCCATCACCAGCGTCGGCGCCAGTTGCTCGTCCACATCCAGCTGGAAATCCAGGCCTTTCTTGTAGGCGTTTTCCTGGTACAGGCTGCGTATGCTTTCCAGGAAGGGGCGCGAGGCGGTCGGCGCGGTGACGATTTCCAGCTTGTCGGCCTCGATCTTGGAAAAATCCAGGATGTCGTCTATCAGCCGCAGCAAGGTTTGCGCGGAATCGTGTATCGTCGCCACCGCATCGCTCTGCTCGCCATCCAGCCGGGTCATGTTCAGCAATTCCAGCATGCCCAACACGCCATTCATCGGAGTACGGATCTCGTGGCTCATGGTGGCGAGGAAGGCGCTCTTGGCGCGGTTGGCGGCATTGGCCTGGTCGCGCGCCAGCCGCAATTCGAACTCGGCCATCTTGCGCTCGGTGATGTCGAGACAGGCCAGTATCATCACCCCTTCCACCACCTCGGTGGCCACCATCTGGCCCTCGAACAGCACCCAGATCGGCTGACCCGCGCCGGCCAGGCACTCCAGTTCGCAGTGGATGCGGGTACCCTGCCGCATCTGCTGCAGATGCTCGGTCAGCTCGATCCAGCCTTGTTCCGACGCCATCAATTCCATCAAATGCATGCCGGCGAGGCCGTAATCGCCGACATCGAAGATCAGTTCCGCGGTTTGGTTGGCGCGCGACACCTGCAACTGTTCATTCAGGCGCAGCAAGCCCACCGGCGAGGAGGCGAACACCGCCTCCTCCTCTTGCAGCACCGCGCGCAGCTGCGCCTCCGACACCTTGCGCCGCGCCTCTTCATCATAAAAACCCAGGATGTTGGCGTAGGCGCTGAGCAGCGGCTGCATACCCACGCCCAGCCGATACACATCCGGTTGCAGCAGGCACACCGCGGCGGCGACATCGCCGCCCAGCATCACCGGCAGGGAGATCCAGGCCGAGCGTTCGCTCAGCAGCTGGAACAGCCAGCTGAGCGGAGCCGGCGCCTGCGCCACCTCGCTCAAGGATGGCAGCTCCCGCGGCCAATCTCCGGCCTGCAGCTGCAGCGATTGACCATCGCCATCCAAGGGCGACCAGGCCAGCAGCAGGCATTGCTCGGCGCCGGCATGCTGGCAGAACACGCGGTGCAGCGCTTCGAACACCTTGTCGCGCGGCTCCCGCGCCAGCAGCATGCCTTCGACCACGGAGATCGCCGACAGCAACTCCACACTGCGCTCCAGCGAGGTCTCCGCCTGACGCCGCTGCTGTTCATTGCGCACCGTCAGCATGCGCCAGCTGTGGTCGCGGCTGTCGCTGAACCGGCTGAGGGAAATGAGCACATAGAAACGCTCGCCACTGGCCGGCAACCCTTCCCCGGTCAGCTCCACCGTGGTCTGATCGTCCAAGGCCTGCGTCAAGTGGCTGACGCCGCCCGGCACCTCCAGCAGGCTGTAAGCCGACATGCCGTGCAGCACTTCCTGCGGATAGCCGAACATCTTGCCGGCCCCGGGGTTGGCGATCTCGATGCGGCCATTGCGATTGACGATCAGCACCGCGTCGCCGGAAGCGTCCAGCATATGCTTCAACGCGGACAACGGCCGCAGCACGCGGCTCACCATATAGTGCAGCAGCACCAGCACCAGGCCCAAGGCCAGCGCGCCGAACAGGCCATCGCGCACCATGCGGAACAGAAAGACGCTGCGCCCTTCGTCGATGCGCTCGGCCGTCATCCGCTCCACCATGCCGAACGCGTTTTGCAAGACCGTGCTCAACTCCGCCAGGCTGGCATGGAAATCGGTGGCCTGATTGAATGACTGCACGCCGTCTATCTGCTCATGCTGCAGCTTGACCACCAATTGCAGCTTCAAGGTCAGTGTCACCAGATTATTGAACGCCGCTTTCAGCTCATCGTCGTGCGCCGCCAGGATGATGGGCCGCATCTGCTCCACCATCACCATCGCGGAGCTGAGCCGGAACGCCAGATCGTCCTCGATGTCGCGGTTCATCCGGTGCCCCAGCTGCTCCCGGATGAGCAGCGCCACCGCGTTGCCGCGCAGTTGGCCGCCCAGCAACCACAGGTTCTGCTTGATCATCATCAGGCTGTTGAGGGTGGGATCGGCCTGGCTGGCCAGCTGCGCCATGTCCGCGGCCAGGATGCCTCCGGCTTCATTGCGCAAGCGCGATGTGACCAAGTACAGCAGATTGCTCATCGACTCGTTCTGAAAATCCCGCTGCCGCAACACGGCCAGGGACTCGGCCCGCAGCACTTTGAAATCATGGGCGAGACTGGACAGCCGCTTCTGACTGCTGACGTCCACACCGGCGATAACCGGCATGGAAGCCAGCGCCACCACGAACTTGGCATCGGTATCGCGGGCCAGACGCCGCAAATCATCCTGCTGCTGCTGCGTGGGCGGCACTTTCGCGGTCAACAGCAGCCGCAGCTGACTGCTCTCCAGATTTTCCGCGTTGAGCGCCAGATACAGCGCCGAGATGTCGCGGTTCAGCTCCGCCACATGCTGGGCCTGGCGGTAGGAGTCCCAAGACTCATTCAGCAGGCGCAGAATGGCGCCCGCCTGCAGCGCGCCCAGCAACAGCACGATCAGGATCACCGCGCGACGGATGGACTTGGTGTGTTCCTGGCGCGGCCTGGACAGCTTCATCGGAGCGGGGCTCAATGTTCGTTCGACGGCGCGGCTTCAGTCTCGGGGCTTTCCTCGACAAAGAGCCGCATCACGCCGTAACGATCGCTGAAATCGCGTAGCACCGCGATCTGGTTGGCGGAAATCGCCGCGCCGCGCGGCAGTAGCAGATGGCCATGCTTGCTGCACAGGTCCTGGGCCAGCACCGACCCCGCCTTGACCGCCAGCAGGCTGACCGCGGTGCCAGGCGGCGCCTCGGGCAGCGCCGGCGCATCGAACAGCCGGCCAAAGACCTTGCGGTCATACTCGCTGCCGGTGGCGACGCCATAATAGCTGAACGGGTCGATTTCCGGCCGCTTGCGCTGCATCGCCGCCACGATGGCCTTCTCCACGTCGGCCGGCTTCGGCGGCTTGACCACGAAACCGTCGGCGTGCAGTTGGCTGGCCAGTACCACATTGCTGCGGTCGGCGTGGCCGGACAGGAACACGAAGGGCAGATTGGATGGGTTCATGGTGTGACCGCAGCGCAGCTCTTTCAACAAATCCATGCCGTTCATCGGTGCCATCTGCACATCGCACAGCACCAGGTCCACCATGCGGATGTCGAGCAAGCGCATCGACGCGGTGCCGTCCGCCGCCTGGAAAATGGATTCGGAGCGCAGGCCCATCGCCTGCAAGGCCTGGCTGATCAGCGAACGCACCAGGGTCTGGTCGTCCACGATCAAGATCCGCATTCGGGAAAAATCCACCGCAGCACTCATTCCGCGCTCCCCTCCGCCGTCGCCGCCTGACGGCTCTGCCGCAGATAATCGCTCAATTCGTTCTCGCGTAGCGGCAGCGCCACATAAGCGCCGCGCACGCATGGACAGCCCAGATCCTTAGCCAGCGCCACGCTGTCCTCCTCGTCGATGCCGCTGGCGGTGATCGCCCCCGGCGCCAAACCGTAAATGCGCAAAAAGCGCAATGCCTGCGGATCCGCGCCCAGCATGCCGCGTATCCATTGCAGGGTTTGCCGCGGAATGTTGACGTGATCGAAGGGCAGCTTGAGCATATTGCTCTGGGTCAGCGAACCGGAGCCGAAGGCATCGGCGATCAAGCGGAAGCCCAGGTATTTGATCTTGGCGACATTCTCGAACGCCAGCGCCGGCGACTGCGGCCCCAGACCGTCGGCCAGCTCGAAGCCCAATAGCCGCGACGGCGCGCCGAACTGCTGCAGCAAGGCGTGGCAGTGGTCGAACACATGCTCGCTTTCCAGACAGGAGGTGTCGATGCGCGCATTGAAACCGCAGTCCTCGCCCAAGCCCTGCTGGCGCAAGCCGGACCACAGCCTGGCCATGCGCGCCACCAGTTCTTCCAGCACCAGCGCGGACACGCCCTTGCGCTGCGCCAGCACATTGAACAAACCCGCGCCCCACTCCACCCGTCCCTGCGGCCGGATCAGCGCCGCCACGCCGAAACCGACCGGACTCAAATCGGGCAAGCGCAATATCGGCTCCAGCTCCAGCTTGAAATCGCCGGCGCAGATATCGGCGAAAAAGCTTTCCACCTCCAGCTGCTGCACCTGATAAGCGCGCTCAAGGTCGGAGAAGATGCCGTTGAGCACGGCGAGAAAGGCTTCCGCCGAATAGGGTTTGGACAGAAAGCGGGTGCTGCCTATGCCCAAGCTGCCGGCCATTTCGCTGATGGTGTTCAGCGTTTTGCCGTCATATCCGGAAATGATCAGCAAGGCGGAGCGATAGCCGAGCAAGGCCACGTGCTTGATGAAGTCTATGCCGTTCATGCCCGGCATGCCGATATCGGTGACGATCAGGTCATAGCGGTTCTCTCCTATGCTGCGCAGCGCCTCGGCCGGGTCGCTGAACTCATCGATGGCCACCTCGTAACGACTGAAAAAACTGGCCTGGCGGGAAATCAGCTTGCGCAACACCAGCTGATCTTCAAGCACCAGAAACCGCTTGGCCGGCAAGCCCATGGGATCACCCTCCCCGCAATGCGCGCGGCGGCCGTTACGGCCGCCCGCGGCTCAAGCCAAATACGACATTCGAGTAATATTGATACTAGGTGCTGATGCCCGCAGCCACAACCACGGCTTGCGATATTCGATGCTGCGGCGCGGCAGCCTGGGACGCGTCCACGCTCCTGCGCGCGGGAGCGAGACAAGGCGAAAACAGAGGAGAAAACGGCGTTGGCAAGCGATCAAAAACAATCCGAGGCCTTGCTCTGCGTGCAGAGCTGGCCCGCAATGGGCATTGCACAGGCTTTTATGCAATTGGCGCTACCGCCATGCATAATATGAGCATTGTCACGCCAGGAGGCACGCCATGCTGTTCCAGTCTAGCCAGCTCGGCCAGGTCGATATCGACGAGAGCACCATCATCACTTTCCCGCACGGCATTCCCGCGCTGGAGAGCTGCACCCGCTTCAAGCTGTTCCATAACGCGACCCAGGCTCAGCCGCAGGTGTTCTGGCTGCAGTCGCTGGACGATCCCGGCATCATCTTCAGCATCGCCACGCCGGAAGCGCTGGACATTCGCTACGAAATCGAACTGGATGACGCGGAAGTGGCGGAACTGCGCCTGCAACAGCCTCAGGATGTCGCCATCCTACTGATGCTGAGCAATCAGGCCGACGAACAACACCCGGCGCTGCCATCGATGAAAGCCAATATCCGCAATCCGCTGGTGATCAATCTGCAAAGCCGCGTCGGCCTGCAAAAAGTGGGGCTGCAGTGCGACATCCTGCTGCATAACCGCTGATGCCGGCGCCCGCCCGCTGCGCCTGGTGCGGCGACGACCCGCTCTATGTCGCTTATCACGACCAGGAATGGGGACGGCCGGAGCGCGACGATAGCAAGCTGTTCGAGATGCTGATCTTGGAGGGCGCCCAGACCGGCCTATCCTGGATCACCATCTTGCGCAAGCGCGAGGGCTACCGCCGCGCCTTCCACGGCTTCGATCCGGTCAAGGTCGCGGCGATGGACGAGGCCGATGTGGAACGGCTGATGCAGGATGCCGGCATTGTGCGCAACCGTTTGAAGATCCGGAGCGCCATCCGCAACGCCAAGGTGTTCCTGCAGATGCAGCGGCAACACGGCAGCTTCGCCGGCTGGCTGTGGGCGCATGTGGACGGCCGGCCGCTACTGCGCCGCCACGACGACGAGCGGGTGCCCGCCAGCACCGAGCTGTCCGACCGCGTCAGCAAGGCACTGAAGAAAGCCGGCATGAACTTCGTCGGCAGCACGGTGATCTACGCTTATCTGCAAGCCTGCGGCGTGGTCAACGACCACATGTCGGACTGCTTCCTCTGCCCCGATCGCGGCTGAACCCTCCAGACGCTAAAAAAGCCCGGAATCCCGGGCTTTTTTAGCAGCGGACCTGCGCTCAGGCGAAGCTCAGATGGCCGTCCCGCGCTTCCACCAGGATGGTGGATTTCGGTGGGTATTTGCCGGCCAGGATAGCCTTGGCCAGCGGGTTTTCCAACTCGCTCTGGATCGCCCGTTTCAGCGGCCGCGCGCCGTAGACCGGGTCGAAGCCGACTTCGGACAAGAGCGCCAACGCTTCCTCGCTGACCTGCAGATCCAGGTCCAGCTTGGCCAGCCGGCCTTCCAGACTCTTGAGCTGGATGCGGGCGATGGATTTGATGTGCTGCTCGCCCAGGCCGTGGAACACCACCACCTCGTCGATGCGGTTGATGAACTCTGGCCGAAACTGGGTTTTCACTTCCGCCATCACCGCCAGCTTGATCACCTGGTAATCGTCGGTATCCATGGTCTGGATCTGCTGGCTGCCGATATTGGACGTCATCACCACCACCGTGTTCTTGAAGTCCACGGTACGGCCCTGGCCATCTGTCAGCCGGCCATCGTCCAACACCTGCAGCAGGATGTTGAACACGTCCGGATGTGCTTTTTCCACCTCGTCCAGCAGGATCACGCTATACGGTTTGCGGCGCACCTGTTCGGTCAGATAGCCGCCTTCCTCATAACCGACATAGCCCGGCGGCGCGCCGATCAGCCTGGCCACCGAATGCTTCTCCATATACTCGGACATATCGATGCGGATCAGATGATCTTCGCTATCGAACATGAAGCCGGCCAAGGCCTTGCACAGCTCGGTCTTGCCCACCCCGGTCGGCCCCAGGAACAGGAAGGAGCCGTAGGGCTTGTTGGGGTCGGCCAGGCCGGAGCGGGAGCGACGGATGGCGTCGGCCACCGCGCTGACCGCCTCGTCCTGCCCCACCACGCGCTGATGCAGCACCTCTTCCATTCGCAACAGCTTGTCGCGCTCGCCTTCCAGCATCTTGGACACCGGAATGCCGGTGGCGCGGCTGACCACTTCCGCGATCTCCTCCGCGCCCACCTGGGTGCGCAGCAGGCGGTTGGGCTTGGCCTGCTCCCCGGCGCCGGCCGCTTCCGCGTCCTGCAGCCGCGCTTCCAGCTGTGGCAGCTTGCCGTATTGCAGTTCCGCCAGCTTCTGCCAATCGCCCTTGCGCTTCAAGTCCTCCATGTCCAGCTTGAGGCGCTCGATTTCCTCCTTGATGCTTTGCGATCCCTGCTGCGCCGCCTTCTCCGCCTTCCAGATTTCATCCAGGTCAGCGTATTCGCGCGACAGCTCGGCGATCTCGTCCTCGATCAGCTTCAGCCGCTTTTGCGAGGCCTCGTCGCTTTCCTTGTTCACCGCTTCGCGCTCGATCTTCAATTGGATCAGCCTGCGGTCCAGCTTGTCCATCGCCTCTGGCTTGGAATCCAGCTCCATCTTGATGCGGCTGGCGGCCTCGTCTATCAGGTCGATGGCCTTGTCCGGCAGGAAGCGGTCGGTGATATAACGCTGCGACAGCTCGGCCGCGGCGACGATGGCCGGGTCGGTGATGTCGACGCCATGATGGATCTCGTACTTTTCCTGCAGGCCGCGCAGGATGGCGATGGTGTCCTCCACCGAGGGTTCGCCCACCAGCACCTTCTGGAAGCGGCGCTCCAGCGCCGCGTCCTTTTCGATATATTTGCGGTATTCGTCCAGCGTGGTGGCGCCGATGCAATGCAGCTCGCCGCGCGCCAGCGCCGGCTTCAGCATATTGCCGGCGTCCATCGCGCCCTCGGCCTTGCCGGCGCCCACCAGGGTGTGGATTTCATCGATGAAGATCAGGGTCTGGCCGTCGTCCTTGGCCAGATCGTTCAGCACCGCCTTCAAGCGCTCTTCGAATTCGCCGCGGAATTTGGCGCCGGCGATCAGCGCCGCCAGGTCCAGCACCAGCAAGCGCTTGTTCTTCAGGCTCTCCGGCACTTCGCCGTTGATGATGCGCTGCGCCAGGCCTTCGACGATGGCGGTCTTGCCGACGCCGGGCTCGCCGATCAGCACCGGGTTGTTCTTGGTGCGGCGCTGCAATACCTGGATGGCGCGACGGATTTCGTCGTCGCGGCCGATCACCGGATCCAGCTTGCCCAGGCGCGCGCGCTCGGTCAGGTCCTGGGTATATTTCTTCAGGGCTTCGCGCTGGCTTTCCGCATCCTGGCTGGACACGCTGGCGCCGCCGCGCACCGCGGCGATGGCGGCTTCGATCGCCGCCGGCTGGCCGCCGTGCTCCTTCAGCAAGCGCGCGGCCTCGCCCTTGTCCTGGCTCAGCGCGGACAGGAACAGCTCGCTGGCGATGTATTCATCACCCAGCTTCATCGCCGCCTTGTCGCTCAGGTTCAATAAATTGGCCAACTCGCGCGACACGGTGATCTCGCCGCCAGTGCCCTGCACTCGCGGCAGCCGTTGTAGCGACTGGTTCAGCCCGGCCTTGAGCGCGGGCACATTGACGCCGGCGCGCGCCAGCAGGCCGCCGATGCCGCTGTCGGCGTCGTCCAGCATCGCCAGCAGCAGATGCTGCGGCTCGATATAACCGTGATCGTGTGACAGGGCCAGGCTCTGGGCATCCCCCAGCGCCTGCTGGAACTTGGTGGTCAGCTTGTCGAATCGCATGGAGTGGCTCCTTCGGAACGTTGATAAGCTCTATCTGGGCATGACCAGTTGCTTTTCAAGTCCAAGGACCGCGCAGCGACGCCGCGCGGCCGTGGCCGGCCGCTCAGCGCAGCGAGCGCACCACCGAGCTGACCACGCCCCAGATTTCCGCGCCGTCCGCGACCGGCAGATCGGCAAAGCCAGGCTGGGCGGCGCGCAGGCAGGCCCGCTCCGGGCTCAAGTGCAGCCGGCGAACCAGGAATTCCTCGCCGCGCGCCGCGATCACCACATCGTTGTGGCGCGGCGTCAGCAGGCGGTCGACGATCAGCAGATCGCCATCGAAAATGCCGGCCCCGCTCATCGCGTCGCCGGCGACGCGGACGAAAAAGCTGGTGTCCGGGTGCTGGATCAGGAAATCGTTGAGATTGAGCGGTTGCTCGAGATAATCGTCGGCCGGCGACGGGAAGCCCGCCGCCACGCTGCCGTCAAACCACTGGATGTTGGCGCCGACGGCGCCGGAACGGCGCGCGCCACCCACGCGCCCGGGCGCCAGCCGCGCTAGTTGCGCCAACGGCCGGTCGCGGGCCGCCCGCTTCAGTTCCTTCATGCCCGCGGCTCAGCGCACGACGATGCGGGCATCGCCGGCGGCCAGACGGCCGATCTTGGCCGCATAATCGAAGCCGGCCTCACGGAAACGCGCCAAGACTTCGTCCGCCAGCTCCGGCGCCACCGCCGCCAGCAAGCCGCCGCTGGTCTGCGGATCCGCCAGCAGGCGCAACTGCCATTCCGGCAGCCCGGCGCCGAAGTCCACGTGCGCGCCGAAGCTGGCCAGGTTGCGCTCGATCGCGCCCGGTCCATAGCCCTGCTCGGCAAACGATCTGGCCTCGGCGATCACCGGCACCTGCTGCATATCGATGTGCGCGGCCAGGCCCGCGCCCTTGCACACTTCCAGCGCATGGCCAAGCAGGCCGAAACCGGTCACATCGGTCAGGGCGTGCACCCCGTCCATCGCCGCCAGTTCGGCGCCCACCGTGTTCAGCTTGGTGGTGGAGGCGATCAAGGCCTGGTAGCCGTCGTCGCCGAGCACGCCTTTTTTCATCGCCTGCGCCAGGATGCCGACGCCCAGGCCCTTGCCCAGGATCAGCACATCGCCGTCGCGCGCCTCGCTATTGCGCTTGAGCTGGTCCGGATGCACCACGCCCAGCGCCACCAGGCCATAGATGGGTTCGGGGGAATCGATGGAATGGCCGCCGGCGAGCGGAATGCCGGCCGCGTGACACACCGATTCGCCGCCATCGAGGATCGCGCGTATGGTTTCCACCGGCAGCAGGTTCACCGGCATGCCAACGATGGCCAGCGCCATGATGGGCGTCGCGCCCATCGCATAAATGTCCGAAAGCGCATTGGTGGCGGCGATGCGGCCGAAGTCGCGGGCATCGTCGACGATGGGCATGAAGAAATCCGTCGTCGCCACAATGGCCTGGGAGACGTTCAATTGATACACCGCCGCGTCATCGCTGGTTTCCGCGCCCACCAGCAGATTGGGGAAAGCCATCTTTTCCTTGGCCGTCGACAGAATGGATTCCAGCACCGAAGGCGCGATTTTGCAGCCGCAACCGCCGCCGTGAGACAATTGCGTCAATTTGATATCAGCCATTTGCGGACTCCGCCATATTTATGCTTTTCAAGGTCGCGAACGTATCACAGCTGGGGCAGTTTGACGAGATCATCGACGTGCGCTCCCCGGCAGAATTTGCCGAAGATCACATCCCCGGCGCCATAAACTGTCCGGTTCTGGACGACGAGGAGCGCATCCGCGTCGGCACCCTGTACAAACAGGTGTCCCCGTTCGAAGCGCGCAAGGTGGGCGCTGCGCTGGCGGCCAAGAACATCGCCCGCCATATCGAGGAGCGCTTCGCCGACCGTCCCAAATCCTGGCGGCCGCTGATTTGCTGCTGGCGCGGCGGCCAGCGTTCCGGCTCGATGGCGCTGATCTTCGCCCAGATCGGCTGGCCCGCCCATCAGCTGGAAGGCGGCTATAAAGCCTATCGCCGCCAGGTGCTGCAATGGCTGGACGAACTGCCGGGCCAGCTCAAGCTGCGCGTGATCTGCGCCCCCACCGGCTCCGGCAAGAGCCGCTTGCTGCAGGCGCTGGCGCGCGCCGGCCATCAAGTGCTGGACCTGGAAGGACTGGCCAATCACCGCGGCTCGGTGCTGGGCCGGCTACCGGACCTGCCGCAGCCGCCGCAAAAATGGTTCGACACCCTGCTCTTGCAGCAGATGCGCGGCCTGGACCTGGAACGCCCGGTGTTCATCGAATCGGAAAGCAAGAAAGTCGGCTTCGTCTCCCTGCCGGACGCCTTGTACCGCCAGATGCACCAAGGCGATTGCCTGCTGCTGGAGGTGCCGCTGGCGGAGCGCGTGCGCTTCCTGCTGGAGGACTACGACTTCTATCTGCAAGATCCGGAAGCGCTGATGCGCCAGCTCGGCTTCCTGAAAGGGCTGCATTCCGGCGAGCAGCTGGAGGCCTGGAACCAGTTGATCCGGACCGGGCACTTCGACGCACTGGTGGCGGAGCTCCTGGCCAAGCATTACGACCCGCTGTATTACCGCTCGCTGGGCAAGCACTATCCGCAACTGGCCACCACCGCGCCGCTGATGCTGGACAGCCTGGCGCCGGAACGGCTGGACCTGGCCGCTGCGCACATAATCTGAACGGGCGCCGCGGCGGCGGCGCTCATCAGCGGCGCAAAACTGCGGTATCATCAGGACATCCTAATTCATCCGCGGCGCCGCGCCGCGCCCCGACTCCGCGCGCATGACCCCACACGCTCAACTCGACTGGCAAGACGGTCAACCCGTTTCCCTCGCCTTTGGCGATGTCTATTTCTCCCGCGCCTCCGGGCTGGACGAAACCCGCCATGTATTCCTGCGCCACAACCGCTTGGCGGAGCGTTTCGCCGCCTTGCCGGCGCATGGCCAGTTCACCATCGCCGAAACCGGATTCGGCACCGGTCTGAACTTTCTATGCGCCTGGGAGCTCTTCCTGGAGCGGGCGCCGGCCGACGCCAGGCTGCATTTCATCAGCGCGGAAAAATTCCCGCTGACGCCACGCGACCTGGCCCAGGCCTTGGCGCTGTGGCCGCAGCTGGCCGGGCTGGCTCAGCAATTGCTGGCCCAATACCAGTCGCTGCCGCCAGGCTGGCACCGGCTGCTGCTGAACCAGGGACGCGTCACGCTGACCTTGCTGATCGGCGATGTGCTGGATGTGCTGCCCGAGGTGGACGCCCGCGTCGACGCCTGGTTCCTGGACGGCTTCGCCCCATCCAAAAACCCCGATATGTGGCAGCCGCAGCTGTTCCAGACCATGGCGCGGTTGTCCGCTCCCGGCGCCACCTTCGCCACCTTCACCAGCGCCGGCTTCGTGCGCCGCGGTCTGAGCGAAGCCGGCTTCGCCGTCAGCAAGACAGCCGGCTTCGGCCACAAGCGCGAGATGAGCCACGGCCATCTGCAGACACTGCCCGACGGCGGCTGGTCGCCTCCGTGGTTCGCGCGCCCGGCGCGCCGCCACGGCGAGCGTAGCGCCATCGTCATCGGCGGCGGCATCGCCGGCGCGGCCAGCGCTTACAGCCTGGCCTGCCGCGGCTGGCAGGTCACCGTGGTGGAACGCCTGCCGGAACTGGCGCGCGGTGCCTCCGGCAACCCGCAAGGCGTGCTGTACGCCAAGCTGTCCCCGCATTTCACCCCTCTGACCCGCCTGATCCTGTCCGGATACGGCTACAGCCTGCGCACGCTGCGCACCCAGTTGCCGGAAGACGATGCTCATTGGCGCGGCTGCGGCGTGCTGCAACTGGCGCATGATGCGGCGGAAGCGGAACGACACGACGGCCTGGCCGGCGCCGGCTTCAGCCCCGATGTCCTCAAGCGGGTCGACTCGCAAGAAGCCAGCGAGCTGGCCGGCGTGGAGCTGCCGCACGGCGGCCTGTTCTTCCCGCAGGGCGGCTGGGTCAATCCGCCGGCCCTGGTGCGCAAGCTGGTCGAACATCCCAATATCCAGGTCCGCACCAGCCGCACCATCGTCGAACTGGATTACAACCCGCTGGACAAGAGCTGGGTCGCCATCGGCGACGAAGGCTCGGTGGCGATAGGCTCGGTGGTCATCCTCGCCGGCGCGGCGGAAACCGGCGCCTTCGACGCCACCCAGCACCTGCCGCTGAAGAAAATCCGCGGCCAGGTCACCGTCGCCCGCGCCACCACTCAAAGCGAGGCGCTACGCACCGTATTATGCGGCGAAGGCTATATCTCACCCGCGCGCTTCGGCGAGCACTGCCTGGGCGCCACCTTCAAGTTCAATACCGAGGACCTAGGCGTCAATCTGTTCGAGCACCAGGAAAACCTGCACATGCTGGCCGGGCTGGCACCCAGCCTGTACAAGGCCTTGGGCGGAGAAGCCCTGCTGGAAAAAGCCTTGTCCGGCCGCGCGTCGCTGCGCTGCACCAGTCCTGACTATCTGCCCATCGTCGGCCCGGTCGCCCACGCGCAAAGCCTGATCGACACCTATCTGCCGTTGAGCAAGGACGCCACGCTGCAATTGAACGACGCCGCGCCATGGATAGACGGCTTGTACGTCAACACCGCCCATGGCTCGCGCGGCATGATCACCGCGCCCTTGTCGGGTGAAATGCTGGCGGCGCTGCTGGAGGATGAGCCAGCGCCGGTGGCCCGCAGCCTGATGCAAGCCACCCATCCCAGCCGTTTCCTGATACGCGACCTGATGCGCAACAAGCTGCCACAGCGGGGCTGACGCCAGTTCCTCAGACGGAAGGCGCCGCAGCGTCAATCGCCGCGCGGATATCGTCGGGAATCGATACCGACTTGCCGGCCTGGTAATCCACCCACACCAGCGTCACCTCGCCGCTGGCATAGACCACGCCGGGATCATCCCACCGATAGAAATGATGGCGCAGCTTCAGGCTGCTGCGGCCCAGCTTTTCCAGCTCTATGGTGATGTCCAATGTGGCGGGATAAGTGATTTCCTTGCGAAACACGCAGGCGGTGCCGGCCAGCACCGGGCCGCAGCCGGAAGGATCTATGCCATGGCCCAGGCTTTCCAACCAGTCCAGCCGGATCTGTTCCAGATAACGAAAGTAATACGTATTGTTCAGATGCCCGACGGCATCCATATCGCCCCAACGCATCACGATGCTGCGGGTATCTATCACCGGATAATGCTTGTCCACACTGTTTCCCTTGGCTGTGCGGCCGCACCGGCCGCCTTCATATCATTTGCACCGCAACATGATAACGGCCAATCCGTCTCGGGTCACATAGCGTCACATAAAACACAACAAATCCAAATATCCCGCTTAGGAATGAATGGGCATACTGGTTTCCGTCAGCAGCCGGGACCCCGACCAAGGGTCCTGTATCTGGCAGGATCGACGCGCCTGTTTTGTTGGAAATTACCTACCCCTTCTGGCCGGCGCGTCGGTCTCCTGAGCGAAGGTGCAAATTGGGGCCCCGATCCGGGGCTCTTTTTTTGTCTGTTTGTTGCGCAAAGGCCAATTCATTGCGCAAGTGTTAAGCCCACCTCGATTTCATCACAGCCCGTCACATAAGCCCCAACTAATCACTCTATTTGAGCGCTGTCGGCCGGCGCATACTGCGTCCATCGAATCCGCTCTCCCCCGAGGGCGGTTTCGATACGATCGAACATCTGCTTGTTGTGGATACACGCCCGCCGGCAGTCACGTCGATCACCTGAGCGAAGGTGCAATTCAGAGCCCCCTAAACCGGGGCTCTTTTTTTATCCACTGCCTCGCCAGCCCTTACCGCGCCCGCTCGGGCATGCTCCATCAGGCCATGCCGCCGCCGAGCGGACAAAAAAGAGGCCGCGCAAAGGCGGCCCAAACGGGGATCTCAATTCACCAACTCCAAGCCTGGGCTTGGCACGACAAAAATAGAGAAGGATGTCACTTTCAGAAGACGATT
>NZ_JAJOHW010000102.1 GCF_021129195.1 Chromobacterium aquaticum | reverse complement strand
GCGGGTGCCGGGGCGGCGGCAGGAGCCGGAGCGGCTGCAGCGGCCGGAGCCACGTCACCGGCCTTGGCGGCGGTGTCGATCTTGGCGATCAGTTGGCCGGACACCACGGTGGCGCCGTCTTCCACGATGATTTCAACGATCACGCCTGCCTGGGGCGCCGGCAGTTCCAGCACCACCTTGTCGGTTTCCAGGTCGATCAGGTTCTCGTCGCGGCTGACGGCTTGGCCAACCTTCTTGTGCCAGCTCATCAGCGTGGCTTCGGATACGGACTCGGGCAGTTGCGGGACGGTGACTTCAATCAGCATGTTCTTCTCCATGTAGAGGCAGCCCTCCGGCTGCCTCGAACTCATTCAGTGGTTATTTGGCGACCGACATGGCTTCTTCAACGAAAGCCTTGAGTTGGGCGACGTGTTTGCTCATATAGCCTACGGCCGGGGAAGCGGACGACGGACGACCGGCGAAGGACAGCGACTGCTTGGCGCCCAACAGGCCTTCCAGACGATGGCGGATCTGATACCAGGCACCCTGGTTGCGCGGCTCTTCCTGCACCCACATCACTTCGCGAGCCTGCGGGAAGCGCGCCAGTTCGGCGGCCACTTGCTCGGTCGGGAACGGATACAGCTGCTCGATGCGCACGATGGCGATATCGTCCTCCAGGCCGCGCTCCTTGCGGGCGGCGGCGAGGTCGTAATACACCTGGCCGGCGCACAGCAGCACGCGCTTGACCTTCTTGGCATCCTGCACCACCGCGTCGCCGATCACCGGGCGGAAGCTGCCATTGGTGAACGCTTCGATCGGGCTCATCGAATCCTTGAAGCGCAGCAGGCGCTTGGACAGGAAGATGACCAGCGGCTTGCGATACGGGCGCAGCACCTGGCGACGCAGCATGTGGAACATCTGCGAGGCTTCGGACGGCATCACCACCTGCATATTGTGCTCGGCGCACAGTTGCAGCCAACGCTCCAGGCGCGCGGACGAGTGTTCCGGGCCCTGGCCGTCGTAGCCGTGCGGCAGGATGGTGGTCAGGCCGCACAGACGGCCCCACTTGGTCTCGCCGGAGGAAATGAACTGGTCGATGGCCACCTGGGCGCCGTTGGCGAAGTCGCCGAACTGGGCTTCCCAGATCACCAACTGATCCGGAGCGGAACAGGCATAGCCGTATTCATAGGCCAGCACCGCTTCTTCGTTCAGGATGGAGTCGATCACCAGGAAATCGGCCTGGTTGTCGGACATATTGCGCAGCGGCACATAGCTGCCCTGGTCCCAGCTCTCGCGGTTCTGGTCGTGCAGCACCGAATGGCGGTGGGAGAAGGTGCCGCGGCCGGAGTCTTCGCCGGACAGGCGCACGCCGAAGCCGTTGGTCACCAGGCTGGCGTAAGCCAGGGTCTCGGCCATGCCCCAGTCCGCGTTCTGCTCACCGGCGGCCATCGCCTTGCGCGCGGTCAGCACTTTCTGCACCGTCGGGTGCAGCTTGAAGCCTTCCGGCAGCGAGGTGAACTTGTCGGTCAGGCGCTGGATGTCGGCCTGCGGCAGCGAGGTGTCGGTCGGATGCGCCCAGTGGGTGCCCAGGTACTGGCTGAAGTCCAGCGCGTGTTCGCGCTTGTAATTGGTCAGCGCGGTCTGCTCTACGTGCTCGCCCTTGTCCAGCGCGTCGCGGTAGGCCTGGATCTGCGCGTCGGTTTCTTCCGCCTTCAGCACGCCTTCCTGCACCAGGCGCTCGGCGTACATCGCGCGCACGCCCTGATGCTTGGCGATCTTCTTGTACATCATCGGCTGGGTCAGGAACGGGTCGTCGCCCTCGTTGTGGCCCAATTTGCGATAGCACACCAGATCGATGACCACGTCCTTCTTGAAGGTCATCCGGTAGTCCAGCGCGGCCTGCATCACATAGCAGACGGCTTCCGGATCATCGCCGTTGACGTGGAAGATCGGCGCTTCGATCATCTTGGCCACGTCGGTGCAATACATGGTGGAGCGGATGTCGCGGGTGTCCGAGGTGGTGAAGCCCACTTGGTTGTTGATCACGATGTGTATCGTGCCACCGGTGCCGTAGCCGCGGGTCTGCGACAGGTTGAAAGTGCCCTGGTTGACGCCCAGGCCGCCAAAGGCGGAGTCGCCGTGGATCAATACCGGCACCGCGGTCTTGCGTTCCGCGTCCTTGCGGCGTTCCTGACGCGCGCGCACCGAGCCTTCCACCACCGGGTTGACGATTTCCAGGTGCGAGGGGTTGAACGCCAGCGACACATGCATCGGACCGTCGGCGGTCGGGATGTCGGAGGAGAAGCCCATGTGGTACTTCACGTCGCCGGAGGCCATTTGCTGGGCGGCCTTGCCTTCGAATTCAGCGAACAGATCGCGCGGCAGCTTGCCCAGGGTGTTGACCAGCACGTTCAGACGGCCGCGGTGGGCCATGCCGATGATCAGTTCCTGCACGCCCTGACCGGTGGCGTTCTGGATCAGGTGATCCAGCGCGGCGATGGCGGATTCGCCGCCTTCCAGCGAGAAGCGTTTCTGGCCGACGTATTTGGTGTGCAGATAGCGTTCCAGCGTCTCGGCGGCGGTGATCTGCTTCAGGATACGCTGCTTCTTGGCCGCGTCGTAACGCGGCGTGGACAGATCGCCCTCGAAGCGTTTTTGCACCCAATGCTTTTCATCCGACTTGGTGATGTGCATGTACTCGACGCCGATATTGCCGCAGTAGGTCTGCTTCAGGCGCGCCAGAATGTCGGACAGCGGCATTTTCTGCGGGCCCACCAGCGAGCCGGCGTTGAACTGCACCGCCATGTCGGCGCCGGTCAGGCCGTGGGTAGCCGGGTCCAGTTCGCGCACCAGTTCCTGATCCATGCGCTTCAAGGGGTCCAGGTTGGCCTGGCGGCTGCCCAGCACGCGGTAGGCGGAAATCAGTTTCAGCACCCCCACCTGCTTTTGCATGGTCTCCCATTCCGCCCCGCTGCTGGCGCGCTGGCCGGCGGCCGGCTTCTTGGCCAGCTGAATGAAGGATTCCTGGATCGGCATGTGCGGCACATCGCGTTCGGCAGCGCCGGGCGCTTGCGCCAGCTTGTCGAAATAGTCGCGCCACTCATTCGGAACGGAATTGGCGTCAGCGAGGTACTGTTCGTACAGCTCCTCGATGAACGGTGCATTCCCACCGAACAGGTAAGAATGGCTGTACATGGATTGCATCATGGGGCTACCCTTTGTCGTTTCTGTGCGGAATCCGGCCAGCTACGCCCTGGCGCGAACTCCCTGTTGCTGCATGGGGAAAACGCTATCGGAAAAACTTGTTGTTGTGCTTCCCATAACATTCTGCCCTTGACCGGCCCTGGCTTCGGGCCGGAAAAAAAGGCTGGCTGAAGCCCTGCTCCAGCCAACCCTCGTTCCTGCTTACTTGCGTTTCTCCACCGCAGTGAAGTCTCGGCGCGGAGCGCCGGTGTACAACTGGCGCGGGCGGCCGATCTTCATCGCCGGGTCGGAGATCATTTCGCTCCAGTGAGCGATCCAGCCCACGGTGCGGGCCAGCGCGAAGATCGGGGTGAACATCGACACCGGGATGCCGATCGCCGACAACACGATGCCGGAGTAGAAGTCCACGTTCGGGTACAGCTTGCGCTCGATGAAGTAGGGATCGGACAGCGCGATCTTTTCCAGTTCCATCGCCAGCTTGAACTTGGGATCGTTGTGCAGGCCCAGCTCGTTCAGCACTTCGTCGCAGGTCTGCTTCATGATGGAGGCGCGCGGGTCCATGTTCTTGTACACGCGGTGGCCGAAGCCCATCAGCTTGTAACGCTTGTCCTTCACGCCCTGCATGAAGTCGGCCACGTTCTCCACGCTGCCGATCTCGTCCAGCATCTTCAGCACGGCTTCGTTGGCGCCGCCATGGGACGGGCCCCACAGGCAGGCGATGCCGGCGGCGATACACGCGAACGGGTTGGCGCCGGAAGAGCCGGCCAGACGCACGGTGGAGGTGGAGGCGTTCTGCTCGTGGTCGGCGTGCAGGGTGAAGATGCGATCCAGCGCGCGCGCCAGCACCGGGTTCACCTTGTACTCTTCGCACGGAGTGGAGAACATCATGTGCAGGAAGTTTTCCGCGTAGGTCAGGCCGTTTTTCGGGTAGGAGAACGGCAGGCCCTTGTTGTAGCGGTAAGCTTGCGCGGCGATGGTCGGCAGCTTGGCCACCAGGCGATGCGCGGAAATGCGGCGATGCTCAGGATTGGAGATGTCCAGCGAGTCATGGTAGAAGGCGGACAGCGCGCCCACCACGCCCACCATCACCGCCATCGGGTGCGCGTCGCGGCGGAAGCCCTTGAACAGGCTCATCAGCTGATCATGCAGCATATTATGACGCATGATGCCCCTCTCGAAGTCCTTGCGCTGCGCCGCGGTCGGCAGTTCGCCGTTCAGCAGCAGGTAGCAGACTTCCAGATAGTCGCTCTTCTCGGCGAGCTGCTCGATCGGGTAGCCGCGGTAGTAGAGCTGGCCCAGGTCGCCGTCGATGAAGGTGATGCCGGACTCGCAGCTGGCGGTGGCCAGGAAACCCGGGTCAAACGTGAACATGCCGGTTTTGGAAAAGGTGCGGATGTCGACAACATCCGGCCCCAAAGTGCCACTCTGGACCGGCAGATCCAGAGTGTCCTTACCCTCGTTGTATGTGAGCGTTACTTTGCGATCAGTTTCCACAGCAATACTCCCAGTCGGTTTATGGTCGTTGTAATTGGGGTGATGCACAGCCGTCAGAGCGAGCGGAGGATCGCCACGATGGCCATTTCTTCCGGATCGTCCAGATCGGCCTTGCCGCTGACGACATCCAGAAAATCGGTATCGGGCAAATCCAGCAACCGCCGATAAGCCTCAATCTCGACGGGGGTCAGCTGATCGAAGGGACCGGCGAAGAATTTCTCCAGCACCAGGTCCAGTTCCAGCAAGCCCCGCCGCGACCGCCAACGGATCCGCTTGAGTTCAATCGGATCGTAGGCGCTCATACTGCACGCTTGACCATCAGGTCCTTGATCTTGCCAATCGCCTTGGTCGGGTTCAGGCCCTTAGGACACACGTCCACGCAGTTCATGATGGTGTGGCAGCGGAACAGACGATACGGGTCTTCCAGGTTGTCCAGGCGCTCCTTGGTGGCTTCGTCGCGGGTATCCGCGATGAAGCGATAGGCGGCCAACAAGCCGGCCGGACCGACGAACTTGTCCGGGTTCCACCAGAACGACGGGCAGGAGGTCGAGCAGCACGCGCACAGGATGCACTCGTACAAACCATCCAGCTCCTTGCGGTCTTCCGGCGACTGCTTGCGTTCGCGTTCCGGCGGCGGCGTGTCGTTGACCACATAGGGCTTGATCGAGTGGTACTGCTTGAAGAACTGGGTCATGTCCACGATCAGATCGCGGACCACCGGCAGGCCCGGCAGCGGACGCAGCTCGATCGGCTGTTTCAGATCACGGAAGTCGGTCAGGCAGGCCAGACCGTTCTTGCCGTTGATGTTCATCGCGTCGGAACCGCAGACGCCTTCGCGACAGGAGCGGCGGAAGCTCAGCGTGTCGTCCTTCACCTTCAGCTTGACCAGCGCGTCCAAGAGCTTGTGCTCGGTGGAGTTCATGTCCACGCTGATGTCCTGCATATACGGCTTGGCATCGGTTTCCGGGTTGTAGCGGTAGATGCGGAATTTGACGGTTTCGGTAGTCATCTTGATGGCACCCTTAGTAGGAGCGGGTCTTCAGCGCGATCGTATCGACCGACAGCGGCTTCAGATTGACCGGCTTGTAGTCCAGACGGTTGGCTTCGCGATACCACAGCGTGTGCTTCAGCCAGTTCTTGTCGTCGCGGCCGTTCGGGGTTTCCTCGGTGTCCTTGGCATCGTCGCGCACATGGGCGCCACGGCTCTCGGTGCGGGCATTCGCCGAGATCATCGTGGCCTTGGCCACTTCGATCAGGTTCTCCAGCTCCAGCGCCTCGATGCGGGCGGTGTTGAAGACATTGGACTTGTCGGAGATTTCGGTGCGCTGCACCATCTTCTCCACTTCCAGAATCTTCTCCACGCCTTCGGCCAGCATGTCCTTGAAGCGGAACACGCCGCAGTGCGCCTGCATGGTGCGCTGCATCGCCTCGCGCGCGTCATTGACTTGCACACCGCCGGTCTGAGTGTTCAGGCGCTCGACGCGGGCGACGGAGCGCTCGACATCGGCCAGCGCCAGTTCCGGCAGATCCTCCGGATGCTGCTTGATGTACTCGATCATCGAGTTGGCCGAGCTCTTGCCGAATACCAGCAAGTCCAGCAGCGAGTTGGTGCCCAGGCGGTTGGCGCCGTGCACCGACGCGCACGCGCATTCGCCAGCGGCGTAGAAGCCCTGCACTTTTTCGCCATGCACCACCACTTCGCCGTGGTAGTTGGTGGGAATGCCGCCCATCTGGTAATGGCAGGTCGGCACCACCGGAATCGGGGCCTTGATCGGGTCCACGCCGGCGAACTTGATCGAGATCTCGCGGATGCCCGGCAACTTGGACATGATCACTTCCGGATCCAGGTGGGTGATGTCCAACAGCACGTGATCCTTGTTCGGGCCACAGCCGCGGCCTTCGTTGATCTCGGTCACCATCGCGCGCGACACCACGTCGCGGGACGCCAGGTCCTTGGCGTTGGGCGCGTAGCGCTCCATGAAGCGCTCGCCCTGCGCGTTGCGCAGAATGCCGCCTTCGCCGCGCACGCCTTCGGTGATCAACACGCCGGCGCCGGCCACGCCGGTCGGGTGGAACTGCCAGAACTCCATGTCTTCCAGCGGGATGCCGGCGCGGGAGGCCATGCCCAGGCCGTCGCCGGTATTGATGAAGGCATTGGTGGACGAGGAGAAGATGCGGCCGGCGCCGCCGGTGGCGAACAAGGTGGCCTTGGCCTGGAACACGACGATTTCCGAGGTTTCCATTTCCATGGCGATCACGCCCTGGACATTGCCTTCGGCATCGCGGATCAGATCCAGCGCCATCCATTCAACGAAGAAATGGGTGTTGGCACGCACATTGCGCTGGTACAGCGCGTGCAGCATGGCGTGACCGGTGCGGTCGGCGGCGGCGCAGGCGCGGCGCACCGGCTTCTCGCCGAAATTCGACATATGGCCGCCGAACGGGCGCTGGTAAATGGTGCCGTCGGCGTTGCGGTCGAACGGCATGCCGAAGTGCTCCAGCTCCACCACCACCTTGGGCGCTTCGCGGCACATGAATTCGATGGCGTCCTGGTCGCCCAGCCAGTCCGACCCCTTGACGGTGTCGTACATATGCCAGTGCCAATGATCTTCCTCGGAGTTGCCGAGCGAAGCGGACACGCCGCCCTGGGCGGCCACGGTGTGGGAACGGGTCGGGAACACCTTGGACAGCACCGCTGTCTTCAGGCCGGCCTCGGACAATTGCAGGGCCGCGCGCATGCCTGCTCCGCCTGCCCCAACGATAACGGCGTCGAAATGACGAACAGGAATACCCATTACAGCCCCCAGACCACTTTAACGGAATAGATAAAACAGGAAACCAGCCAGACGATGGTGAACACATGCAGCGCCAGACGGGTGCCCGCCGGCTTCACGTAATCCATCCACAGATCGCGGATGCCCACCCAGACGTGCAGGAACAGCGCGGTCAGGGTCACTTGGGTCAGCACCTGCACCCAGACCTGGCCGAAGAACGCTTTCCAGCCTTCGTAGCCGGACGGCATGGTCAGCAGGAACAAAGCCAAAGCCACGGTATAGATCAGCATGATCACCGCGGTCACGCGCTGCATAATCCAATCGCGCAGACCATAGCCGGCGCCGACGACATTGCGATTTACCATAGAGCGACTCCCAGAACCACGGTCAGCGCCAGGCTGACGGCCACGACGGTCTTGGCGGTGGCGCGGGCGGTTTGCAATTCGAGGCCCTTGTGAATATCAAGGAACAGGAAACGGATACCGGCACAGAAGTGGTGCATATAAGCCCACAACAGGCCCAGCAGCACCAGCTTCATCAGCGGGTGGCCGACCACGGCGCGGTAGGTTTCGAACGATTCGGCCGAACTCAGCGAACCGTGCAGCAGGTAAATCAACAGTGGGAGAGAAAAGAACAGCGCAACACCGCTGATCCGGTGCAAGATCGAGACGATGCCGGGAATCGGCAATCTGATCTTGGCCAGATCCAGGTGCTTTGGACGTTGCTTCTGCATATGGCTTCCTTGGATGTTTTTAGAACCAAGAGGTTACACAACAGACGGTCCGCTTCGAGACCGCCCGCTTGAGGGGCTCCGTTGTTGTTATGGCTGGATGCCCATCATTACCGCTCATGCCGCACCAGGAATATCGCGGTGCAATATGACCCGGGGATTCTAGCAAAACTAGACCGGCCGCGGCCCGTTTTTTGCCGCGCGCCAGTCTGGCGATACTGCTTCAAAAGCCCGCCGCTTCAAGCTCGGCGGGCGGTATAGGCCCAATTGTGGGTCAGACAATAACGTTGCCGCCACTCCAGCGGCGCTCCATCCATGGAGCCGGAAATACGCACCAGGCTCAAAGCCGGTACCTCGGCCACCATGCCGGTCACACCCAGCAGCGCGCTCTCCTCGCGCGGCAGCATCACCGCGCGAAACTGCTCGCACAACACCTTCAGGCGGATGCCGAAACGCTGCTGCAGCGCCTGGTACACGCCGGACGAACCGCGCAGCCAGCGCGCGTCCAGTCCATCGAACTCATCCGCCGGCAGAAAGGCCTCGTCCACCGCCACCGGAATGCCGTGCCAGCGCCACAGCTGCCGAACTCTCAGTAAAGGCGCCGCGCGCCGCATCCGCAACGCCGCCGCCATATCATCGCTGGCATTGCCGCGGGAAATACCCAGAAATTCTCGCGCCAGATCATCCGGCGGCTCATTGAACAGGCCCGGCGTCAGCATCAGGCCATCGCCCCACTCGCTGGGCGCCGGCGCCACGAAAGTGCCCTTGCCCTGCTCGCGATACAGCAGGCCGTCGACCACCAGCTCGCTCAAGGCCTTGCGCACGGTGCCCTGGCTTGCGCCCAGCTCGGCGGCCAGCTCCCATTCGCTGGGCAGCGCATCATTTTCCTGCCACTCGCCATCACCGATCCTGCGTTGCAGCAACTGCCGAATCTGGCTGTACAGCGGCTGTCTACGCAGCGGTCGATCTGTCATGTTCTCTGTTGTATCACCAAACAAATCAAGCGTAAATACAAGTCTTATATAAGACATAAGACTTTGAAGCGGCTATCAGCTTTTCTGATGAGGATTACACCCCCACATTGGCTATACTCCGTGATACACTCAGCCGCACAAAAGCATTCAATGCTGCAGAGCAATATCTGCCTATCATCATTATCGGATACATCAAAGGAGAGTCCGCCAATGAAAGCTCCCGTTCGCGTTGCCGTTACCGGCGCAGCCGGCCAGATCGGCTACAGCCTGCTGTTCCGCATTGCCAGTGGCGAAATGCTCGGCAAGGACCAGCCGGTCATCCTGCAATTGCTGGACCTGCCGCAAGCCCAGACCGCGCTCAAGGGCGTGATGATGGAACTCGAAGACTGTGCCTTCCCGCTGCTGGCCGGCATGGTCGCCACCGACGATCCGAACGTTGCTTTCAAGGACGTCAAGGTCGCGCTGCTGGTGGGCGCCCGTCCGCGCAGCAAGGGCATGGAACGCAAGGACTTGCTGGAAGCCAACGGCGCCATCTTCACCGTGCAGGGCAAGGCGCTGAACGACCACGCCGCCCGCGACGTGAAAGTGCTGGTGGTGGGCAACCCGGCCAACACCAACGCCTGGATCGCGATGAAGTCCGCTCCGGACCTGAATCCGAAAAACTTCACCGCCATGTTGCGTCTTGACCACAACCGCGCGCTGTCCCAGATCGCCGCCAAGACCGGCAAGCCGGTGGCCGCCATCGAAAAGCTGGCGGTATGGGGCAACCACTCGCCGACCATGTACGCCGACTACCGCTTCGCCAGCATTGATGGCCAGCCGGTCAAGGCCATGATCAATGACGAAGCCTGGAACCGCGATGTATTCCTGCCCACCGTGGGTAAGCGCGGCGCCGCCATCATCGAAGCGCGCGGCCTGTCTTCCGCCGCCTCCGCCGCCAACGCCGCCATCGACCATGTGCATGACTGGGTGCTGGGCAGCCAGGGCAAATGGGTGACCATGGGCATTCCGTCCGACGGTTCCTACGGCATCCCGGAAGGCGTGATGTACGGCTTCCCGGTTGTATGCGAAAATGGCGAATACAAGATTGTGCAAGGTCTGGAAATCGACGAATTCAGCCGCGAGCGGATGAACTTCACCCTGGCCGAACTGGAAGAAGAGCGCGCCGCCATCGCTCACCTGTTTGGCTGATCCATCCCAAGTCTTTTCAGCAAAAGCGCACCTTACGGTGCGCTTTTTTGTCTTTGATCAAGACCCGATTTCCCGACTGCCTATATTTAACAGACTGCCATTTGGAGTTGAGCATGATTGAAGTCGAAGTACTGAACCAAATCGCGGCCAAGATAGACGACCTGGCCACCCGTGGCGCCGACATCCGGGGGTATCTTTGACTACGACGGTAAAAAAGACCGTCTGGAAGAAGTATCCCGCCTGACCGAAGACCCGGATATCTGGAATGACCCCAAGCGCGCCCAGGAACTGGGCCGCGAGCGCAAACAGCTGGAAGACGTGGTGCTGGTGATCGACGAGATCAGCGCCATGGTCGGCGATAGCGCCGAGCTGTTCGAAATGGGCCGCGCCGAAAACGACGACGACACCATCCTGGCCGTGCAGGCCGATCTGGAAACCGCCGAAGCCAAGCTCGCGCAGCTGGAATTCCGCCGGATGTTCCACGACCCGATGGACCCGAACAACTGCTTCCTGGACATCCAGGCCGGCGCCGGCGGCACCGAGGCCCAGGACTGGGCCGGCATGCTGCTGCGCATGTATATCCGCTACGCCGAACGCAAGGGCTTCAGCGTGGAAGTGCTGGAAGAGTCCGAAGGCGAAGTGGCCGGCATCACCAGCGCCACGCTGAAGATCAGCGGCGAATACGCCTATGGCCTGCTGCGCTCGGAAGTGGGCGTGCACCGCCTGGTGCGAGTGTCGCCGTTCGACTCCAACGCGCGTCGCCACACCTCCTTCTCCTCGGTCTTCGTCTATCCGGAAGTCGACGACAGCTTCGAGATCGACATCAATCCGGCCGATCTGCGCGTCGACACCTACCGCGCCTCCGGCGCTGGCGGTCAGCACATCAACAAGACCGACTCCGCCGTGCGCATCACCCACAATCCCACCGGGATCGTGGTGCAGTGCCAGAACGACCGCTCCCAGCACCGCAACCGCGACGAAGCGATGCAGATGCTGCGCGCCAAACTGTACGAGCTGGAACTGAAAAAGCGCAACGAGGCCAAGCAGGCGCTGGAAGACACCAAGACCGATGTGGGCTGGGGCCACCAGATCCGCTCCTACGTCTTCGACCAGTCCCGCATCAAGGACCTGCGCACCAGCTACGAAGTGGGCAATATCAAGGGCGTCATGGATGGCGACCTGGACGGCTTTATCGAAGCCAGCCTGAAACAGGGCGTTTGAACCTAAAACCCGCTTAACCCGGCCGCCGTCGCCCGCGCGGCGGCCAACAGCCATTGCATTGAACTACGGAGTGAACATGTCTGAACACGAGCAAGCATCGCCCAGCCAGGACGAAAACCAGATCATGGCGGAACGCCGCCAAAAGCTGAAGAGCATCCGCGAACAGCGCATCGCCTTCCCCAACGACTTCAAGCGCAGCCACTTCGCGCAAGTCCTGCAGGACGCGCACGCCGGCAAGGAAAAGGAAGCGCTGGAAGCCGAAAAGATCGAGGTTGCCGTCGCCGGCCGCATGATGTTGAAACGTGTGATGGGCAAGGCCAGCTTCGCCACGCTGCAAGACGGCAGCGGTCGCATCCAGGCCTATATCTCCAATGACGGCGTGGGTGAAGAACAACACGCCGAGTTCAAGCACTGGGACCTGGGCGACATCGTCGCCATCAAGGGCGTGCTGTTCAAGACCAAGACCGGTGAACTGACGGTGCAGGCCAGCGAAGTGCGCCTGCTGTCCAAGAACATCCGTCCGCTGCCGGAGAAATTCCACGGCATCACCGATCAGGAAACCAAGTACCGTCAGCGCTACGCCGACCTGATCATGAACGAGGACAGCCGCCAGACCTTCATCAAGCGCTCCAAGATCATCCAGAAGGTGCGCGACGTGATGGTGGGCGAAGGCTATCTGGAAGTGGAAACCCCGATGATGCACCCGATTCCGGGCGGCGCCGCGGCCAAGCCTTTCGTCACCCACCACAATGCGCTGGACATGCCCTTGTACCTGCGCATCGCACCTGAGCTGTACCTGAAGCGCCTGGTGGTCGGCGGCCTGGAGCGCGTGTTCGAGATCAACCGCAACTTCCGCAACGAGGGGATGAGCACGCGCCACAACCCCGAGTTCACCATGATCGAATTCTACGAGGCTTACAGCGACTACCAGCGCATGATGGAGATGACCGAAGCCATCATCCGCGAATGCGCGCTGGTATCCTGCGGCTCCACCACCGTCAGCTATCAAGGCAAGGAAGTGGACCTGGGCAAACCCTTCGACCGCTTCACCATCGTCGGCGCGATCAAGCACTACAACCCGCAATACAGCGACGAGCAACTGGCCGACGCGGCCTGGGTGACCGGCGAGATCAAGCGCCTGGGCGGCAAGCTGCCGCCGGCGCCTGGCCTGGGCAGCCTGCAGCTGGCGCTGTTTGAAGAGTGCGCCGAAAGCCTGCTGTGGAACCCGACCTTCATCATCGACTACCCGGTGGAAGTGTCCCCGCTGGCGCGCGGTTCCGACAGCAAGCCGGGCCTGACCGAACGCTTCGAGCTGTTCATCGTCGGCCGCGAGCACGCCAACGGCTACTCCGAGTTGAACGATCCGGAAGACCAGGCCGCGCGCTTCCTGTCCCAGGTGGCGCAGAAGGACGCCGGCGACGACGAAGCGATGCACTACGACGCCGACTACATCCGCGCGATGGAATACGGCCTGCCGCCGACCGGCGGCTGCGGCATCGGCATCGACCGCCTGGTGATGCTGCTGACCGACGCGCCGTCCATCCGCGACGTCATTCTGTTCCCGCAGATGCGTCCGGAATAAGCGCCTAAAGCCTCCGGCACGATAAAGCCGCCCGCCTTTCGGCGAGCGGCTTTTTCTTTTTCCCCTCTGCCGTACCCTGCTTTTCAAACGCAGACAAGGACCTCGGCACGAGCTCTCGGCTACTCAGCCCCAAGCGGCTCCGGCCCGCGCGCAAAGCCCGCATGGTTGAGCTCGCTGAGCGCCACGTTCACATCAAAAATCCGGCCGCTCACCTCGGAAACGCCCAAGGCCTTCAGTCTGGCGCTGTGCATGCGCAGATAAGCTTGTGCCGTTTCTTCGCTGGCAAACAGATAGATGCCGCCAGCCTCTCGCCTATCCTGATTCTCCGTCCATATTTTCCAAATGAAACCGGGCTCCTGATTGATGGATGCCGCCAGCTCCCGCAACTGGCTGCTCATGGCCTCCCCGAAAGGTCCGGAGAAATCGAAGTGGATTTGCAGAAGTTTTTGCATGAAAGCGTTTCCTGTGGGACGTAAGAACCTGTTCATAGTCTGCTGCGCATCGGAGGGATGGATAGAAATGGGCGTTGAAACCGGCTTCGAAATGCTCATGTACCGTATGTACACTCCGCTTTCTCAGCCGTTTTCACCTTGTCTCACCTTAGAACCTGTTCAAAGTCTGCTGCGCTTCGGCGATACGGCGTTGAAACCAAGCTCAAAATGCTCATGTACCACGAGTACATTCCGCTTTTTCGCTCGTTTTCGCCTTGTCTCGCCCTTGCTCGCGAGACTTTGAACAGGCTCTTAGCTCGCGAGATCGTAAACAGGTTCTTAAGAGGTGTTTGAGACCTGGGCAGCGCGCCACCTCCTCAAACAGGGGAAATGCAGGGGCTCCTCCAATGGATCATCGGGCTTTTCGCTCTCGCGCGCCGTCAAGATCGGAAAGTTTTTGCGTTTGTTTGCAAAACCCCCTTTCCCGCCAACAATATACATAATTCATCTGTTGAAATTCGCGCATGCGCAATAGTGATGGACGATATTGGCAGTACAACACTCGCTTGTACTACAAAAGGACATTGCCATGAAACGCTTATTCGTCTTCGCTGCGCTCAGCGCCTCCGCCTGGCTCAGCGCCATGCCGGCCCAGGCCGGCGTATCCATCAGTGTCGGAGAGCCCGGCTTTTACGGCCAGCTGAATATCGGCGGCTTTCCGGTGCCGGAACTGATCTCGCCGCAGCCGGTGATCATCCAGCCCGCCCCCGTGGCCATCGCGCCGATCTATCTGCGCGTGCCGCCTGGGCATATCAAGCAATGGGGCCGCTACTGCGGCCGCTACAACGCCTGTGGCCGGCCGGTCTACTTCGTCCGCGACGACTGGTACCAACGGGTCTATGTGCCGCATTACCAGGACATCCACCGCGGCCATGAACATGAGCGCGATAAGGGCCGCGACAAGAACCACGACAAGGATCGCGATCACCGCGACTGGCATGACGAGCACGACCATGGCCACGACCATGAGCGGGATCGCCAGGACTGGCGGCGCGACCACTAAGAGCCTGTTCACGATCCGCTGCGCGTCGTCGGATGTGACGGGGTGAGCGCGTCTTCAACCGCAAGGCCTTGCCTCGCCCCCGCCCCATGATCGTGGACTCGCGCCCAACCCGGCGGCGGTCCCGTCTCTGCGGCGGGGCCTCGCGCGCTCAGCGCTGCACCATGGTCATCACGGTTTCGGCATAGCGAAGCCCGCTGACCGCGTCCGGCGGAAACACCGCGTCGATAGCCGCCAACTCCGCCGGGCTCAGACTCAGCTCCAAAGCCCCCAGATTGTCATCCAGATTGCGCTGCCGGCGCGCGCCGGGTATCGCGACGATATGCTCGCCATGCGCCAACACCCAGGCCAGCGCCAATTGCGCCGGACTGCAGCCCTTGTCCGCGGCCAGCGCCTTCACCTTGTCCACCAACGCCAGATTGCGCCGGAAATTGTCGCCCTGAAAGCGCGGGCTGCCGCGCCGGTAGTCATCGGCGTCGAAATCGTCCGGGCTCCTGATCGCTCCGGTCAAGAAACCACGCCCCAGCGGGCTGTAAGCGACGAAACCGACACCCAGCTCCCGACACAAGGCCAGCGCCTGCTGCTCCGGGTCTCGTGTCCACAAGGAATACTCGCTTTGCAGCGCATGAATGGGATGGACCGCGTGCGCGCGGCGCAAGGTGTCGGGCGCGGCCTCGGACAGGCCCAGATAACGGACCTTGCCGGCGCGAACCAGCTCCGCCATCGCGCCCACGGTATCTTCTATCGGCACCTCTGGATCGACCCGGTGCTGGTAGTAGAGATCGATGACATCGACGCCCAGCCGCTTGAGACTGCCTTCGCAGCTGCTGCGCACGTATTCCGGCCGGCCGTTGACGCCGCGTGCCGCCGGATTGGCCGAGTCCATCACGATGCCGAACTTGGTCGCCAGCACCACCTCGCTACGGCGTGACTTCAGCAGCTGCGCCAGCAATTCCTCATTGCGGTAAGGGCCGTACATATCGGCGGTGTCCAGCAGATTGACGCCGCGATCCAGCGCGTGATTGAGCGTGCGCAGCGATTCGGCGTCGTCGTGCGCGCCGTAGAAAGCGCTCATGCCCATGCAGCCCAGGCCCAGCGCGGAAACGGAAGGGCCGTTACGGCCCAGCATGCGTTGCTTCATGTCAGTCATCCTTGGTGGTCGGAGAAGATGCCTGAAGCATAGACGCTTGCCTCCCACGGAAAAATGGGCTTAATCTGCATTCATTGCGTAGAAAATCTTCATAATGAGCCAAGCCTCACTGCATGCCTTGCAAGCCTTCCGCCTGATCGCCCGGCACGGCAGCTTCACCCGCGCCGCCGCGCAGCTGGAGATCAGCGCTTCGGCGCTGAGCCAGACGCTGCGCCAACTGGAAGCGCAACTGGGCGTGCGCCTGTTGAACCGCACCACTCGCCGGGTGGGTCTGACCGAAGCCGGCCAGGCGCTGCTGGCACGGGTAACACCCTTGCTGGAACAACTGGACGGCGCGCTCGACGATGCGCGCCAATGGCAGGGCCAGGCCAGCGGCACGCTGAAACTGACGCTGCCGCACACCGCTGCCGCCCTGCTGCTGTATCCGCTATTGCCGGGCTTTATGCGCGCTTATCCGCAAGTGAAGCTGGAGCTGGATGTGAACAACAGCTTGGTGGATATCGTCGCCCACGGTCTGGACGCAGGGCTGCGTTTTGGCGAAAGCCTGCAGCAGGACATGCAGGCGGTAGCGGTCAGCCCGCCCATCCGCTTTTGCGTGGTGGCCAGCCCCGGTTATCTGCAAGCCAGGGGCGTTCCCGCCCATCCGGCCCAGCTGCAGCAGCATGACTGCCTGCGCTACCGTTTCTCCGGTAGCGGCCAGGTGTATCGTTGGCAGTTCGTCGAGGCCGGCCGGCCGCTGGAGGCGGCGGTGCAAGGACCGCTGACCGCCAACGACAGCCTGGCGGCGCTGCACGTCGCGCAGGCTGGACTGGGGCTGGCGTATCTGCCACAACCCATGGCCCAGCCCTATCTGGCGGATGGCCGCCTGAACGCGGTATTGGAGGAATGGATGCCTCCGGCTGAGGCGTTTTACCTGTATTACCCGCACCATCTGCATCAGCCGGCCAAGCTGCGGGTATTCATCGACTATCTGAGACAAGCCGCCGCGGCACAGCGCGGCGGATGAGACGCATGGCGCGCGGCCGGCCTTATTCCTGCGGCAGCAGGCTGTCCTGCGCCAACAGTTTGACGAACTCGTCCGCCGGCAGCGGCCGGGCAATCAGATAGCCTTGCACGTATTCGCAGCCCTCGCGCTGCAGGAAGTGCCATTGCTCTATCGTCTCCACCCCTTCCGCCACCACTTTCATGTTCAGGTTCTTGGCCATATTGATGATGGCGCGGGCAATGGCGGTATCGTCGGCGTCGTGCGGAATGTCACGCACGAAGGAGCGGTCGATCTTCAGCTTGTCCGCCTTGAAACGCTTCAGATAGGACAAGCTGGAATAGCCGGTGCCGAAGTCGTCGATCGACAGCTTCAAGCCCATATTCTTCATATTGTCTATCGCCTGGATGGTGGCTTGCGCGTCTTCCATCACCACGCTTTCGGTCACCTCGATGTCCAGCGCATGGCCGGGCAAGCCATTGACGGCCAGCGCCGAGGTGATCTGATCCGCCAGGTCGGACTGGCGGAACTGCAGCGCGGACAGATTGATGGCCAGCGTCAGCTCCGGCAGGCCCTGGCTGCGCCAGGCCGCCAGTTGGCGCGTGGCCTCCCCTATCACCCAATTGCCGATCTGCACGATGAAGCCGCGCTCTTCCGCCACCTCGATGAAGCGCACCGGCCCCAGCACGCCCAGCGACGGATGGTTCCAGCGGATCAGCGCCTCGGCGCCGATGATGCGGCCGCTGGCCATTTCCACTTGCGGCTGGTAATGCAGCACGAATTCCTCGCGCTCCAGCGCGAAGCGCAGCTGGCTTTCAATCGCCAGGATTTCACGGGCGCGGGCATTGAGGTCGGCGGTGTAGAACTTGTAGCTGTTGCGACCGGAGGATTTGGCGTGATACATCGCCGCGTCGGCGTTACGTACCAGGGTTTCGTAATCGCGGCCGTCGTCCGGGTAGACGCTGATGCCTATCGACGGTGTGATGGTGATCACATGGTTATGCAGCTCGATGGAGGCGGAGAAGGCATCGCGGATGCGCTCCGCCGCCAGCGCCGCTTCGCCGGGATCTGAAATCACCGGCAACAATACGATGAATTCGTCGCCGCCCTGGCGCGCCAGCATCTCGCCCGGCCCCAATACCCCCTTGATGCGATCCGCCGCCACTTGCAGCAGGGTGTCGCCAGCGGTATGGCCCAGCGACTCGTTGACGGTCTTGAAGCGGTCCAGGTCCAGCAGCAGCAAGGCCAGCCGCTCATTATCGCGGCCGGCGTTGTGGATCGCCAGTTCCACCCGGTCCTGCATGTGCACGCGGTTGGGCAGGCTGGTCAGCACGTCGAAATGCGCGAGGAACTGGATACGTTCGTCGGCGGCCTTGCGTTCGGTCAGATCGCTGAAGATGGCCACGTAATGGGTGACTTCACCCAGGCTGTTGCGCACCGCATTGATCGCCAGCCACTCGGGGAACACTTCGCCGTTCTTGCGGCGGTTCCACAATTCGCCCTGCCAGGAGCCGTGGTCGGCGATCGATTGCCACATCTGCTCATAAAACGGCTGGTCGTGACGGCCGGAGGACAAGACGCTGGTCTTTTGCCCCAATACCTCGTGCTGGGTGTAGCCGGTGATTTCGGTGAAGGCGCGGTTGACGCTGCGGATGCGCTTGTCGGCATCGGTGATCATGATGCCTTCCACGGTGTTCTCGAACACCTTGGCCGCCAGTTGCACCCTCTCCTCCGCCGCGCGCTTCTCGGAGATGTCACGCACCATGCGCCATACCGCATTGATGCGGCCGAAGGCGTCGCGCATCGCCACGGTCTTGACGCTGACCGGCACCGGATTGCCGAAGCGGTTGATGTAAGTGGCCTCGAACTCGTCGCAATAGCCGAAGCGCAGCACCTTGTTGTCCAGATTGAAGCGCTCCAGCGCCTCGCTCTCCTGTCCCACCAGGGTCCAGAAATTCTGTAGCTTGAGCTGGTCCAGGCTATAGCACATCAGATTGAGGAAGGCCGGATTGGCGTCTATCACCTGGCCGTCCAAGGAACTGATCACGATGCCATCGAGGTTGGACCAGAACAACTCGCGGTATTTGTTCTCGGAACGGCGCAGCGCGTCCTCCACCTCGCGACGGCGGGAAATGTCCGCCTCCAGCGCCAGGGTCTTGGCGCGCAATTCGTCCAGCAAGCGCTTGAGCTCGGCGCGCGTCCATTCCAGGTGCTTGCCGAGGTGGCCGATCTCGTCGCGGCGCTGCCATTCGAACGGCCGGTCCAGCTTCAACTCCGCCAGCAGCCGCGCCTGCTCGGTCAGCGCCTTCATCGGGCTGAGGAAGCGCGAATGCAGAATGCTCATGATCAGCAGGATGGACAACACCAGCTGCGCCACCAGAATCATCAAGATGTTCTTGATCTGATTATTCAGCGCGATCGCGAGGTGTTCATTGTCGAATTCCAGCGTCACCTGGCCGATTTCCTCGCCGCGGTAAATCACCGGCTTTTCCACGAAGGACACGCTGCCGATGCGGCGCTCGGCGCGCACCGATGACAGGAAGATCTGATTGGACTGGGTATCGGTGACGCGGATGGACACCACGCGGGCATCTTCCATCACCGAGGCGATCAGCGGATTGCCGGCCTGGCGGCTCAGATTCCACAAGGGCTCCTGCATGCCCAGCGCCACGATGTCCAGCAAGCGCTTCTGGTCGGTTTCCAATTGCGCGGTCAGCGCGTCCCGTTGAATATTGAAGCTCAGATAGCTAATGATGGACGCGGGAATCAGCAAGCCCAGCACCACGGCGATGAGAAAGACAGCCCTAAGGGAAAGGCCGGTACTGGCTGTGGATTTATCGTCAGCGTGGTGTGCCATGTTTGCGTTTATTATCGCTCGCCATTAGCCGCAGGCAATTTGAGCCCATGCGTCAGTTGTTCATATTTTCAAAAGTATACACCGGATAATCACCGCAAAATGCTGGAATATTCACTAGTCATCGCGATGTCAAGCCCGGTTGAAACAAGCCTTGCGTCTGCCTTGCGCGACGGCTTGCATCATTGCCTTGCCATTAGCCTCGGCCTACAATCCACCACACTTCAAATCGCGCCAGGATTGCCCCATGTCCCAGTCCCGTTATGACAAAATTATCACCGCCCGCTGGATTATCACTGTAGAGAAAGATGGTGAAATCCTGGAAAACCACGCCATTGCTTTGAAGGATGGCAGGATTGCCGCGATTATTCCAGCTAACCAAGCCAGCGCGCTGGAAGCGGATCAGCGCGTGGACTTGCCCAATCATGTGCTGATGCCGGGCCTGATCAATCTGCATGGCCACTCCGCGATGACGCTGTTGCGCGGCATGGCCGACGACAAGGCGTTGATGGACTGGCTGACCAACCATATCTGGCCGGCCGAGGGCAAGCACGTGCGTGACGACTTCGTGTTCGACGGCGCGCTGCTGGCAATGGGGGAAATGATCCGCTGCGGCACCACCACCATCAATGATATGTACTTCTATCATGGCGCGATGGCGCGTGCCGGCCTGGCCTCCGGCATGCGTACCTTCGTCGGCTGTTCCATCCTGGAGTTCCCCACCAACTACGCCAGCAATGCCGACGACTACATCAGCAAATCACTGGCCGAGCGCCGCCAATTCCTGGGCGAGGAGCTGATCACCTTCACGCTGGCGCCGCACGCGCCCTATACCGTATCGGACGACACCTTCGCCAAGGTGGTGACGCTGGCGGAACAGGAAGACATGCTGATCCACTGCCACATCCACGAAACCGCGGACGAGGTCGGCAACAGCGTCAAGGAACACCATCAGCGCCCGCTGGCGCGCCTGCAGCAACTGGGCCTGCTGTCGCCGCGGCTGGTGGCCGCCCACATGGTGCACCTGAACGATGAGGAAATCGAACTGGTGGCCAAGCATGGCGTGTCGGTGGCGCATAACCCGTCGTCCAATATGAAGCTGGCCTCCGGCATCGCTCCCATTCCCAAGATGCTGCAAGCCGGCATCGCCGTGGGCATAGGCACCGACGGCGCCGCCTCCAACAACAAGCTGGACATGCTGGCGGAAACCCGCCTGGCTGCGCTGCTGGCCAAAGTGGGCACGCTGGACCCCACCTCGGTGCCGGCGGCCACCGCCATCCGCATGGCCACCCTCAACGGCGCGCGCGCGCTGGGCATCGACGACAAGGTCGGCTCCATCGTCGCCGGCAAGCAGGCGGACCTGATCGCCATCGATCTGTCCGCCATCGAAACCGCGCCGGCCTTCGACCCCATCTCCCACGTGGTGTACGCGGCAGGCCGCGAACAAGTCAGCCATGTCTGGGTCAAAGGCCAGGCCCTCTTGGAACAACGCCAACTCAAGACCCTGGACGAAGCCGCGCTCAAGGCCCGCGCCGAAGACTGGCGTCACCGCATCCTGGCTAAATAATCATGATCAATGTAGACGAAACCGAAATCGATAAATTCAGCCAGCTGGCGCACAAATGGTGGGATATGAGCGGCGAATTCAAGCCGCTGCATGAAATCAACCCGCTGCGTCTGGACTTCATCGACAGCCGCGCCGCCATCGCCGGCAAGCAAGTGCTGGACGTGGGCTGCGGCGGCGGCATCCTGGCGGAAAGTATGGCCGTGCGCGGCGCCGGCGTCACCGGCATCGATCTGGCCAAGAAGTCGCTGAAAGTGGCGCAATTGCACAGCCTGGAATCCGGCGTGACGGTGGATTACCGCTGTGTGGCGGTGGAAGAGCTGGCGGCGGAAGCGCCGGCCAGCTTCGACGTGGTCACCTGCATGGAAATGCTGGAACACGTGCCGGACCCGCAAAGCGTGGTGCGCAGCTGCGCCAGCCTGGTGAAGCCTGGCGGCTGGGTGTTCTTCTCCACCTTGAACCGCAACGCCAAATCCTACTTGCTGGCGGTGATAGGCGCCGAATACGTGCTGAACATGCTGCCGCGAGGCACCCATGAATATGCGCGCTTCCTCAAGCCCTCCGAATTGTCGCGCATGGCCCGCAACGCCGGCCTGGAACTGGAAACGGTCTGCGGCATGGGCTACAACCCGTTGACGCGCATCTACGCGCTGGGCGAGGACACCGACGTCAATTATCTGATGGCCTGCCGCCGCCCCGAATAAACCGCAAGAAAAAAGGCCTTCGCCAATGGCGAAGGCCTGAATCACACTCCCGGTTCCACACCGGACACAACCCGCTTGAGTTCGCGAATGCCGCGCCTGCTCCCAGCGCCCCGCCGGATGACCCGCTTGGCGGCGTGAACGGCTTGCGCCTTTCATCACCTGCGAGCTGCTGTTCCAGCGCGGACCAGCGCCTGCCGGCTCCGCAAGACGACGCCGCGAAAACCCGCCGCCGCCTTTTGCTTATTTGAGATAGCCCCTCTCGTGTCAGCCATTTAAAACAAGCGTTTTAATCGTATGATTGATATGATGAATGCGCAAGTAAAAACTTCCCGATGCCCGATATGTGCGGCAAGTTGACAACAGTTTGCGCCGAAGTTATTGATAATGTTTTGACTATAACAATCTGTCGGACAAACTACTGCCAGACAAACATCACGGTTTGATTGCCGCCCGATATCAAACATAGGAAAATAATAATATTCTATTCCGGAGAGCAAGATGACGTTCAAGGCGAACGACTCACTGACTGAACAAATCGCCCAATACCTGGGCAAACAAATCATACAAGGTACGATGCAAGCCGGAGAGCGCATCCAGGAATTGCGCATTGCGTCGGAACTGGAAGTCAGCCGCGGGTCCGTGCGCGAAGCTTTGCTGATCCTGCAACGCCGCCACCTGGTGGAGATTTTCCCGCGCCGCGGCGCGGTGGTGTCCAGCATCACCGGCGACGATGTGCGCCACTTCTTCGAACTCTGGTTCCTGCTGCTGGACCAGGCGGTCTGTAATCTCGCCACCTCCTGGCAAAACGACGACCTGGCCCACTTCTTCGAAGTCACCACCCAGTTGGCCGAATGCAACCGCCGCGATGATCTGCAAGGCTTTTACGAACACGGCGTCGACTTTCTCGACACCTTGTACCGCTATGCCGGCAATCGCTATCTGGAGAGCACGCTGAAGGATCTGCTGCCGCTGACTCAGCGCTGCCTGTTCGCCATTCTGCGCGCCGGCAAAAGCCAGATGGACCAGACCCAGCAGTTCCTGGAAAACCTGCTCAAGACCATCATCGCCCGCGACACCGCCAAACTGCGCCAGATGGTGGCGGCCTTCGGCCAGCAATACAGCTTGCTGGCACAAGGCGCCGCCGAATCGCTAAGCGGCCGCCATTGACGCCCAGCGCTCTGCCAGCGCCCGGGCGGCTCGCAGCACCAATTCCTTGCCTGCATCCCGCCGTTTGCCGGTCCGCCATGCCATGGTGACCTCCCACTGCCAGGCCGGCAGATCGGCAATCCTCACCCTGCGCAGCACACCCTCGGCCAGATCGGACTGAATAGACAACTCCGGCAGGAAACACAGAAAGCCATGGCGCATGGCCAGCTCCCTGGCCGCCGACGCCGGCTGTACCGCATGAATGGGCTGCGCCACCGTGCGCGCCAGCCGCAGCCGGCGTATCAACTCATCACACTCCACGCCCCAGTATTGAGGCGCAATCCGGTAAGACGCCACTTCCTCCAGGCGCAGCGGCTGTTCCTTCTCCGCCAGCGGATGCCCGGCGGCCACCACTGCCACGATGGGCGAACGCCATAGTGTTTCCATCTGTATGCCCGCCATCGCCGGGCAGCGCAGCACAAAACCGACCTGCACCAGGCCGGACAACAGATTCTGCATGATCTGCTGCGAGTGATCGGTATCACAGCGGATTTCCAGCGGCGCCTCCGCCAGCGCCAGCAACAGCGGGCCGAACACCGATGAAGTCAGCGACGGCAAACAGGATAAGCGCAAGCAAGGCAGGGCCGGCGTGCCTTGCAGGATTTCCCGCCCCTGTTCCAAGGCCGACACCGCTTGCCGCGCCGATGGTAGAAAGGCCAGGCAGGCCGCGGTCGGCTCCGCGCCGCGGCGATGGCGCTGGAACAAGCCGATATTCAACTCCTGCTCAAGTTGCTGCACCCGCTGGCTGACCTGGGGCTGCGACCAGCCGCGCTTGGCCGCGGCCTGACTGAAGCTGCCAAGCTCGGCGATATCAAGCAACAGGCACAAATCGGCAAAAGAAATAGACATAATGAAATCCAATATTAACTATTACGGATTAGTCTCTTACACAATATCAGGGCGCCTCATAGAATGACATGAAAATAAGGAGATTTCATGGCGCTGCTAAAGCGGGCCCGGACCTTGGGCAAGGGCTTCATCCTGCTGGACAACCTGATTGTGGTATTTGGATTCTTCATGGTATTCCCGCTGATCAGCCTGCATTTCGTCGATCAATTGGGGTGGAGCGCCGCCGCGGTGGGCCTGGGTCTGGGCCTGCGACAATTCACCCAGCAAGGGCTGGGACTATTTGGAGGCTCGCTGGCCGATCGCTTCGGCGCCAAGCCGCTGATCGTCGCCGGCATGTTGATGCGCGCAGCCGGCTTCGCCACCATGGCGCTGGCGGACACACCCTGGCAATTGTGGCTGTCCTGCCTGCTGTCCGGCCTGGGCGGCACTCTATTCGATCCGCCGCGCTCCGCCCTGGTGGCCAAGCTGACCCGCCCGCGCGAACGCAGCCGCTTCTACTCGCTGCTGCTGATGCAGGACAGCGCCGGCGCGGTGGGCGGCGCCTTGTTTGGTTCCTGGCTGCTACAGTTTGATTTCCGCTGGGTGGGACTGGGCGGCGCGGTGGTGTTTCTGGCGGCGGCAGCAGCGAACGCCTGGCTGCTGCCCGCCTATCGGGTGGCTACTCGTCGCGCACCGGCATGGAACGCAATCCGCCTGGTGCTGGGCGACCGCCGCTTCCTCAAGCTGGTGCTCACCCTCAGCGGCTATTATCTGCTCAGCGTGCAGATCATGCTGCTGGTGCCCATCGCCATCAAGCACCTGACCGGCTCCGCGCAAGCCGTTGGCTGGATGTATGGGCTGGAAACCTTGCTGTCCTTGACCCTGCTCTACCCGCTGGCGCGCATAGGCGAGCGCCATTTCCGCCTGGAAACCCGGGTACTGGCCGGTCTTGCGCTGATGAGCCTGAGCCTGGCCTGCATGGCCGTGGTGCGGCAGCCCGCGTCCGCCTTCCTCGTCCTTGGGGTCTTTTTCCTCGGCACCATCATCACCGAGCCGGCGCGCGAAACCCTGGTGGCCAGCCTGGCGAAACCGGACGCGCGCGCCAGCTATATGGGCGCCAGCCGGCTGGGACTGGCCCTGGGTGGCGGCATCGGCTTTTTCGCCGGCGGCTGGCTGTACGACTTCGCCCAGCGCCAGCAGCAAGCCGGCTTGCCCTGGCTGCTGCTCTCCATCATCGGCGCCATCACTTTCATCGCCTTGGCGCGCCAGTTCGGCGTCTCCATGCCGCAGGCGGCCAAGCAAGCGGCCTGACAACAACAAAAGCCCGCCGGATGGCGGGCTTTTCATCAATCAGCTGGGCTGTTTGCCTTGCGGCAAGCAGACAGTAAAACCGGTATTACGCGTTCTGAATATTAGACGCTTGCTTACCCTTCGGACCGGACACCACTTCAAAGCTTACACGTTGACCCTCTTTCAGGGTTTTGAAGCCTTGCATGTTGATGGCCGAGAAGTGAGCGAACAAGTCTTCGCCGCCTTCGTCCGGAGTGATGAAACCAAAGCCCTTAGCGTCATTGAACCACTTAACGGTACCAAATGCCATTCTTACTTCCTTGCAAAAAAAGGCTGGTGAAGCCGACCAACTTAGAGCTTAATAGAGCTGTCGGGCCTGCCAAGCGCAAAAAAATGCCAAACAGTTAAGCCAAGCACCAGCTGCATTTCTACGCAAGCCGCAGCGCATCGTCAAGTGATAGAGGAAAAGTGCCAGTCCCCTTGAAAAAAACTCTTGGGGAACCCAAATTGAAGTAAGACGCAGATTCCACGAAAGCCGACATGTCTACGCAGTTCAAGGACGATGCCATACAAGAGGCGTCCCGGGTAAAGGACACACCGCCCGCGATGTATAAGGTCTTGTTATTGAACGATGATTTCACCCCTATGGATTTTGTGATCCAGGTCTTGCAGCAGTTCTTCCATATGAACCGCGAAAAGGCCACCCACATCATGCTGCAAGTCCACACGCAAGGTCACGGCGTGTGTGGCGTTTATACCAAAGACGTGGCTGCAACAAAGGTCGAGCAGGTGTTGCAATATGCGAAAGCACACCAGCATCCGCTCCAGTGCGTTATGGAGGAAAACTGATGATTGCCCAGGAGCTTGAAGTAAGCCTGCACATGGCGTTCATGGACGCAAGGCGCAAGCGCCACGAGTTCATCAGCGTGGAGCATCTGTTACTCGCGATGACCGATAACCCGTCGGCCGCCGAAGTACTGCGCGCATGTGGAGCCAATATCGACCAACTGAAAAAACAGTTGGGCGACTTCATCGATGAGCACACCCCCACCGTGCCAGGGGAGGCAGAGGTGGAGACTCAGCCCACGCTAGGATTCCAGCGCGTGATACAGCGCGCCATCCTGCACGTGCAGTCTTCCGGCAAGAAGGAAGTCACCGGAGCCAATATCCTGGTGGCCATCTTCGGCGAGAAGGATTCCCACGCGGTCTACTACCTGCATCAGCAAGGCATTTCGCGGCTGGATGTGGTCAACTTCATCTCCCACGGGATCACCAAGCAGCGCTCGCAGCAGCCGCCGCAGGAACCCCGCGACAGCAATAACGAGGCGGAGAGCGAAGAGCAGGCCACCGGTCCGGGCGGGGCGCTGGAGAACTACACCCAGAACCTCAACCAACAGGCGCGCGACGGCAGGATAGACCCGCTGATCGGCCGCGAGCCCGAACTGGAGCGCACGGTGCAGATTCTCTGCCGCCGCCGCAAGAACAACCCGCTGCTGGTCGGCGAGGCCGGCGTGGGCAAGACCGCCATCGCCGAAGGACTGGCGCGCCGCATCGTCAACGGCGAAGTGCCGGAAATCCTGGCCAAGTCCACCGTCTACGCGCTGGACATGGGCGCGCTGCTGGCCGGCACCAAGTATCGCGGCGATTTCGAACAGCGGCTGAAAGCGGTGATCAAGCAACTGACCGAGGACAGCAACGCCATCCTGTTCATCGACGAAATCCACACCCTGATCGGCGCCGGCGCGGCCTCCGGCGGCACGCTGGACGCGTCCAATCTGCTGAAGCCGGCGCTGTCCAACGGCAGCCTGCGCTGTATCGGGGCGACCACCTACAACGAATACCGCAGCATCTTCGAGAAGGACAACGCGCTATCGCGCCGCTTCCAGAAGATAGACGTCAACGAGCCAACGGTGGAACAGACCGTGGAGATCCTCAAGGGGCTGAAATCGCGCTTCGAGGCCCACCACGGCGTCAAGTACACGCAGTCGGCGCTGTCCACCGCGGCCGAACTATCCGCGCGCTTCATCAACGACCGCCACCTGCCGGACAAGGCCATCGACGTGATTGACGAAGCCGGCGCGGCGCAGAAGATTCTGCCCAAGTCCAAGCAGAAAAAGGTGATCAACAAGACCGAGATCGAGGACATCGTCGCCAAGATCGCGCGGATTCCGCCCAAGACCGTGTCCTCCGACGACAAGAACGTGCTGAAGAACCTGGAGCGCGATCTGAAAAACGTGGTGTTCGGTCAGGAAAAAGCCATCGAAGGGCTGGCCAGCGCCATCAAGATGACACGTTCCGGCCTGGGCAATCCGCAAAAGCCGATCGGTTCCTTCCTGTTCTCCGGCCCCACCGGCGTCGGCAAGACCGAAGTGGCGCGCCAGTTGGCCTACATCCTGGGCGTGGAGTTGATCCGCTTCGACATGTCCGAGTACATGGAACGGCACGCGGTGTCGCGACTGATCGGCGCGCCTCCGGGCTATGTGGGCTTCGAACAGGGCGGCCAGCTGACCGAGGCGGTCAACAAGCATCCGTACGCGGTGGTGTTGCTGGATGAGATCGAGAAAGCCCATCCGGACATCTACAACGTGCTGTTGCAGGTGATGGACCACGGCACGCTGACCGACAACAACGGCCGCAAAGCGGACTTCCGCAATGTGGTGATCATCATGACCACCAACGCGGGCGCCGAGTCGCTGTCCAAACCGACGCTGGGCTTCACCCAGACCAAGGTGACCGGCGACGAGATGGGCGACATCAAGAAACTGTTCAGCCCGGAATTCCGCAACCGCCTGGATGCCATCATCCCGTTCAAGATGCTGGACGAGCAGATCATCCTGCAGGTGGTGGACAAGTTCCTGATGCAGCTGGAGCAGCAACTGGCGGAGAAGCGGGTGGACATCCACTTCACCGACGAGCTGCGCCGCTACTTGGCGAAGAACGGCTTCGACCCGCTGATGGGCGCCCGGCCGATGGCGCGCCTGATTCAGGACACCTTGCGCAAGGCGCTGGCGGACGAGTTGCTGTTCGGCCGCCTGGTCACCGGCGGCGATGTCACCATCACCGTGATCGACGACAAGGTGGAACTACAGTTCGATCATCAGGCGCTGGCGCCCGAACCGGCCTGACACTCGTCTTGTCATCCATGACGCCCGCGCAAGCGGGCGTTTTTCTTTCTCGTTCTCAGAGCCTGTTTACGATCTCGCGAGCTAGGACAAGACAAGGCGAAAAAGAGCGAAAAAGTGGAATGTACTCGTGACACATGAGCATTTTGAGTTCGTACTCACCGTTCAACGCTTCACGAAGCGCAACAGACTTTGAGCAGCTTCTCAGCCACGCGGATGGTGTTTGGCGTGCAGCTGCTTCAGCCGCTCGCGCGCGACGTGGGTATAAATCTGGGTCGTGGAAATATCCGAATGCCCGAGCAGCAATTGCACCACACGTAAATCGGCTCCGTGGTTGACCAGATGGGTGGCGAAGGCATGGCGCAACACGTGAGGGCTCACCGCAGGCAAACCCTGACGCTTGGCGTATTGCGAGATCAGATACCAGGCCATCTGCCGCGTCATGCCAGCCTTGCGCTGGGTCACGAACACCATGTCGCACACCGCTCCCGCCAGCAACAGCGGCCTGGCCTCCGCCAGATAGCGCTGCAGCCATTCCTGAGCCAATTCACCCAGCGGCACCAACCTCTCCTTATTGCCCTTGCCCATGGTCTTGACCAGGCCATCCAGCAGATTGAGCTGTTGCAGTGTCAGCCCCACCAATTCCGACACCCGCAGACCGCTGGCGTACAACACCTCAAGCATCGCCCGGTCGCGCAGCCCCAGCGGCGTACCCACATCCGGCGCGGCCAACAGCGCCTCCACATGCCGCTCGGACAGCGACTTGGGCAAGCGCAGCCCCAGCTTGGGCGCACGCAAGCGGGCGCAGGGATCATCGTCGCGCAGCCTGGCTTGCGCCAGGTACTGGTAAAAACGCTTCATCGCCGACACCATACGCGCCCGAGTGGCCGGCTTTTCGCTATCCACGCCCAGCAACAAGGCCTGCTCCAGTTGCTCCAGATTGGCCTCTACCATGCGCGCGCCGCCAGCCTCCAGCCGAGCAGCCAGCTTGTCGAGGTCGCGCCGATAGGCGGACAAGGTGTTCTTGGACAAGCCGTCACTAAGCCATAGCTGATCCAGGAATCCGTCTATGGCATCCCTCGCCGCCATCCTCTCCTCGCTTATCGCTTCTCTCTCCATCATCACCAGATAATACCCACGTCATTAATGCCAGTTGCGGCAGCATGCAACTCTTAACGCCGTCCACGCCAATTTGCAATCCATTTCTACGCCGACTTGAAAAACAAGCATTTACTTCTCCCAATCCGGCGCACTTCAACGCGAACTTATTGCACCGCAAAAATCATATTGAATAAACAGATACACTTAAAACATCATTTGTCATATTATCCCGCCAAAATTAAATCAACAAAGAAGCCCTTCGCGGCCTAGCGGCTGATCGTGAAGCGCTTCCAGGAACCTGTTCGCCAGCTTGCGAGCAAGAGCGAGACAAGGCGAAAACGAGCGAGAAAGCGGAATGTACAAGTGGTACATGAGCATTTTGAGCTTGTTTTTAACGCCGTATCGCCGAAGCGCAGCAGACTTTGAACAGGTTCTAAGAAGTAAATACAGCATTAGCTCACCCACCTACAGAAACGACCCGGCAGCAGTGGCCCCCCGCCCTACCGGCAGGGGTCCTATTGCGCTCGATTTTCCGACGCCAGCGCCCAAGACACGCGGCGCCAGCCAGGGTCGATGCGCGGCAACGCACTTGGACTCGCTATATTACATTCGCTAGGAGTGACCCATGAGCAACACACCAGCATTGCGCCATCCGCTGACTTCGTCCCAGGCGGAGGTCTGGCTGGCCCAGACCCTGCTGGGCGACAGTTCAGCCTACAATCTGTCCGACTATATCGAAATCCATGGCCCGGTGGACGCCACCATCTTCGAAGCCGCATTGCGCCAGATGCTGACGGAAACACTCGCTTTAGGCGTCGCGTTCAAAGCTGACGCGCTCGGCGTCAGCCAGCAGCCAATCGAATGGCAATCCTGGCGGCTGCCATGCCTGGACTTCAGCCAGGCCGAGAACCCAAGCGTGGCCGCCGAACAATGGATGCAGCAGGACTGCAATCAGCCTTTCGAGCAGGAAGCCGGCCCGCTGTTTCGCTACGCGCTGCTCAAAATCTCGGAACAACATTATTTCTGGTACCAATGCCTGCCCCATATCGCGATGGACGGCTGGGGCAATGGCTTGTTGGTGCAGCGCGTCGCCCATCTCTATACCGCAATGAGCGAAGGCTGCGAGCCCGCCGCCAGCCCCTTCGGCGACTTTGGCCGCCTGGCGCAAATTGACGCCGACTACCGCGCGTCCAGTGCTTTTCAGGAAGACCGCGCCTTCTGGCTGGAGTATTGCGCGACGCTGCCGCCACCGGCCAGCCTCAGCCCACGTCAGGAGCCTATGCGCGGCCTGAGGCGCCATCGCCTGCGGCTGAGCGGCCCCATTGTCCAGCGCCTGCGCGACAGCGCCAAGACCTTGGCCATTCCACTGCCCCAGTTGCTGATTTCCATCATCGCCGCCTATTTGCAGCGCATCAGCGGTCAACAGGAGCTGAGCATAGGCATCCCGGTCGCCGCGCGCAGCCAGCGCGAGCAACGCGCGATTCCCGGCATGCTGGCCAATGCGTTGCCGATGCGGCTGCAAGTGCGGCCGGACATGACCATCGGCGAAGTCGCGCGTCAGGTCAGCCGCCAGGTCCGCCAAAGCCTGCGCCGCCAACAATACCGCTATGAAGACATGCTGCGCGACCAGCAAGGCCAGACCGGACGCGGCCACCTGTTCACCACCACCATCAATGTGGTGCCCTACGATCACGACCTGCGCTTCGCCGGCCACGGCACCACGCCGCACAACCTCGCCAACGGCCCGGCGGTCGACCTGGGTTTCGACATTTTCGACCGCAGCGACGACAAGGCGCTGGAGATAGGCTTCAACGCCAACGCCGCCCATTACGACGCGCCAGCGCTGGAGCGTCATATGCAGCGCCTGCTGCAACTGATGCGAGCGCTGGGAGATAATCCAACGCAAATGCTGGGCGATATCGAACTGCTCTCCGACGCGGAACGCGAGGCCTTGCTGGCGACCTCGCGCGGTCCCGAACTCGCTGTCGCCGCAGGCACCCTGCCCGCCTTGTTCGAACGTCAAGCCGTCCACGCCGCGCACAGCATCGCGGTCCAGCATGGCGAGCTCAGCATCAACTACGCGGAGCTGAATGCGCAGGCCAACCGGCTGGCCCATCAACTGATCGCCGATGGCGTCGGCCCCGAAGACATCGTCGCCTTCTGCCTGCCGCGCTCGCTGCGACAAGTCGTCGTGCTGCTCGCCATCGCCAAGGCTGGCGCCGCCTACCTGCCGCTGGACCCGCGCTACCCGCCCGAGCGTCTGCGGCTGATGCTGGAAGACGCGCAGCCGCGTCTGTTGTTGAGCGATGGCGACTGGAGCGGCGAGCGGCCGGCCGGCCTTGCGCAGCAGAACCTGGATCAGCCGGAATTCCAGGCCGCGCTCCAGTTGCGCAGCGCCGCCGACCCCGACGACGGCGCACGCCGCGACGCCTTGGGCCCGGCCAATATCGCCTATGTGATCTACACCTCAGGCTCCACCGGTCAGCCCAAGGGCGTACTGGTGTCCCATGCCGGCATCGCCAACCTGGCCGCTTTTCAGAGCACCACACTGGAAGTGGGCCCCGGCAGCCGAGTGCTGCAATTCAGCTCCATCAGCTTCGACGCTTCGTTCTGGGAAATCGCCATGGCGCTGCTGTCCGGCGCCACCCTGGTCATGGCCGATCACGAGGAGCAATTGCCGGGACCGGCGCTGGAACGTCTGCTGCGCCAACAGGAGATCAGCCACCTGACCCTGTCCCCCAGCGCCTTGGCCAATCTGTCGGTGGAAGCGCTGCCACAACAGCTGCGCTTGATCGTGGCCGGCGAGGCTTGCCCACCGGCGCTGGCCGGCCTGTTCGGCCTGCAGCGCAAAATGTTCAACGGCTATGGCCCCACCGAAGCGACGGTTTGCGCCACGCTGAGCCAGCTGGACGGCGACGGCAGCGCCCCGATAGGCACGCCGCTGCCCAATGTGCAGGCCTATGTGCTGGATGCCAAGCTGCAACCGCTGCCGGTCGGCGTTGCCGGCGAGCTGTATATCGCCGGCGTCAGCCTGGCGCGCGGCTATCTGAACCGTCCGGCGCTGACCGCCGAGCGCTTCATCGCCAACCCCTTCGAGCCGGGCGAGCGCATGTACCGCACCGGCGACCTGGCGCGCTGGACCGACGACGGCCGGCTGGAACACCTGGGCCGAGTAGACCAGCAAGTGAAAGTGCGCGGCTTCCGCGTGGAGCTGGGCGAAATCGAAGCCGCGCTGGCGCAGCACCCGACAGTGGCCAGTGCCGCCGTCATCCTGCACCCGCAGCCAAGCGGCTATCAGGCCCTGGCCGCCTATGTCGTGGCCCAGGCCGACGCGCGGGCGGAACCCGCTCAGTTGCGCCAATACCTGGCGCAAATACTGCCGGATTATATGGTGCCCTCGTCGATCACCCTGCTGGACAGCATGCCGCTCAGCCCCAATGGCAAGCTCAACCGCCAGGCGCTGCCCGAGCCTGCGCAAGAAAGCGGCCGCGATTATCGGGCGCCGCGCACGCCGCCGGAGGAAATCCTGTGCGGGCTTTACGCCGAAATCCTCGGCTTGAACGCCGTAGGCATAGACGACAGCTTCTTCGAGCTGGGCGGCCACTCCCTGCTCGCCACCCGGCTGATCAGCCGGATCCGTTCTATTTTCCAGCTTGAGCTCGGCATCCGCAGCCTGTTCGAAGCGCCCAGCGTCGCCGCTCTGGCGCAACGCATCAGCCAGGCACAGCCGGAAAATTCCTTCGCCATCCTGCTGCCGCTGCAACCCAAAGGCGAGCGCGCGCCGCTGTTCTGCATCCACCCCGCCGGCGGCCTGGGCTGGCCCTATGCCGGCCTGATCCGCCACCTTCCCGGCGATCAACCGCTATACGCGCTGCAGGCGCGCAGCCTGTCGCAGATGGAAACCCGTCCAGAGTCGGTGGACGAAATGGCGGCCGACTACCTGCGCCAGATTCGCGCGGTCCAGCCCCAGGGTCCCTATCATCTGCTCGGCTGGTCCTTCGGTGGCCATATCGCCCATGCGATGGCCATCTTGCTGCAGCAGCAAGGCGAACGGGTGGCGCTGCTGTCCATGCTGGACAATTACCCCCAGCCCTCGCGCCTGTTCCAGCCGGAAAACCAGATCATCCAGCAGCGGCTGATGAGCGCGCTGTCGGACGGCGCGGTGGCGCCGGGCGAAGACTACGTGGCGCGCGTGCGCGAACATCTGGGCATGTCAGGTCTGGACGCCGGCCTGTTCGACGCCATCCTGCGCGAATTCAAGGCCGCGCCGGTCTTGATGAACGCCCACGACTTCCAGTGCTTTGACGGTGATCTGCTGTTCTTCCGCGCTAGCGAGGACCCACTGCGCGATGAGTTCCAGACGCCGGAAGCGTGGCAGGCCCATATCGGCGGCGACATCGTCGTCCATGCCATCGCCTGCCTGCATGAAAAAATCATGCGCCCGGAAGCGCTGACTCACATCGGCCCGGTGCTGGCCGCAGCGCTGCGCCAGGCTCAGGAAGCCGCCAATCCTCATCCACCCCAGAACCAGGAGCCCAATGATGTCGAACTTGTTTGATTTGCCGGACGGCGAATTCATGGTATTGCGCAACCAGCAGGGCAGTCACTCGCTCTGGCCAGGCGCGATCGCCGTCCCCGCCGGCTGGAGCGTCGCGCATGGCCCCGCGCCGCGCCAGGATTGCACCCGCTATATCGAGACCAGCTGGCGCGATATGCGGCCGGAGCACATTGCAGCCTGATGCCGGCTCGGAATTCCGCCGATGACTCGCAAAAAAAGCGCAAGACGATGTCTTGCGCTTTTTCCTGAGCCCCCAAGCTTCAGCCGAACTCGAACTCATGCGCCAGCAACCACTGCTTGATGTCCACCGTCTCCCGCCCCAGGGAACGATTGAACCCACCCAAACTATTACGCGCCACCACGCGGTGACAGGGCACGATGATGGGCACCGGGTTGCGGCCGCAGGCATTGCCCACCGCCCGCGCCGACGACGCCAACGCCGTGGCGATATCCTGATAACGCAAGGTTTGGCCGCTGGGTATCTGCGCGATGGCGTGCCATACCTGCAACTGGTGCTCGCTGCCCGACAAACGGTACGGCACGCTGAAATGGAAGCGAGGGTCCGCGTAATAGGCGTCCAGTTGCTGGACGAGCTCCCGCTCCAGGCTGCCCGGAGCCGGCGGCAACAGCGGCTGGCGCTGGGCCAGAAACTCCAGCCGCAGCAAAAAGCCGTCCCGGCATACCATGCCCAATTGCCCGAACGGCGCGTCGATCACCGCAGAATAATCCATGCCGCCTCCGCCATCATGCCAAGAATCCACTCACAGTCTAGTGAAGCAGTACGACGCAAGGCGTTTGTATCGCCCGCTGCGTGAACCAGCGCTTATCGCTCAAGGTGTGTGGGACGCTCAGCCAACTTTGAACCGCCAAGAAAAAAGCGCAAGGCATCGCCTTGCGCTTTGAACTGTCATCAGGTCCAGGCCTGACTCGGCCAGGCTTAGCCTTGCTTGCGAGCCGGCAGCTTTTCCTTGATGCGTGCGGATTTGCCGGTACGGCCGCGCAGGTAGTACAGCTTGGCGCGACGCACGTCACCGCGGCGCTTCACTTCAACGGAAGCCACCAGCGGGGAGTAGGTCTGGAAAGTACGCTCAACACCTTCACCAGCGGACATCTTGCGCACGGTGAAAGCGCTGTTCAGGCCTGCGTTCTTCTTGGCGATAACCACGCCTTCGTAAGCCTGCAGACGTTCGCGGTTGCCTTCCTTAACCTTTACCTGCACCACAACGGTGTCGCCCGGAGCGAATTCCGGCAGGGTTTTGCCCAGGCGGGCGATTTCTTCTTGCTCGAGTTTCTGGATCAGATCCATGAGATTACTCCTGGTTTTTCTGGAGATCTTGTTCCTGCTGGTACTCCGCCAGCAGCCGAGATTCCTGTTTTGTCAAAACGCGGCCTTGCAGCAAATCCGGGCGACGTTGCATCGTCCTGCCCAGAGCCTGTTTCAGCCGCCATTTAGCGATCAGCGCATGATTACCGGACAACAGCACATCCGGCACCCGCATGCCCTGATAGTCTTCGGGTCGGGTATAGTGCGGACAATCAAGAAGCCCGTCCACAAATGAATCTTCGTAAGCCGACTGAACATCGTTCAGCACGCCCGGCAGCAAACGCACCACCGCGTCCATCAGCACCATCGCCGGCAGCTCGCCGCCGGACAACACGTAGTCGCCGATGGAAATCTCCTCGTCGACCTCGCGCTGGATCAATCTTTCATCCACGCCTTCGTAACGGCCACACAGCAGGATCAGGCCCGGCTGCTGCGACAGTTGCTCCGCTTTCGCGTGCGTCAAAGGGCGGCCTTGCGGCGAAAGATAAATCACATGGCTGCGCTCGGCGCCGGCTTGCGCCTGCCTGGCCCTGGCCGCCGCGATGGACTGCGCCAGAGGCTCGATCTGCATCACCATGCCGGGGCCGCCGCCGTAAGGACGGTCGTCTACCCGGCGGTAGTTGTCATGCGTGAAATCGCGAGGATTCCAGGCCTGAAACCCCCAGATGCCCAAGTCAAGCGCCCGCTGGCTGACGCCAAAGCGGGCGATGGAATCGAACATCTCCGGAAACAGCGTTACCGCGTCGATCTGCATCAGTAGTCCAGACCCCAGTCCACCTGGATCTTGCCAGCGGCAAGCTGGACTTCCAGCACATACTGATCCACAAACGGAATCATGCGCTGCGCGTCCGCGCCCTGCACCACCAGCACATCGTGCGCGCCGGTTTCCATCAGCTCGCTCACCTTGCCCAGCGTTTCGCCTTGCAGATTGACGACTTCCAGACCGATCAGATCGGCCCAGTAGTATTCGCCCTCTTCGGCGGCGGGCAATTCAGCGCGCGGAATGGCAATTTGCTTGCCGCGCAACGCTTCCGCGCCATCACGGTCTTCCACGCCTTCCAGCTTGGCGACCAGCGCCTTGGGCTGGAGAGCGCCATTTTCAAATGTGTACGGCTTCCAGTCGTTCTCCTGACCCAGCCACCAGACCGGGTAGTCGAACAAACCGTCAGCGTATTCGGTGTCGGCCTGGATCTTGATCCAGCCCTTGACACCAAAGGCGCCACGCACAAACCCCATTAATACGAGATCTTCCTTGCGCATGCGCCTAGTCCGTCCGATATGAAATCAACGAACGCTTAGGCAGCGGCCTTCTGCTCTTTCAGCAGCTTGGCAACAGCGTCGGAAACTTGAGCGCCAACACCTACCCAGTGGTTCAGGCGGTCCATGGTGAAACGGACGCGCTCTTGCTTCTCATTGGCAACCGGGTTGTAGAAGCCAACGCGCTCGATGAAGCGACCGTCACGACGGTTACGGGAATCGGTCACCACGATGTTGTAGAACGGACGGTTCTTGGCGCCGCCACGTGCCAGACGAATCACTACCATTGTCGATTGTCCTTGAATAAAAACGGTATGTAGAAAAGCCCACGATTTTAGGTCAGTTTTCCCTTATCTTGCAAGCGCTTAATGCAAGACGGCTGTCAAGCCCACCGTTACAGGCTCTTGGACACCATGGTCAGAGCCCGGTCTTCCGGGTGCGGCTCCACTGAAAATCCCAGTTTATGCATCAATTTCAGCATGCCTTTATTGCCGGCCAGCACCTCGCCACGCATCACTTTCAAGCCCTGCTCCCGCGCCGCGTCGAACAAGGCGCTCATCAATAGATAGCCTATGCCCTTGCCCTGCCAGCGGTCCGCCACCTCCAGCGCGAACTCGCAGCCCTCGTTGTCCGGATCGGTGATGAAGCGCGCCACCGCCAGCATCTCCTCGCCGTCCTTGTGCTCGCGCGTCATTGCCAGCGCCATCTCGCGGTCGTAGTCCAGCTGAGTGAAGCGCACCAACATGCTTTGCGACAATTGCTTGATGCTGGACAAGTAGCGGTTGTAGCGGCTTTCTTCAGACAGATTGCGCACGAACTCCTGTTGCATATCCGCATCTTCCGGACGCACCGGACGCACCATCACATTGGTGCCGTCATTCAATTTGGCGCACACCACCATGTGACTGGGGTAAGGCATGATCGCCATATGGCCGTAGCGCTTCAAGTCCGGCCGCGGCGGACACACGATGATGCGGGCGTCCAGCGCGATCACGCCCTGCTCGTCGGCGATCAGCGGATTGATGTCCATTTCGCGCAACTCCGGCAGCTCGCACACCATCTCCGACACATGCAGCAGCACATCCGCCAGCTCGTCCTGATCCACCGCCGGCAGGTTCTTGAACGCGCCCAGCAATTGGCCGATGCGGGTATGGCGGATCATGCTGGCCACCAGATAGTCGTTGAGCGGCGGCAGGGACAGCGCGCGGTCGTGCATCACTTCCACCGCGATGCCGCCGGCGCCGAAAGTGATCACCGGGCCAAAGGCCTCGTCGTGGGTGACGCCCACCATCACTTCGCGCGCGAAGCGGCGCTTGCGCATCGGCTGCACCGACACCCCGTCGATGCGCGCCTCCGGCCGCGCCTGTCGAGTGCGGCGGATGATGCCGTCGAAGGCCTCGCGCAATGTCGCCTCATTGCTGATGTTCAGTTCCACGCCGCCAACATCGGACTTATAAATGATGTCCGGCGAATCTATTTTCAGCACCACCGGATAGCCGATCTTGTCGGCCAGCTTCACCGCCTCGTGCGCGGAGCGCGCCAGCTTGGTCGGATTGACCGGGATATGAAAAGCGGCCAACACCTCCTTGGATTCGCGCTCGGACAGAATCTCGCGGCCGTCCTTCGCCGCCGCGGCGATGACCTTGCGTGCCTTGGCCACGTCGGGATCGGCGCGCTTGCCCTCCAGCGGCCCCGGCGTCTGCAGCAGCAATTGCTGGTTGCGTTGATAGGCCGCCAGATTGCGGAACACCTCAATGCCGTATTCCGGCGCGCGGAAATGCGCGCACTTGGCCTTGGAGAACAGCTCGCGGCTCTCCGACACCTTGGCATCGCCCAGCCAGGACAAGAACAGCGGCTTGCTGCTCTCGCGCTGCAAGCCGATCATCAATTGCGCCGTGGTCAGATGATCAGTGCCAGCCTGCGGCGTGAAGATCACCATCACGCCATCCACATTGGGGTCGTCCAGACAGGCTTTCACCGCGGTGCGGAAACGCGCCGGACTGGCGTCGCCTATGATGTCCAGCGGATTGCCGCGTGACCAATTGCGCGGCAGCACCCCATTGAGCAACTCCAGCGTGTCATCGGACAGCTTGGCCAGCTCGACCCTATTGGAATAGGCGCTGTCGGCGGCCAGCACGCCTGGGCCGATGCCGTTGGTGACGATGGCCAAGCGCTTGCCGCCCACCCGGTAATTGGCGGCCAGCACCTTGGCCGCGGTGAACAATTGGGCGATGGTGTCCACGCGCAGTACGCCGGCGCGCGCTAGCGCGGCGTCGAACACATCGCCGCTTTCCACCAGATTGCTGGAGTGCGTAACCCCGGTGACCGCGTCTTCGTAGCGGCCGGACTTGATCACCACCACCGGCTTGGTGCGCGCCGCCGCGCGCAAGGCCGACATAAAGCGGCGCGCGTCGTGAATGTGGTGGACATGCAACAAGATGCCCTGGGTGAAATTGTCCGCCACCAGGTAATCCAGAATTTCGCCGAAACCGACATCCAGCGCATTGCCCACCGAAATCACGCTGGAAAAGCCTATGCCCTTGCTGTCCGCCCAATCCAGCATCGCCGTGCACAAGGCGGATGACTGCGACACCAGCGCCAGATTGCCCGGCCTGACCTTGCTGGTGTAATTGCTGGCGTTGAAGCCCGCCACCGGCCGCATCAGGCCCAGCACATTGGGCCCCAGGATGCGGATGCCGAAATGGCGGCTGATCGACAGCGTCTCGTTGATGATCTCGCGCTCCAGCTGCTCGCTGTCGGCGAACTCCTTGGCCAGCAGCACCGCCTTGATGCCCTTCTTGCCGCAATCCTTCATGATGGCCGGCAGAGTCCGGGTCGCCGTCACCACCACCGCGATATCCACCGGCTCATTGATCTGGCGCACCGAGGCCACGGCGGGAATCCCGGCCACCACCTTGTGATTGAGGTTGACCGGGAACAGCTTGCCCTGGAAGTTGCCCGCCAGCAGATTGGCGAACACCGCCTGCCCTATTGAGCCCGGCGTGTCGCTGGCGCCGACCACGGCAACGCTGCGCGGCGAAAACAACGGAGTCAGGTAATGCGGCCTCATTAGATGCTCATCCTTGGAAATAGTGATAACCGGCGCAAGGCCGGCGCTGCGCGCGCAAAGCCCGTCCTCCCTGTCCCGGCCAAAGCCCCATCATGCCGGCGGGATCTCAAGCCCATCTTGACCTCAGGCAAGCCCGAGTTTATCCCTTAGAACCTGTTTACGATCTGCTGCGCGTCGGCGATACGGCGTTGAAACCGAGCTCAAAATGCTCATGTACCACCTATACATTCCGCTTTTTCACTCGTTTTCGCCTTGTCTCGCCTTAGCTCGCGAGATCGTAAACACGTTCTTCGCGCCGTCAGGCGATGCCTGCGCGAATGGACTGGCGCGGACACTACAATATTGTTAACCTTTATTGTTTAGCAATAGCTCTTTACTGCACCGCACAAAGTCGCCATGCGCTCCTCTCGGAAAAGAAGGAAGGGAATGGCGGCGGGAGTCGATCCATCATGACGAAACGCGTCGTCACGCTTGCCCATTACTATACCCAACCCGAAATCCAGCAGATGGCCGACAAGGTTGGCGACAGCCTGGAGCTTTCTTTGTACGCCAAGGAAGCCAATGCCGACATCATCGTGTTCGCCGGCGTTCGCTTCATGGCCGAAACCGCGAAGATACTCAACCCCCAGGCAGAAGTGATCCTGCCCGACGCCGGCTCCACCTGTTCGCTGGTGACCCAGACCGACGTGGCCGCGCTGGCCAAATGGCGCAAACAACACCCCGATCACGTACACGTTTCCTATATCAACTCCAGCGCCGAGCATAAAGCGCTGTCCGACTGGATCGTCACCAGCCGCAACGTCGACGACATCATTGCCCACCTGTACGCCGAAGGCAAAAAAGTGATCTTCTCGCCGGACCGCAATATGGGCGGCTACCTCAACTACCAATACGGCTACGACATGCCGCTGTGGTCGGCCGTGTGCGAAGTGCACGACAAATTCAATGAAGCGGCGCTGGACGAAGCCTTTGCCGCCGCCGGCGCCGAGAAATACCTGATTGCCCACCCGGAAAGCCCGCTGCCGGTGCTGAAGAAAGCCGACTACGTCGGCTCTACCTCCGGCATGCTCAACTGGGTCAAACAGTTTGACGGCAGCCCCGACGCGGTGATCTTCGTCGCCACCGAGGACGGCATTCTTTACAATATGGGCCTGGCGCGCCCGGACCTGGACTTGCGCCAGGCTCCGATCTACGCCGGCTGCCAATGCAACTCCTGTCCTTATATGAAGATGAACAGCGTGGCGGCGGTCAAGCGCGCCCAGCAAGGCGAGGGCCTGCGCATAGATTATCTGAGCCCGCAGCAGATGGACGCGGCGCGGCTGCCGATCGAGCGCATGCTGGAATTCAGCCAGCGTTACTACGCCTGAGCCACCGCCAAACCCGCCCACCGGCGGGTTTTGTTTGTCAGCCGCCGACGCCGGACTTTTCCGCGTCATCGATGCGGCGCTACAATCAGCCCACCCTGTATGCCGGCCCCCTATACAAGAAAGACAGCATGAAGTTTCTCATCAGCAATGACGACGGATATTTCGCCCCCGGACTGGCCATGTTGGCGCAGACCCTGTCCCGGCACGGCGATGTCGTCGTCGTCGCGCCGGAACGGGACCGCAGCGGAGCCAGCAACTCCTTGACGCTGGATCGTCCGCTGACCGTGCGCACCGCCGCCAGCGGCTTCCATTACGTCAACGGCACGCCCACCGACTGCGTGCACCTCGCCGTCACCGGCCTGCTCGACTTCAAGCCGGACATGGTGTTCAGCGGCATCAACCACGGCCCCAACCTCGGCGACGACACGCTCTACTCCGGCACCGTGGCCGCCGCGACCGAAGGTTTCATGCTGGGCATCCCCTCGGTCGCGGTTTCGCTGGCCGGCTATAGCGGTCAGCACTTCGCCAGCGCCGCCGTGGTGGTGGATCAATTGGTGGAACGCTGCAAACGGACGCCGTTTCGCGAGCCGGTGCTGCTCAACGTCAACGTGCCCGACATCGCGCCGGAAGCGCTGGGCCAACTGACGGTGACCCGCCTTGGCCGCCGCCACTGCGCGCAGCCGGTGATCAAATCTCAGAATCCACGCGGCGAGACGATATACTGGGTGGGACCGGTCGGCAATGTACAGGATGCCGGCGCGGGCACGGACTTCGGCGCGCTGGCCAACAACGATATTTCGGTGACGCCGCTGATGCTGGATCTAACCGCCTATGGCCAACTGGACGGAATCAAGACATGGCTACACCACAGCTGACGCCGGGCCAACCGGCCTACGGCATGCTTTCCGACCGCACCCGCCGCCGCATGGTCGAACGGCTGCGCCAAAACGGCGTGGCCGACGAACGCGTGCTGAGCGCGATGTCGGAAGTGCCGCGTCACCTGTTTGTCGACCAAGCGCTGGCCACGCGGGCCTATGACGACGTCTCGCTGCCGATAGGCCATGGACAGACCATCTCCCAGCCCTTCACCGTGGCGCGGATGACGGAAATTCTGCTGAACGGCAAGGCGCCGGGCAAGGTGCTGGAAATCGGCACTGGCTGCGGTTATCAAACCGCGGTGCTGCTGAAAACCGGCGCTGAGGTCTATTCGATTGAACGCTTGGGTGTCATTCTTGACAAAGCCAGACGCAATTTGCGCGCCGCCAAGCAAGTGCATGCCCGCCTGGTGCATGGCGACGGTCATTTCGGCCTGGCCGAAGCCGCCCCTTTCGACGGTATCATCATGACTGCCGCCGCGCGCAACATCCCCCAGGCCCTGGTTGAACAGCTCAGCGACGGCGGCCGCATGATCATGCCGATAGGCGAAGAGGAACAGTACTTGTGGCTGATAGAGAAAACCGCGCAAGGCCTGCAGAAAAGCCGGCTGGACCCGGTGAAATTCGTACCCTTGCTTGCCGGGCGCAGTTAAAACTGCAAAAACACAACAGTTTCTTTGTCCGACAATTTATCAAATCACTTAAACAGACTATAAAAAACAAAAGTATGCTAAAAATGCATTGCAGCTATGCATATATATTCACGGCTTCGATCGGCATCGCCCTGAGCGGATGCACCAGCATCGCCCAACAAGCGGCCCCAGTGGAAAGCGGTGCGTCGGCCGCCACGCATAGCGCGCCGTCCCCCGCGCCGGTTTCCACACCTGCGGCAACGGGCGGCGGTGCCGCGGTAGCAACGCCGTACCAGGATAACGGAGGAGTGTCCGCCGCGCCGATAGGCTCCGCCACGGCGGCAGGCGTGACAGCAAAAGAAAAGACCCATGTGGTCCAGCCGGGGGAGAACCTGTTCCGCATCTCCTTGAATAACGGCTTGAAATACAAGGATGTTGCCGAGTGGAACAAGCTGCCGGACAACAATATCAAAGTAGGACAGGTATTGCGTTTGACGCCTCCCGGCAGCGATACCGCCGTGGCAGCGCCGGCCGCCGGCGCCAGCCAGCCGGCCACAACCCCGGCTCAGCCCAGCGCGCCGGTAGAGAGCGCCACCAACCGTCAAGGCGGGATCAAGACCTACCCCAAGGCCTTGAAACTGCCGTATAGCGCAGAAGCAGCAAAATCCCTGTCCGCTCAGAGCGAGGGCGGACCGGGCAACAACAAGAACGCTCAAGCCCCGATCAACTCCGCCAGTACGGCGGCGGCAAGCGCTCCGGCCAAGGCTGAAGCGCCGGCAGCAACAACGCCCAGCGCCAAGCCGGAGGCCAGCAAGCCCGCGGCGAAGGCCGACGAGGACGCGGTGCCGTGGCTGTGGCCGACCGAAGGCAAGATGATCAAGGGCTATTCCGACAGCAGCAAGGGCATAGACATCAGCGGCCGCAACGGTCAGCCGGTGCTGGCGGCGGGGGATGGCAAAGTGGTGTACAGCGGCACCGGCCTGCGTGGCTATGGCAAGCTGATCATCATCAAGCACAACAAATCCTTCCTGTCCGCCTACGCCCACAACAGTCAGTTGCTCGTAAAGGAGGGCCAGTCTGTCAAGCGAGGGCAGAAGATTGCCGAAATGGGCAATTCCGACGCCGACCAAGTGAAACTGCACTTTGAGATCCGCCGCTTCGGCAAGCCGGTGGACCCGATGCAGTACCTTGACCATAAGTCCTGACGGGCGGCCGGGGCCCCCGTCCAGGATCAGAAAGAGACGGGGGTAGAACATGAGTAGCGAACTCGACATTCTCGAAGAGCAAGAAATTCTCGATGAGGACAGCAATGAGGAAGCCGTTGCCGAAGTGGAGGCAGAGGAAGTCGGCGAAGCGCAGCCGGTATACGAAGAAGTTGCCGACGTCACCCAAATCTACCTCAACGATATCGGCAACAATGCCCTGCTGACGCCGCAGGAAGAACTGGCGCTGGCCCGCCGCGTGGTGGCCGGCGAGTTCGAAGCGCGGCAGAAGATGATCGAACACAATCTGCGGCTGGTGGTGAACATCGCCAAGCACTATATCAACCGCGGACTGGCGCTGCTGGATCTGATCGAGGAAGGCAATATCGGTCTGATGCACGCGCTTGAAAAGTTCGACCCCGAGCGCGGTTTCCGCTTCTCCACCTATGCCACCTGGTGGATACGCCAGAGCATAGAACGCGCGATCATGAACCAGTCGCGCACCATCCGCCTGCCGGTGCACGTGATCAAGGAGCTCAACGTCTATCTGCGCGCGTCGCGCCATCTGGAAAGCCAGATCGGCCGCGAGCCAACGCTGGACGAGATCGCTCACCTGGTTGGCAAGCCGGTGGACGATGTGCGCAAGGTGATGAACCTGAACGAGCGCATGGCCTCGCTGGACGCGCCGCTGGACATCGACCCCATGCTGTCGATTGGCGAATCCATCCCCGACGAGCAGCATGACGAGCCGGAAATCCAGCTGCACAACAGCCAGCTCGAACACTTCGTCCACGACTGGCTGGGCCAGTTGAACGAAAAGCAGAAGCTGGTGATCGAGCGCCGCTATGGTCTGAACGGCTATGAAATCTGCACGCTGGAAGAGCTAGCCGCCGCGCTGAGCCTGACCCGCGAGCGGGTGCGCCAGATCCAGATCGAAGGACTGGAGCAACTGCGCCGCATCCTGCGCCGCAAGGGAATCTCCAAGGACTTCCTGTTGTAGCGAGCGGCGGCGTCAGTCCCTACAGCCCCCGGCACACCGGGGGCTTCGTTATTTGCGCGCCAGCCGAAAACGACGACTGCGACGCAACCATTCCCGCTGCCGGGCTTCCGCGCTGTCCCGCGCGCGATAGCGCAAGGCAACGTATTCCTGCACCAAGGCCTTCAACTGCCGGTACTCCGCCTCCGCCAGCCGGGGCTTGGCGCTACGCAGCAGTTCCAGCGGGCCGTCGCAAGGCCCGACCGCGACCCGCCGACGCTGCAGCTGCGCCAGCAGCAGCCGCCAGCCCTGCGCCATCGGCTCTTCGTTCAAACCTCGGCGCCACCACCACCAGAGCAGCGGCAGGCAGGCCAGCGCCAGTCCATACAGCAAGGCCCGTAACACGCTGCCCACGCTGACGCTCTCGCCCAGCCCCAGACGCTGGAACAGGTTTTGCTGACGCGCCGCATCGTAGCCCACCACCCATTGCTGCCAGGCAAAACCGGCCGCCTGCCAGTTCTGACGCAAATTGCGCAGCCATGCCGGCGGCAGGCCGGCCAGCCCCTGCTCGCGCAAGGCTGGCACGCTTTGCTCGGCGCCATCCGCCAGCCGCAGCGGCGCCACCGCGCTGGTGGGGTCGACGCGCAGCCATTGCCCGCTATCCGCCAGCCAGATTTCGACCCAGGCGTGCGCATCCGACGATTTGACCTGCCAGAAACGCCCCACCGGATTGTATTCCCCACCCTGATAGCCGACGACGATGCGCGCCGGCAGGCCCGCGGCGCGCGCCATGAAGGCCAGCGCCGAAGCATAGTGCTCGCAAAAGCCCTGGCGGCTGGCAAACAGGAATTGATCGATGCCGTCTTGCTGATCCAGCAAGGGCGGACTCAAGGTATAACGGAAACCTTGGCTGCGGAACGCTTGCAGCGCCTGACGCACGAATGCGCGCGATCCGCCGGCCGCCAGCTCGCGCGCCCAGGCGCGCGCGCGCGGATTGCCCGGCGGCAAGCGCTGGTAGAACGCCTGTTCCCCGGCGGGCAGCGCCGACGCATAAACCCCGCCGACACGGCTGGCGGCCTGAAAGCGCAGGGTCTTGTTTTCCTTGCTGTCACCACGCAATAGCAAGCCGTAGCGCTGCCGCGCATCCTCATCGTCCGGCTGCGGCACATCCAGCGCCGGCAAACGCCCCTTGTCCGGCTCCAACGTAATCGCATACGCGACGACGGCGCCGCCGCTCAAACGCTCGCCGCCCCGCGCCGGAGGCTCGCCGCTGGCGCGCCAACTGCTGCCGTCGAAACGGTCCAGCAGCATTACTCGCCAGTACATCTCCGCCCGCGGCGGTGGCGCCTGTTCGAACACCGCGGCGAATGCCGGCTCCTGACTCAGGATCAGCCGGCTGACGCTGCCGGGTTCCAGGCTATCGCCCAGGCCGCTGACCGCCTGCCGCCCCGGCGCGCTGGGCATGCTCCACAAAGGGCCGGATAGCCGCGGCATGATCACGAACAAGACCAGCATCAAGGGCAAGGCCAAACCCAGCGCCGACGCGGCCGAGCGCAGGCTACCGCGCCACGGCGCGCCTTCCAGCGCCGCCATCGCGCCGGTCAGCGCCAGCAGGCTCAAGGCCAGCCAGACCGCCGCCGCCGGCGACTGATCGAACAATAGCGGCATCGCGACCAGAAACACACCCAGCGCGATCAACACCCGCCAATCCCGCAGCCGCTCACACTCCAGCGCCTTGAAGCCCAGCAGCACCAGCAGAATGCTGCCCCCCCCCTCCCGCCCCACCAGCGTGCCCAGGCTGCGCCAGCACAACCAGCCCGCCAACGCCAGCGCGGGCA
>NZ_JAJOHW010000101.1 GCF_021129195.1 Chromobacterium aquaticum | reverse complement strand
GCCTCGAACACCGTCAGCTGCGCCCGTCCGGCCAGTTCCACCGCGGCGGCGAGGCCGGCCCAGCCGGCGCCGATCACGGCGATGCGCGGCCCGCTCATGCGCGGCTCACGGCCGGTAGCCGAAGGTCCAGGTTTTCCATGCCAGCCACAACTTGCGGATGGGGGTCAGCGACAGGCGCTGATTAAGTACCTTGGCCGGCCCGTCCAACTTGATTTCCTCCAGCGTCGCGCGGTAGATCGCCGCCATCAGCAGGCCGGGGCGCTGCGCCTTGCGGTCCGCCGCCGGCAGCAGCTCCCAGGCCTGGCGATAGTATTGCTGCGCGCGCTCGATCTGGAACTCCATCAGCGCCTTGAACGCCGCGCTCTCTTCGTAATGCAGGATGTCCATCGCCGGGCAGTTGAAGCGCTGCAGCTCCTCCATCGGCAGATAGATGCGGTCGCGGCGCGCGTCCTCGCCCACGTCGCGGATGATATTGGTCAATTGGAAGGCGATGCCCAGCTCATGCGCGTATTCCAGCGTTTTCTCGTCGCTGTGGCCGAAGATGCGCGCCGCCAGCTGGCCCACCACGCCGGCAACGTGGTGGCAATAGCGCAGCAAGTCCTGGAAGCGCTGGTAGCGCACCATGCTCAGGTCCATCTCCATGCCGTCTATGATCTCCTCCAACTCGCGCTGCGGCAGGCCAAAAGCCCGCACATGCGGCTGCAGCGCCTGCATCACCGGGTGTTCCGACCCGCCCTGGTAGAGCTTGGCCACCTCGCCGCGCCACCAGGCCAGCTTGGCGCGGGCCACGCCGGGATCGTGGCATTCGTCCACCACGTCGTCCACCTCGCGGCAGAAGGCGTACAGCGCGGTAATCGCGCGGCGTCGCGGCTCCGGCAGGAAGCGGAAGCTATAGTAGAAGCTGGAACCGCTGGCCGCGGCCTTGTCTTCGCAATACTGATCAGGCGTCACGCGCCACTCCTGTCCAAGCGGCGGCGGTCCCGGCGGACCGCCATCCGTCAATATTCTTCATCATCGCGCCGCAGCGCTCATTTCGCGCGCAGCGCGCGCCACGACATATAGATCCAGTCGCGCCAGTTCAGCACCGGGCGCCGGCGGAACACATCGCCGCCGGAGTCGTGCAGCTTCTTCAGGATGCGCTCGCCGCCCAGGATGATCAGTCGCAGTTCCAGCCCCATCCTGCCCTTCAGCACTTTGCCCAGCGGCGCGCCGGCCTGCAACATCTTGCGCGCGCGCTCGATCTGGGCGCGCATCATCGGCTGCCACAAGCCGCCGGCGTCGCGCGCGGCGATCTGCGCCTCGCTCACGCCGAAGCGCTGCAAATCCTGCTGCGGCAGATAGACCCGGCCCTTGCGCCAGTCCAGCTCCACATCCTGCAGAAAGTTGATCAATTGCAAGGCCGTGCAGATGCCGTCCGACATCGCCAGCGAGCGGCGATCGCCCTCGCTGTACAAGGCCAGCATCAGCCGCCCCACCGGATTGGCCGAACGGCGGCAATAATCGGCGAGTTCGCCGAAATCGCGATAGCGGGTGGTGACCACGTCCTGGCGGAAAGCCGACAGCAGATCATGAAACGGCTGCAAATCCAGGCCATGCTCGGCCACCGCCGCCGCCAGCTCGCGCATCATCGGCATTTCCGGCGGCTGGCCGGCGCCTATGCGCGCCAGTTCCGCGCCCAGGAAGTCCAGCTCCGCCAGGCGCTGCTGCGGCGTGTTGTCGCCCTCGTCCGCCACATCGTCGGCATAGCGCGCGAAGCGGTAGATCGCATGCACCGCGCGGCGCATCCGGCGCGGCAGCAGAATGGAGCCCACCGGAAAGTTTTCGTAATGCCCTACCGACATCGGCTTGCTTCCTGTTGAATGGCTGGCGAACTGACGATTATAACCGAGCCCCCGGCGGGCTCCTATGCCGCCGGCTGCGCCGGCTCCGGAAAATTATCCAAAAAAAATGGCGCCGGCTATTTACAAGAATCGGAGCCTGCCATATACTGCGCAGCACTGTGAAACGCAGCCGGTGCGGGGGTATAGCTCAGTTGGGANNTCCCGCTTACCTCCACCAAAAAAACTGCGAATCACGATTGCGCCAGACCATGCAGCTGGCGGCGAAACCAGCCGATTCTACGCGAATCGGCTTTTTTGCGTTCATTCCTGTCCTTTCCTTGCTTGCTTTTTCCCCCGCGCCGCAAAAAACTTGAAGAGCCGCCACCCTCAAGCCCCGCCACCATGCCGCGTTTTCGTCTTTGCCTCTTGCTTGCGCTGTTTTGCGCCTTTGCCGCCGCCGCGCCGTCGCCGGACAGCGTCCGCCTGTGCACCGAGGACATGGAGTCCCCGCCGTGGCGGCGGCTGAATGGCCCCAGCCTGAGCCTGCTGATGCTCAAAGCCGCGGCCCGCACCGCCAAGGTCAAACTGGAAATCCAACAGATGGCCTGGACCCGCTGCCTGAGCGAGGTACAGAACAATCAGCTCGACGGGCTGTTCGAAATCAGTTTCAAGCCGGAGCGGCTCGTCATCGGCGTCTTTCCGATGAAGGGCGACGCCGCCGACCCGGCGCTGCGCATGCATACCGACGGCTATAGCCTGTACCGGCTAAAAGGTTCGAAACTGGGCTGGGATGGCCAGCGCCTCAGCAATGTCGACGCCGCCATCGGCGCCCAAACCGGCTTCTCGGTGATTGCCCAGCTCCTGGCGCTGGGCGCGCAAGTCGACGACAGCTCCCGCGACCCCGAGCAGAACCTGAACAAGCTGCTGGCGCGCCGTCTCAGCGGCGTGGCCTTGCCGACCCTGGCTGGCGACAGCCTGCTGGCTGGCAACCATGCCTACCGGGACCAGATAGAGAAAGTCGGCCCGGACCTGGTCTCCAAACCTTATTACCTGATTTTTTCCCATGCTTTCGCCGACAGCAGGCCTCAACTGACGCGCCAGCTGTGGGACGCCATCGCCCAGACCCGGGAAACGCCCGACTACCGCAAGGCGCTGCAGGACGCGCTGCGCCGGCTCAAGCACTGAAGCCGGCGGTGTTGCGCCGGGCCTATCCCAAATCGGCAAAGCCCGAGGCCGGCGCTTGCCGCGCCCGCTGGATGCTGCCAGCCTGCTCCAAGACCTCGCGCAGCCAGCGCGTGCACACCAAAACCGCCGCCACTTCACCGGAGCCCGCCATGCCGCCGCGCACCGCCTTTTTCTTCGACGAACTCTGCCTGTGGCACAGCGCCGGGCAACACGCGCAAATCCTGCCGGTGGGCGGCTGGGTGCAGCCGCCTTCCGGCGGCGGCCACGCAGAATCGCCGGACAGCAAGCGCCGCTTGAAAAGTCTGATGGACGTGTCCGGTCTCAGCGCCCGGCTGCAAGTGCGCAGCGCGCCGCCGCTGGATGAGGATGATCTGCTGCGCGTGCACACACCCGCCTATCTACAACGCTTCCAGGCGCTCAGCGACGCCGGCGGCGGCATCCTGGGCCAGCAAGCGCCGATTGGCCCTGGCAGTTATGAAATCGCCAAGCTGTCCGCCGGCCTGTGTTGGGCGGCGGTGGACGCCCTGCTCTGCGGCGAGGCGGACAAGAGCTATGCCTTGTCGCGTCCGCCCGGCCACCATTGCCTGGCGGACGCTGCAATGGGTTTCTGCTTTCTGGCCAACGCCGCCCTCGCCGCCGAATTAGCCATCGCCCGCCACGGCCTGCGCCGCGTCGCCATCGTCGACTGGGATGTGCATCACGGCAATGGCAGCCAATCCATTTTCTATCGCCGCGGCGATGTGCTGACCATCTCCCTGCATCAGGATGGCTGTTACCCACCCGGCTATGGCGGCGCCGACGACCGCGGCGAGGGCGAAGGCCTGGGCGCCAACCTCAACATCCCGCTGCTGCCCGGCGGCGGCCACCAGGCCTATCTGGACGCGATGCGGCTATTGGTCCTGCCGGCGCTGCGCCGCTTTCAGCCGGAGCTGATCATCGTCGCCTGCGGCTATGACGCCAATGCGCTGGATCCATTGGCGCGGATGCAGGCGCATAGCGACACCTTCCGCGCGCTGACCACGCAGTTGGTCGAATACGCCGATGCCGCAGCCGGCGGCCACCTGGCCATGCTGCACGAGGGCGGTTATTCCGAAGCCTATGTGCCCTTCTGCGGCCTGGCCGCGCTGGAAGCGCTGTCCGGCGTCCGCACCCCGGTGGAGGATCCGCTGCTGGAGCTGGTCGTCGCGCAACAGCCGGGCGCGGCGATGCGCGACCTGCAAACGCGGCAGTTGCAGGCGCAGGCCGAACGCCACGGCCTTTAAGCCGCGGACATCAAGACCCCCGCGCCTGTTATCCGCCAACCAAAGGAGCCACCCAATGCAAGACATCCTCCCCAGCTTCATTCAGGTCGGCGAGCTGGCCGACGGCTTCGCGCCGGACAGTCTGGCGCCGCCGCATAGCAAGGAACTGGACGGCAATAATCTGCTGCTGTGCTTCGACGACAACAGCGCCGCCGACTGCCGCTTCGACAGCGAGGGCCGCGCCCACGTCGACATCGTGCGCCCTGGCCTGGCCTCGGCGCTGGCCGAGGTCGACGGTTATCACGCGTCCAATTCGCTGCGCCCCGGCGTCTTCTTCATCGACTTCCGCCACGGCGGCGACGCCCGGCTCTCGCTCAGCCTGGCGCTGGACCTCGGACGGCAGTGCTGCACCCTGGTGAGCGGCAGCCTGCCCGACGCCGCCGATGTCAGGCTATCCGCCTTTGAACGCGCCGAGCGCGAGCTGGAACAAAGCGGCGTCGCCGTGAGCTTCGCCCACGGCGCGATCAACCGTCCGGCGACGGAAGCGCCGCCGCCGGGCTGCGGCGAACTGGTGGGCATGCGCAACCGCTACCGCTACAGCCCCACCGAGTGCTACGAGCATATTTACCTGAACGACCATTTCTACGCCTGGCACTGTCTGGAAGGCGTGGAGCAAGGGCTGGCCGACGTCGATCGTTGCCACGGCTTCCAACTGGCGCAAGGGCTTTACCTGTTTGTCTGGCGCGAAAAAATCATTCCCACGCTGGGCGTGCTGCTGATCGACCTGGAGCGGATGCAAACCGACGGCAAGATCTTCGGCTACCAGGGGCGGGACTTCGGCGCCAGCCGCAGCTTCCGCGTGGGCGCGCGGGCCAGCGTCGTCAATGTCGTCCCGGCTCAGCCCGCAGCCTCCGCCGCCAGCCGCGAATAAGCCAGCGTCGGCACATCCACCGCGGTGGCGCCGCCGTCCGCCGCCAGCCAGGCCCCATGCACGATGGCGGCTTCATCGGACAGCAAGAACCGGCACACCGCGGCCACCTCCTCCGGCTCCGCCGGTCGCCGCAGCGGCACATCGGCGCTCACGCGCCGGTAAGCTGCCTTCAGGTCCTCACCATACGCTGCCATTAGCGGCTGCATTTCCAGATCCGCCATCGGCGTGCGCACCCAGCCGGGACAGACCGCGTTGACGCGCACGCCGGCCGGGCCGAAGTCCTTGGCCAGCGAGCGGGTCAAGCCCAGCAGCGCATGCTTGGCCGTCACATAGCCGCAGGCCTCCGGCACGGCCGCCAGGCTGGCGATGGAGGCCATCAGCACCATGCTGCCGCGCTGGGCGATCAGGTCCGGCAGGCAGGCGCGCGCCGACACAAAGGCGGTGTCCAGATTTACGCTCAGCGCCGCGCGCCAGGCCGTGTCGTCGGTCGCAAGCGCCGAGCCCATGCCCAAGCCGCCGGCGCAAGCCAGCAGCCCGTCCACTCGCCCCCAGCGCGCGTGGATGCGCGCCAACGCGTCCGTCCAGTGCGCGCCGTCGGCGGCGTCCCCGGCCAGTGCCAGGCCGCCGGTTTCCAGCGCCAGCGCCTGCAGCGGCGGCTCGCGCCGGCCGATCAGCGCCACCCTGGCGCCCTGGCTGGCGAACGCGCGCGCGCAAGCCGCGCCTATGCCGGAACCCGCCCCGGTAATCACGATCACTTTATTGTGCAAGGACATCGCATTCCCTCCTGATCTCATGCGTGGCGGACACTGTCGCCTCCGCTTTGATTAAGCTATACAATGTTAACTTATTAACTTTACCGAACGCCAGCCCATGCCAAGTCCGCAGAACAGCCAACATCCGCAATTGCCGCAGCGCCTGTTGCTGGCACGCGAAGCGGTGATGTCCTATTTCCGCCCAGTGCTCAAACACTTCGGCCTGACCGAGCAACAATGGCGGATCTTGCGGCTGTTGGCCGAGAACGGCGAGATGGAAGCCGGCGTCATCGCCCTGCGCGCCTGCATCCACGCGCCCAGCCTGACCGGCATTCTGGTGCGCATGGAAAAGGCTCAGCTGGTGCATCGCGCCCGCGATTGCAACGACAACCGCCGTCTGATCGTCACGCCCACCAGCATGGGCAGAACGCTGACCGAACGCATCCTGCCCTTGACCCACGCCTGCTACCAGCAGATCGAAAACCATTTCAGCGCCGACAAGCTGCACTTGCTGCTCAGCCTGCTGGAGCAACTTGAGCGCCTGCCGCTGCCCGCGCCGCGACCAGCCCCCCAGAATCTGAGACGAGGAGAAAGCCGCTGAGAAAGCGGAATGTACTCGTGGTACATCAACATTTCGAAGCGGTAGCCACCGTGTCACGTTTCACGATGCGCAGCAGATCGTAAACAGGTTCTTAGAACCTCAATTCAACGCCAGCAACACCCGTCGGCAAGCCGCCATACTGGCCAGCAACGCCAGGCGCTGGATAGGTCCCAGCCGGATATAACGCCGCAAGGGCGGCAGCAGGCACACCACTTCGCTGGCGCCGAAGGGCTCGATCAGCAAGGACCAGCCATCAACCCCGCCCCGCAGCTCGCAGCGGCGGAAATCCAGCGGCATCAGCGCGGCGCGCACATCGGCGTCGGCGCGCAAGGCCTGCAATAGCGGCGCCAGCCGTACCGCGTCGCCGGCCAGCAAATCCACGGCGACGCCCTGCCGCCGCCAGGCGCCGCGATGGCGCAGGCGGATGCGCGCGGGAACCGGATCGGAAACCGGCAGGCTCAGGCAGAACTCGCAAGCCACCAGATGCGCCATCCAGCCGGCCTCCACCCGCTCCCGCACCAGGAAGGACCAGACGCCGTGCGGAAACGCGAAGCTTTGCTCCGCCGCGGACGCCGCCTCGCCTTCCAAGCCGGGCCAGTCGCTGCGCAGCCGCGCCAGCGTCGCGCCGGGACGGTAGCCGCGCGGCCGCGACCAGGCCTCAACCAGCCGCCGCCACACGTTCCAGCTCCCGCCGCAGCGCTTCGTCCTCCGGCTCGCTCAGTTCCGCGCGCAGTATCTGTTCCAGCGGCACCGGCCGGAAAGGGTTGACCTTCTGCACCAGCACGGTCCAGAGCAGCGCGTACAACAGGGTCAGCCCCAGCATCAGGCCGAAGGGCGCGTAAATGTCGCGCGCCTGCATGCCCGGCGGCGTGATGAAACAGATCGCCAGCACGATGCCCAGCGCCGAGCCGATCTGCGGCAGCGGGAACCATGGCGAGCGGTAGGCGCGCGGGAAGTCCGGCCGCGTCAGCCGCAGCCGCACAATGGACAGCGTCACCAATAGGTAGGCGACGCCCCAGGAGCAGACCGCGGCCAGCACCAAGGGCATGATGCGCTCCAGATCGCCGCGGATCAGCCAGGCGTGAACACAGGGAATCAGCACCGCCAGCCCAATGCCGCACCACGGCGTCTTGAAGCGCGGATGCAGATAGGCGAAACAGCGCGGCAGCGCGCCGTCCTGCGCCATGCCATACAGAATGCGCGGCAGCGCCGCCATCAGGGTGTTGATCGTCGCCGCGCCGGCCAGCAGCAGGCCTATGCCCAGCCAGATCTTGCCGAACGGCCCCATCACCCGCTCGGCGAAGGCCGGCAGCGCCATCGGCGTGTCCAACAGCCTGGGGCCCGCCGGCTGGGCCGGGTCCAGCGGCAGATTGGCCACCTGCCGCGTCATCGCCGCGCCGAACAGCAGCATGGCGACGGCCACGCCGCTGAGCCCCAGCTTCAAGGCCCGCGGAATGGCGCGGCCGGAATCGCGCAGCTCCGGCGCCAGCGGCGTCACCAGCTCGGCGCCGACGAACATGAACATCGCCATGCCCACCAGGCTGAGCAGCAGACCGGGATCGCCCCATTGCAGCGGCGCGCCGAACCAGCCGCCCAGATCCACCGCCGGCGCGCGCAGCAGGCCGGCCACGCCAAAGGTGGTCAGCGTCGCCCACATGCCGAAGGTCAACACCACTTCGGCCTTGCCGAACACGGTCACGCCCAGCGCATTCAGCGCGCCGAAGGCGATCACCAGACCCACGCCCACCGTCCAGGCGCTGCCGCTTTTTTCCAGCATGGTGTTCAGATGGTCGAAATTCACCAGCGCCATGATGCCGGACAGAATGGTCTCGGCGGTGCCGGCGAACACATGCACCAGCAGATAGGCGGACAAGGTGCCGGCAATGGCCAGGCCGCGGCCCAGGCCGGCGCTGATATAGTCGTAGACCGCGCCGGAAGTCGGCAGCATCGCCGCCGCCTCGGCGAAGGTGGTGGCCTGGGCCAGCATCATCAGATAGGCGATCAGCAGCGCCAGCGCGAACGTGCCGCCGGCCATGCCGAAGCCGCTGGTGGCGGTCAGAATCACCGGGCTGGCCATCACCACGCCCACCGCGCTGGCCAAGGCCACCGGGAAACCCACTACGCCGCGGCTCAGGCAGCGGCTCAAGCATTCTTGCATCGACATTGCGTCTCCTCCCTCTCTCTTGTCACCGCTCCGGCCTTCGCTCTCCGAGCGCCTGTTCAATACCCACCGCGCTCAGTGAAACCTTGCGCGCCAGGCTTTGAACAGGCCCTGACTCCGGCGCAGTGCCGGCGCGGTCAACTCGTCCCCGTTCGGGCCAGCCGGCTCAGGCCTCGGCCAGCCCGGCCTCCAAGGCCAGCGCGATGGCGTCGGCGTGTTCGCGCTGCAACACCAGCGGCGGCGACAGGATGATCTTGCTGCCCACCGGCCGTACCAGCACCCCGGCCTGGCGCGCGATCTCGGCCACCTTGTCGGCATAGCCGCTTTGCGGGTCTATCGGCTCGCGGCTGGCCTTGTCCTTGACCAGGTCCAGCGCCAGCATCAGTCCCTTGCCGCGCACCTCGCCCACCGCCGGATAACGCTCCGCCAGCGGCAGCAGCCTGGCCAGCAGGTAGTCGCCCATTTCCGCCGCCCGGGCCGGCAGATTCTCTTGCTCCACGATGCGCAGATTGGCGATGGCGGCGGCGCAGGCCACCGGATGGCCGGAATAGGTGTAGCCGTGCATGATGGCGCCGCCGAAGTCCTGGTTGGCGGCGAAGGCATCGGCCACGCGCTGGTTGACCACGGTGGCGCCCAGCGGCACATAGCCGGAGGAAATGCCCTTGGCCAGGCACATCAGGTCCGGCTTCACCCCCCACAGCCGGCTGCCGAACATCGAACCGCTGCGGCCGAAGCCGGTGACGATCTCGTCGGCGATCAGCAGCACGCCGTATTTGTCGCACACCTCGCGCACCCGCGGCCAATAGCTGGCCGGCGGCACGATGACGCCGCCGGCGCCCTGGATGGGCTCGGCGATGAAGGCGGCCACGGTGTCCGGGCTCTGGAACAGGATTTCGCGCTCCAGCATCCGCGCGCAGATCTCCGCCAGTTCCTCCGGGTCCTCGGTGAAGGGATTGCGATAGGGCCACGGCGTTTCCACATGGAAGCAGCCGGGCAACAGCGGCTCGTAATTGCGGCGGAACACCGTGTTGCCGTTGACCGAGGCGCCGCCGAAGTGAGTGCCGTGATAACCCTGCTTCAGCGCGATGAATTTGACTCGATCCGGCTGGCCCTTGACGCGCCAATACTGGCGCGCCAGTTTCAGCGCGGTTTCCACCGCGTCCGATCCGCCGCAGCCGAACACCACCCGCGCCATGCCCTCCGGCCGCAGCATCTCCATCAATTGCGCGGACAATTCCTCGGCGCGCGGGTGGGAAATGCCATCGAAAAGCTGGAAATACTCCAACTCGTCCAGCTGGCGGACGATGGCCTGCTTGATCTCGGCGCGGTTGTGGCCGACATTGACGTTCCACAAGCCGGCCACGCCATCCACCAGTTGGCGGCCCTGATCGTCGTACACATGGCAGCCGTCGCCGCGCACGATGCGGATGGGCTGGCGCTGCTTCATCGCGTTGGGGTGCAGCATCGGGTGCCAGAAACGGGCAGTGTCGTAAGACATGTCTTTCTCCTGAATGAAAGTGGAAGCGCGTCCGCGCTCAATGGGCGATGCAGACCGACTTGATCTCGGTGAAGCTCTCCACCGCGCCCTTGCCGAACTCGCGGCCGATGCCGGACTCCTTGTAGCCGCCGAAAGGCAGGCCGGGGTCCAGCGGGATGTGGCTGTTGACCCAGACCGTGCCGGCCTGGATGCGCGGCACGATGTTCAGCGCCGCGCTCAGGTCCTGGGTCCACAGGCTGGCGGTCAGTCCATAACGCGTGTCATTGGCCAGCGCCACCGCCTCGTCCACGCTGTCGAAAGGCACCGCCGCCAATACCGGGCCGAAGATCTCCTCGCGCGCCGCCACATTGTCTGGCGCCACATCCACCAGCAGCGTGGGCTGCACGAAGTAGCCGGGCAGCGCCGCCGCGCCGCCGCCGGTCA
>NZ_JAJOHW010000100.1 GCF_021129195.1 Chromobacterium aquaticum | reverse complement strand
CTCTCCCAGCGCGGCCAGCCCAAGCGCGCCGGACCTGGATAAAACGCCGGCCGTGGTCAACAACCGCCCGGCCCCGCGCGCGCAGGAGCATGCCCAAGGTGCCGCAGCGCCCCATGCACAGGCGCCCGCAGCCAAAAACGCAGCGGCACCGAGCGAGCGGACCGCGACGCCGGTCGCCGCTCCGCAGCCGGCGCCCATGGCGAAAAGCGCCGCCGCTCCAAGCGACAAAGCCGCAACGCCGGCCGCGCCCCCAGCCAAGGAAAGCCCAAACAAGGCGCGCCCCGCCGGTACTTCCATCGGCTACCAAGTACAGTTGGGCCTGTTTTCCAGCATCGGCAACGCCGAGAAGCTGGTCAAGGAACTCAAGCAACACGGCATCCCCGCGCACACGGTGACCCGGGTTCAGGTTGGCCCGTTCAAGAGCCGGGCCGAGGCCGACGAGACCATGGAGAAACTGCGCGGCCTGGGATACGCGCCGCTGCTGGCGCCGGCCAACCAGTAACAGCAGCCCACGATTGCGTTGGTCGACACATTGCGCGATGAGCGTCGATTTCGAACCGCCCAATCATGAATAGGCGCTGACAAGAACCCGGGCAAAAAAAATCCCCCGCGCCCAAGGCGCGGGGGAAAGCTCTGGCTCACTCAGACAATTGGAACAAGACCGGCCTCCCGTAGGCAGCCGCCCTTCTCCCCTTGCCCGGCCATTCTCCCGCGACGGCAGCGCCAAGCCCAAACAGTCTCAAGAATTCATCAAGACGCCACGACCCAAACAAAAAAGCCCTCCCCGCGCCGCGGAGAGGGCTTGCCAACCGGTAAGGGCATCAACTCCAGTCCAGAATCACCTTGCCGCTCTGCCCGGACAGCATCGCTTCGAAACCCTGTTCAAACGCATCCACCGGGAAGTGATGGGTGATGATGGGAGTGATGTCCAGACCGGACTGGATCAGGGCCACCATCTTGTACCAGGTTTCAAACATCTCGCGACCGTAGATGCCCTTGATTTCCAGGCCCTTGAAGATCACATGATTCCAGTCAATGGCGGTGTCCGCCGGCGGAATGCCCAGCAGCGCGACCTTGCCGCCGTGGTTCATGGTGTCCAGCATCTGGCGGAAGGCCTGCGGATTGCCGGACATCTCCAGGCCGACGTCGAAGCCCTCGGTCATGTGCAACTCGGCCATCACCTGTTTCAGGTCCTGCTTGGCCACGTTCACCGCCCGCGTCGCGCCCATTTTGCGCGCCAGTTCCAAGCGGTATTCGTTCACATCGGTGATCACCACATGGCGCGCGCCGACATGGCGCGCAATCGCCACCGCCATGATGCCGATCGGACCCGCTCCGGTGATCAGCACGTCCTCTCCCACCAGGTTGAAGCTCAGCGCGGTATGCACCGCATTGCCGAAGGGGTCGAAGATGGACGCCAGATCGTCGGAAATGTCATCCGGAATCGGGAAGGCGTTGAAGGCTGGAATCACCAGGTATTCGGCGAACGCGCCCTCGCGATTGACGCCCACGCCGAAGGTGTTGCGGCACAGGTGGCGGCGGCCGGCGCGACAGTTGCGGCAATGGCCACAGGTGATGTGCCCTTCGCCAGACACGCGCTGACCTATGCTGAAACCCTGCACTTCCGAGCCGATTTCCTCGATCACGCCAACGTATTCATGGCCTACATGCATCGGCACCGGAATGGTTTTCTGCGCCCAGTCATCCCAGTTCCAGATATGGATGTCCGTTCCACAGATCGCGGTCTTGCGAATACGGATCAGCAGATCGTTATGGCCGATTTCCGGCTTGGCCACATCGGTCATCCACAGGCCGCGTTCGGCCTTCAGTTTGGATAATGCTTTCATTTCTATTCCTATCCGCCGCTGCGCCCGCCCGGGCGCGCGGCGCTACGCCTCAGATCACGCCCAGTTCACGGCCGACTTTGATGAAAGCCGCCACAGCCAGCCTAACCTGTTCTTCACTGTGGCGAGCCGACATTTGGGTACGGATGCGCGCCTTGCCCTTGGGCACCACCGGGAAGGAGAAGCCGATCACGTACACTCCTTCCTCCAACAGCTTGGCCGCCATCTCGCCGGCCAGCCGCGCATCGCCCAGCATCACCGGCACGATGGGGTGCTGACCCGGCACCAGAGTAAAGCCCGCCGCGCTCATTTCCTGGCGGAACACTTCAGCGTTGCGGCGCACCTTGGCGCGTAGCTCGGCGCCCTCGCCACCCTTGAGAATGTTCAGTACCTCCAGGCTGGCGGCGGCAATGGCTGGCGCCAGGGTATTGGAGAACAGGTAGGGACGCGAGCGCTGGCGCAGCAAGTCGATGATGGCCTTGCGGCCGGACACATAGCCGCCGGACGCGCCGCCCAGGGCCTTGCCCAGGGTGCCGGTATAGATATCGATGCGATCAGCGACGCCGCACAGTTCCGGAGTGCCAGCACCGCTGTCGCCGATGAAGCCGACGGCGTGGGAATCGTCCACCATCACCAGCGCGCCATGGCGTTCGGCCACTTCGCACAAGGTTTTCAGATCGGCGATGATGCCGTCCATGGAAAACACGCCGTCCGTAACGATCAGCTTGAAGCGCGCGCCGGCCTGCTCAGCGGCGACCAGCTGCGCCTCCAGATCGGCCATGTCGTTGTTCTTGTAACGGAAGCGCTTGGCCTTGGACAGGCGCACGCCGTCGATGATGGACGCGTGATTGAGCTCATCGGAAATCACCGCGTCTTCTTCGCCCAACAGGGTTTCGAACACACCGCCGTTAGCATCGAAGCAACTGGAGTACAGGATGGTGTCATCGGTGCCCAGGAAGCCGGAAATCGCCTGCTCCAGATCCTTGTGCACTTGCTGGGTGCCGCAGATGAAACGGACGGAGGCGCAGCCGTAGCCGTAGTCGTCCATGCCCTGCTTGGCCGCTGCCACCAGGCGTGGATCGTCGGCCAGGCCCAGGTAGTTGTTGGCGCAGAAATTCAATACATGGCTGCCATTGCTCAACGCGATGTCCGCGCGCTGCGGCGTGGCGATGACGCGCTCGGGCTTTTCGAATCCGTCGGCGCGGATCTGCGCCAGCGTGGCCTCAAGATGGGCTAAGTAGGTACGGTTCATGACTGTCCTTGTCCTGTGATGACAAAAGAATCCCAATCGAGCCGCCAAATTCATGACAACTCAAAACTGGCACCATTCTAGCCCAGTCATTTAACAGCGATCAGTGACAGTTACTGGCGATTTTCCCGGATACTGTACCCAGCCAAGCTTAATCCAAACCAGCACTGTCACCATCGATACCGCGTTTGGACAATCTTCACTTCAAATACTTGGCGACAATCTTTTCCAGCTTTCCATTTTCGCGCAGTTGCTGAAATGCCCGACTCAGCTTCAGCGCCGTAGCATCCGGCATTTTGAGACTGCAAGCCAGGTAAATGCCGGTAGACTGCATCCGCAGCCCTTCGCGGAAGTTTCCAGCCGGCGCTCCCACTTGCTTGATGGTGTAAGCGGCCACCACATCATGCACTGCCCAGATATCCGCCACCCCCGCCGCCAGTTCACGCTCCGCCTCTTCCGGCGTTGGCAGCACCGAGAACGGGATATTGTTTTTTCTTAAATAATCCGCCACAGACGAGCCCAGCAGCGCCACCACGCGCTTGCCTCTGACGTCATCAAGGGTATTCAACACCAGCGAACGATGAGTATTGATGAAGAAGGACTGGTTGCTTTCCAACACCAAGCCTACCCAGCGATACAGTTTTTCCCGCTCCGGGGAGCGGGTGAACGGAATCAGACAGCTGTCCGCATCCTGTTGCACTTGCAGTTGGGCGCGTTTCCACGGCATTTCCGGCATGCGCACGCCAAGCCCGGCCAGCAGCGCCGCCTGAGCGATGACCTCGACGGCGATGCCACTTGACCTGCCGGCGTCGCCCTTCATCACCAGCGGCGGGTATTCCACGCTATAAACCGACAGTACAGGCGCTTCCGCCGCCAAAACCGTCATGCTCCACAAGCCCAGCAAGCACCCCAGCCTCATTCCTCTCCCTCCGCAGCCCATGTCCCCAGCCACCGCCAGACATCACACCTGTTAGAACCTGTTCAAAATCTGCTGCGCTTCGTGAGACGTGGCACGGTGAGTACCGCTTCGAAATGCTCATGTACCACGAGTACCTTCCGCCTTCTCAGCGGTTTTCGCTTTGTCTCGCCCTTGCTCGCGAGACTTTGAACAGGTTCTTAGCAGTCCTTAACATGATTTTTAGTTCAGCCAGCGGCATTTGCGCGCGGAAAGCGCGCAGCCACCGCTCGCGATGCTAAAATCCGCGCCATGTCCTTGCGCGCCCTCCTCATCTCCAGTTCTCTGACCTTACTGCTCGCCGCCTGCGCCAGCACCTCGCAGCCCGCGGCGGTCGAATCTGCCGGTTTTTACCGGGTCAAGCCTGGAGACACCCTGTTCCGCATCGCCCAAAATAACCGGGTCAGCGTGGCCAACCTGGTGCGCTGGAACAACCTCAAGGACCCTTCCAGCATCAATGCCGGGCAGTTGCTTCGCGTATCGCCCCCCGCCGGAGCCACGCAGGCGTCGGGCAAACCAGGACGCCAGCCGCCTGGCCGGCCAGCAAGCAAGCCCGCGGCCTCCGAACCCAGCAAACCGGCCCCCAAGCCGGTGGCCAGCATCAAACTGGCCTGGCCGGTCAAAGGACCCGTCATCGCCAAATTCAACGGCCAGGGCAGCAAGGGCATAGACATCGCCGGCGACGCCGGCGCCACCATACGCGCAGCAGCATCCGGCAAGGTCACCTACTCCGGCAAAGGCATCCGCAGCTACGGGAATCTGCTGATCATCCAGCATGACAACGCCCACCTCACCGTCTATGCTCACAATCAATCCCTGCTGGTCAAGGAAGGGCAGACAGTCAAGACCGGCGATGCCATCGCCACCATGGGCAACTCCGGGGCCAACCGGGTCAAACTGCATTTTGAATTGCGCGTCCGCGCGGCGGCGGTCGACCCCATGCCCTATCTGGCCGACTGACACCACCGGAGACGCGGCGCTTGTCTGCTCGCCGTCCGGCGCTCACAATACTTTAGAGTTGCCAACAAGCTGCCACGGTGTAGTCTGTGTCGGCGCATTGCCTCTGCCGTAGAACTGATTTTTGTTAGAACCTGTTCAAAGTCTCGCGAGCATGAGCGAGACGAGGCGAAAACGAGCGAAAAAGCGGAATGTACACGTGGTACATGAGCATTTTGAGCTTGTATTCACCGTTCAACGCTTCACGAAGCGCGGCAGACTTTGAACAGGTTCTTAGCCACTCTGTACAATAGACGCAACAACCCAAGCCGCCGGCGCCGCACACTGCGGCGGCGCAAAGCGGACGCAAGAAGGCAAGCCAATGCGGCGGATACTGATACTTGGCAGCATGTTGCTGGCCCTCGCCGCCCAAGCCTGGGCTCAGAAGACCATCAAGGTGGCGTTCGGCGAATCCCTGGAGCCTTATGTGATGGAGGGCGGCAAGACCGGCCTGGAACTCGAAATCGTGAGCGCCGCGCTGCAAGAGCGCGGCTATCTGATCGAACCGGTATTCTTCTCCCAACCACGCCTGCCGATGGCGATGAAGAGCAAAGACATCGACGCGGTGGCGACCGTGGGCGAACAGGCCGGCTTGCTGGCCGAGTATTCCGACGTTTACATCAGCTACGAAGATGTGGCCATCACTCTGGCCAGCAGGCATATCCAGCTGCACAACCCCAAGGAACTGGGCGCCTATCGCGTGCTGGCCTTCTCCCTAGCCAAGCAATACCTGGGTCCCGCCTACAAAGAGATGGCCAAGGCCAATCCCAATTATGCCGAGACCGCCAACCAGGTGGATCAGAACCGGCTGCTATTCAGAGGCTCGGTGGACGTGGTGGTGGCCGATCGCAATATCTTCGCCTGGATGAATCACAAACTGAGCAGCCAATTCAAGGAAAAAACCGCGCCGGTGGACATTCATCGCCTGTTCGCGCCCACCCTGTACCGGATGGCCTTCCGTAGCGCGACACTGAAGGATGAGTTCAACCACGGCCTGCGCGCGATTCAAAAGAACGGTGTTTACAAGCAGATTGTGAATCGTTACCAGAACCCCTAGCCGCGATTGCCGATGACGGCGAGATGGCCTAACCTTCACGGTTTGATTTCGTTCCGCCCCGCTACCGTGAAACCATCCTTGCTGCTGTTCGCCCTGCTGCCGGCCCTGCTGAGCGCCTGCGCCAATGTGAGTCGGCCCGCTCAGCCTGCTGCCCCCTCCGCCCCCATCATTGTGGCGCCGTCCGCGCCCCCACCGGAGCCGGATGCGCTGCAACCGCTTGAAGCGCCGACAGCCACCCCACCAGCGGCGGTGCAGCCTCCCCGCCCCGCCTACAGCGACCCTCAGGCCGGGCGGCTCTTGCTCAATCGCGTGCTGCCGCCCAAGATTCGCGACCGTCAGGGCTGGAGCAACGACATGCTCTCGGCCTTCACCCACCTGAAAATCCCCTACACCGCGGAGAATTTCTGCGCACTGGCGGCGGTGATCGAACAAGAGTCCAGTTGGCAGGCCGACCCCACCGTGCCCAATCTGCCCGCCATTGTCTGGGACAAGATAGCCGAGCGTGCCCACGGTTATCTGATTCCGCTACCGGTGGTGAAAGCGGCCTTGCTGAAAACCTCGCCCAACGGCAAGAGTTACAAAGCGCGCATCGACGGCCTGCGCACCGAGCGGGAAATGAACGATTTGTTCGAGGACATGGCGCGCGAGGCCAGCAAGCTGGGCCTGCCGATGAATATGAAGAACCCGATCCGCACCGGCGGCCCGATGCAGGTCAGCGTCGAATTCGCCGATGGCCACGTCAAAGTCTGGCCCTACCCCTATCCGCGTAGCGGCAGTGTGCGCCAGGAAGTGTTCACCCGCCGTGGCGGCGTTTATTTCGGTGCCGCCATCCTGCTGCAATACCCGGCGCCATATAGCCAGATGCTGTACCGTTTCGCCGATTTCAACGCCGGCCGCTACAGCAGCCGCAACGCAGCCTTCCAAGCCGTGATGGAAAAACTCAGCGGCAAGGATCTGACGCTGGACGGCGATCTGCTTAGCTACAAGGACGGCAGGGTCTATGCCAGCGCCACCCAGAGCGCGGTCATCAGCCTGGGCGGCAAGCTGGGCATGGGGCAGGGCGAGATTATGCGCGACCTTAAACTGGAAAAAAGCGCCGCCTTTGGCCAAAGCGAGCTCTACCGCAAAACCTATGCGCTGGCGGACCAGCGCTTCGGCAAGCCCGCGGCGCGCGAGCAACTGCCGCAGATCGATCTGAAAAGCCCCAAGATCACCCGCAAGCTGACCACGGAATGGTTCGCCAAACGCGTCGATGGCCGCTATCAGCGCTGCCTGGAACGCGCGCGCTGACACCTCCGCGCGGCCTGAGCGTTGACAGCCGGGCTGCTATAATCGCCGCAAACCCCGCTTTGCGGCGGGGATGCCGGGCGCCTTGGCCCGGCCTGACAACAGCTAGAAATCATCATGCGCACCACGCTCTCTTACTTCACCGGATCGCTGCTGTTCAGCGCCATCGTGCTGGCCGCCACCGGCTGGTACGGTTTTCAAGTCGGCGGCCCCGCCGTGGCCGGCTCTTTTCTCGTCACCGCCCTGGTGCTGGCGATATTGGAAACCAGCGTGTCCTTCGACAATGCCGTGGTCAACGCCACGGTGCTGCAGGCGATGAGCCCGCTGTGGCGCAATATCTTCATGACCCTGGGCATCGCGGTGGCGGTGTTCGGCATGCGCATTCTGTTTCCGCTGCTGATCGTGTCCGTAGCCGGCGACACGCCGCTGTTGGAAGCCTTTGCCATCGCCACCCGCGAACCGCAGCGCTACCAGCAGATCATGCATGACTCCCACCTGATGATCATGGGCTTCGGCGCCACCTTCCTGTTGATGGTGGTGGTGGAATATTTCGTCAAGAAGGAAAAAGACGAACACTGGCTGCCGGCCATCGAGCCGCTGCTGGCGCGGCTGGGTTCGGTGGAGAACGCACAGTCGCTGCTCGCCATCCTGCTGATCGCGCTGGTGACGGCGGCAATCCCCGAAGGCCAGAAACTGGAGTTCCTCAGCAGTTGCTTCTGGGGCTATGTGGTATTCATGGCGCTGCATGCGTTCAAGCAGCTGTTCGGCGGCATGGACATTCAGACCGCAGCGGCCAAGAACGGCCTGATCGGCTTCGTCTACCTGGAAACACTGGATGCCAGCTTTTCCATGGATGGCGTCATCGCCGCCTTCGCCATCACCAATAATTTCTGGCTGATCGCCGCCGGCCTTGGCATCGGCGCGATGTTCGTGCGCTCAATGACCATACTGCTGGTGGAGCGCAATATCATCGGCCAGTTCAAATACCTGGAAACCTCGGCGTTCTGGGCAATCGCCGCCCTGGTCGCCATCATGTTCGCCGCCGCTCTCCACATCGAGCTGGGTGAAGTGACCACAGGTCTGATCAGTGTCGTCATCATCGGCCTAGGCATTGTCACCAGCCTGCCGTCCAAACATCGCCGCCGCTAAAACAGGTTTAAAGCAAACGGGCCCGCATGCGGGCCCGTCGACAAACGTTTTCCCGCTCAAGCCGAGGTGTTCACCACCGCGCCTATCCCCGCATTCGCTGCATTCTGCGATAAATCCTGGCTTAGATTCTGCAAGAAGGACTGCAAGGAGGACTGGCTCTGACCAGAGCCTGAGTTGCCCAGCGCTTGCTGCAAGTTCTGGAACGCGCTGCTCAGCGCGCTGGTGGCGTCGCTCTGCGTGCCATTCGCCATATCTTGCAGCAGTTGCTGCAAATTGGTCTGGAAGTTGCCGAATGGCGAACTGGGACCGGAGGCATCGCCTCCCGAGCCATCCTGGTCCGTGGATGCCGATTCAGACCCTGAGCCTTGCTGGCCCACCGCTTGAAACAAGGCATGCATGAAGGAGTGAAGCGCTTGGCGCACCCCGCCAGCGGAACTGGAGCCGTCAGCGTCGGCATCCGAACCGCTGCTCGCTGTGGCGGTCGAGGAAGACGTGGCCGAGGAAGTGCCCGGCACATTGATGCCCGCCTGCTGCAAGGCCTGCAGCACGCTCTGTTCAAAACCGCCACCGCCATGGTGGTGATGGCCGCCATGGCCTTGCACCTGCCCGCCACCCTCACTTGACGGGCCGCTGGAAAGGGACACACTCTCCTGCAAGGAAAACTGGGCGTAAAACGAACTGGAGCTGCTATTGATCGATCCGAGTGACATGGCGCTCTCCCTGATAAAGGATGACTGGGGTCAACCCCGGCCTCAGCCTCGCTTTCCAATATCGGCAGCCATCGTCCCAGTCGCAGCGGAAAGATGTAAATATATATTAAACCAGGGTTTTCATTGAAACGCTAGCAACGGTAACTGGCTCCGGTCATCAATTTGGCGGACAGCTTCATCGCGCTCTTGACTGGAGCCGGCAGCGTGGCCGCGCCCAACTCATGGGCCATGTCGGCGTGCTTGAGCTCATCATCGCGCATCTGCGTGACGATGGCGCGGCTCTTGGCATCCCCTTCCGGCAACAAGGCCAGGTGGCTGTCCAGATGCGCGCCCACCTGCTGCTCGGTTTCCTCCAGGAAGCCGAGATTCCACTTGTCGCCCAAGACCCCGGCTGCCACGCCTATCGCCAGCGAGCCGGTATACCACAGCGGGTTGAACAGACTGGGGCGCCCGCCCAGCTCGCGTATGCGCCGCTCGGTCCAGGCCAGATGCTCCACCTCCTCCTGCGCCGCCAGGCGCAGGGCGTCGCGCGCCTGCGGCGTGCGCGCGGTCAAGGCCTGGCCCTGGTACAAAGCCTGAGCGCACACTTCGCCGCAGTGGTTTACCCGCATCAAGCCCAAGGCATGCTGCTTTTCCTGCGCCTCCAGCTCAGTCTCTTCCAGTTCCGCGTCCGGGTGCGGGCGCAGGCTCTGCGCGGGCGCAAACAGGGTGCGCAGGCCCTTGTCGAACTCGACTATCCATTTGTCCAACATCTATCCGTTCTTTCTCGCGCTGACACAATCGCCGGCGATTATACCCGGCCGATACGCAGCGCGGCAGCTGCTGCTATAATCGCCGGGTTTATCGAAACTCTGTGTTTAACGCTCTACAAGGATTCCCGCTGATGGATCTCGCAAGCATCGGTCCTGGCAAAGACATGCCGGGCGACTTCAACGTCGTAATCGAAATCTCCGCCAACGCCGCTCCGATCAAGTACGAATTCGACAAGGACTGGAATGCGCTGGTGGTTGACCGTTTCATGGGCACCTCCATGATGTACCCGGCCAACTACGGTTTCGTGCCACAAACCCTGGCCGGCGACGGCGACCCGGTTGACGTGCTGGTGGTGACTCCGTTCCCGCTGCCGCCGGGCGTGGTAGTGCGCTGCCGCGCGCTGGGCATGATCAAGATGGAAGACGAGTCCGGCGTTGACGCCAAGCTGGTGGCTGTCCCGGTGGAAAAACTGTGCCCGATGTACAAGTCCATCCAGAAGCTGGAAGACCTGCCGGAACTGCTGCGCAACCAGATGGTGCACTTCTTCGAGCACTACAAGGACCTGGAAAAAGGCAAGTGGGTCAAGGTACAAGGCTGGGGCACGCTGGACGACGCCAAGGCCGAGCTGGTTGACGGCATCGCCCGCTTCGAAAAATAAGGCCATTGAGCCCAATGCAAACCGGCGCCCCGCGCCGGTTTTTTCATGCCCATCCGCCACCGCGCCCACACATTCGCCAATACTGATATTGCAGCGCAATATGCCGACAAGATTTGCTACAATCGTCGGCAGCTGTCCGATGCCGCTGGACGCCTCCAGAAAAGCAAGTGATGGTTATTAAATACGATAAATAATACTTTTACCCGCCATCGCATTGCGGGTATCGTTTCAACAAGGCAACTCACACCCGTCCGACGCTTGACGCGGCCGGTCGCCCAATCGGAAACACTGTGACCTACATCGCCCAAGGCTCAGCAACGCAACTGCACTGGCTCCAGCAACGGCTGGCTCGCCGGGGGCTGCCTGCGCTTGCCGACGCCGGCGGCGCTCCGCCCTGGCTGCCCGCCGATTGGCAGGGCTTTTATCTGCCATCCGGCAGCTGGATCAATATCGACACCGATCACCAGGCCGCGCTGCAGCCCCGCCAACGGCATTGCCAGGACCATGGCGCGCAGTTGCTGGAATTGGACGGCGCTTGGCAAGCCCTGGGCCGGGACTTCGGCTTCATGCTGCTGCTGGGCGCGGAACAGACGCCATCCGCCGCCGCGGCGGCACTGCTGGACGCACTGGCGCCGCTGCCCGCCGCCTGGCTGCGCTGCGGCCCGGTGGGCAGCGCGCGCTACACGCGCCAAGTCTGGGAAGGCTTGCTGTTCATGCTGCGCCAGCATGCGCCGCCGACACCGGACACACCGATCGCCCTGGACTGGGAAAACGCGCTGCGTCGGCAATGGCAACTATGGGAAAAACTGCTCCAGCTATCCCTGCGCTACCTCGAGCGACACGGCCTTGACGCCGACGCCGCGTCTGCGCGCCAGGCCTTCGCGGAAGCGCCGTGGCGGCAGCATCATTACGCGGCCAGCCTGGCACGCCTGATCGTCGCCGCCGGCGGCTGCCAACAAGCCTGGCAGCAATTATGGAGTACGCTGGCGGCCCATGCCCCCGCGGCGCCAAATTGAAAAAGCCCGCATTGCTGCGGGCTTTTTGATTGGGTAACACTCAGGCATCAAGCGGCGCTGGTCGCCTTCTTGCCACGGGCGACGGCGGCGCTGGCAGCCTTGGCCGAATTGGTGGCGGCTTCCACGCTGGCTTCGGCGATTTCCGCGCTGACTTTCTTGGCGGTCTTGGACACGCTTTCGAAAGCGGCGTTGGAGGTGTTCACCAGGCTTTTCAACGCCGACACCGCGGCATCCGAGCCGGCCGGTGCGTTCTTGGACAGGCGGTCCAGATTGCTCAGCAGGGTCTGATTGCCCTCGGCGATCTGCTCTTCGACAAAAGCGGCCAGCTCATTCTGGGTAGCCAGCGCGGCGTCGTAGACATTGCGCGCCACGGAGAAAGCCTGATCGATGGACGGCTGAGCCAGGTTGCTCTGCACCTCGGCAAAAGCCTTCGGGTCCTTGGCTTCGCTCAAGGCCTTGATGGCCTGGGCATTGTCGGCCAGCAGCTTGCGCGACAGTTCCAGTTGCAGCGCGGCCAGACGCTCGGCACCGGCCAGCACGATGGAGGAGAAACGCACGGCCTTGTCGAACTGCGACTGGCCGAGAGCGGAGAATTCTTGAGTAGTGGTAAACATGACAACTCCTAAAAATATCCAAAATTGACAGCTCAGCAACGACAGCGAACTTAACCTGCGCTCATGATGTTGCATCGCAACAATTACCATTGTGGCTGCTGCCACCGCCCCCGTCAAGAAAAATGTTGCAACGCACAAACCACTAAGCTGCTATTTTTCATGCATTTTTGCAACACAAACATTCCAAAAGCATTACAAGACAACCCGTTTTTCCGCACCGCACCGACGATTCCCTCAATTGCAACACTCGCCACCGCCAAAGCCCGCCACACCGGACGATTACGGCCTTTGCCGCCAGAACTGAGCAACGCCATTGAAAGCCTGTCTGCAACCCAGTACACTCGCCCCATAGAATAAATCTATCTACATAAAGCCAAGTACAATGAGCCCTGCGGCCAACGCATTCGACATAAAATCCGCCAGCCTGGATCTGCTGGCGCTCCTGCTGCGCACTGACGACCTGGAAGAATTGAGCCAGGCGCTGGACGCCCGCTTCGGCACCGGCCACGACGCGCCGGCCGAAGCCTTCGTCCTCGACGTGGAAGCCCTGCCCGCCCCGGCGGAACTGGACTACGGCCGCCTCTTGCCCATGCTCAGCCGTCGCGGCATCCGCGCGGTGGCGCTGCGCCACCCCAGTACCGCGCTGGCCGGCATCGCCAGCCAGTTCGGCCTGGCCTACACCAGCAGCGCCACGCCGGCGCGCTCGGCGCAAAACGCGCCGGAACCCGCCGACAAACCCGCAGCGCCAGAACCGGCCCCGGCCACCGGCGCCATGATCGTCGACCGTCCCGTGCGCGCCGGCCAGCAAATCTACGCCAAGGGCTGCGATCTGATCGTGCTGGCCATGGTCAGCGCCGGCGCGGAAGTGATCGCCGACGGCAATATCCACATCTACGCGCCCTTGCGCGGCCGCGCGCTCGCCGGCGCGCGCGGCAACGCCGGCGCCCGCATTTTCGCTCGCAGCATGGAGGCCGAACTGGTATCCATCGCCGGAGTCTATCGAACTATCGAACAAGCCTTGCCCGACAGCATTCTGGGCAAGCCAACTCAAATCTATCTCGAGAACGAGCGCCTGGTCATGACCGCGCTCGGCGAGTAACAAGCCATTATTCAAAGGGATCGACTGTGGCAAAAATCATCGTTGTGACGTCCGGCAAGGGTGGCGTCGGTAAAACCACTACCAGTGCCAGCTTCTCCTCCGGCCTGGCGTTGCGCGGTCACAAAACCGTCGTCATCGACTTCGACGTCGGCCTGCGCAACCTGGACCTGATCATGGGTTGCGAACGCCGCGTGGTCTATGACCTGATCAATGTCGTCAACGGCGAAGCCAGCCTGAACCAGGCGCTGATCAAGGACAAGAACTGCGACAACCTCTACATCATCCCCGCCTCGCAAACCCGCGACAAAGACGCGTTGACGCTGGACGGCGTGGAAAAGGTGTTGAACGACCTGGCCGAGGCCGGCTTCGAATACATCGTCTGCGACTCGCCGGCCGGCATTGAAAAAGGCGCGCTGATGGCGCTGTACTTCGCCGACGAAGCGCTGATCGTCACCAATCCGGAAGTTTCCTCGGTACGCGACTCCGACCGCATCCTGGGCATTCTGTCCTCCAAGTCCAAGCGCGCGGAAGAAAGCCGCGAGCCGGTCAAGGAACACCTGCTGATCACCCGCTACTCCGCCGGCCGCGTCGACAAGGGCGAAATGCTGTCGGTGGACGATGTGAAGGAAATTCTGCGCGTGCCGCTGCTGGGCGTGATTCCGGAGTCGCAGACCGTTCTGCAAGCCTCCAACTCCGGCACCCCGGCCATCCACCTGAAAGGCTCGGACGTTGCCGACGCCTATTCCGACGTGGTGGCCCGTTTCCTGGGCGAAGAGCGCCCGATGCGTTTCCTCGATGCCCCCAAAGTGGGCATTCTGAAGCGCCTCTTTGGAGGTTAAGTCATGTCCCTGATCGAAATGATCTTTGGCAAGCGCCAGAAAACCGCGGCCATTGCCAGAGAACGCCTGCAAATCATCCTGGCCCACGAACGCAACGGCCGCAGCGCGCCCGACTATCTGCCGGCGCTGCAGCGAGAATTGATGGAAGTCATTTCCAAATACGTGGCGGTCAATCTGGACGACATCAAGGTGCAAGTGGAGCGCCAGGATGACTTCGAAGTGCTGGAAGTCAATATCGTGCTGCCGGAGCACCAGCGCTGAGCCATGACGCTGACCGAACTCCGTTACATCGTCGCGGTGGCGCGGGAACGCCACTTCGGCCGCGCCGCGCAAAGCTGCTTCGTCAGCCAGCCGACGCTGTCCATCGCCATCAAGAAGCTGGAGGATGAACTGGGCGTCACGCTGTTTGAGCGCGGCGGTCAGGAAGTCAGCGTCACCGAGATCGGCGAACGCATCATCGAGCAATCGCAACGCGTGCTAGAAGAGGCCGAGACCGTCAAGCGCCTGGCGGGCGAGCACCAGAACGAACTGGTGGGCCCGCTGAAGCTGGGGGTGATCTTCACCATCAGCCCCTATCTGCTGCCGCGGCTGATTCCGGCGCTGCGCATCCTGGCTCCGGACATGCCGCTGATCCTGGAGGAGAACTACACCTCCCGGCTCTCGGAAATGCTCAAGCGCGGCGAAGTGGACGCCATCATCGTCGCCGATCCGTTCGAAGAAGCCGGCACCGTGGCCTGCCCCTTGTATGACGAGCCCTTCGTCGTCGCCACGCCCAAGGGCCATCCCTGGGAAAAACTGGCGGGCATTTCCGCCGGCCAGTTGGCCGATGAAAGCGTCTTGCTGCTGACCCAGGGCAACTGCTTCCGCGATCAGGTGCTGCAGGCCTGCAGCGACCTGGCCAGCCGGCAGAGCCACGGCGGCACGCTGGCCGCCAATCTGCAGGGCAGCTCGCTGAACACCATCCGCCACATGGTGGCCAGCGGCATGGGCGTCACCGTGATGCCATCGACCTCGATAGGTCCTACCGACGAATCGCTGTTGTCGGTGGTGCCGTTCAAGGCGCCGGCACCGCAACGCCGCGTGCTGCTGGTGACCCGCAAGCAGTTCTTCCGCAAGAAAGCGATCGACACCCTGCAGCAGGCGGTGTTCCGCTCCGGCCTGGAAGGCGTGGCGATGCTGGAAGGCGAAGCGCCGCTGCAATAAGCGCCACACCACTCGGACAAACCGCTGCGCATCGCAGCGGTTTTTTTCCGCCCATCTGCTGCCAGGAGCTCCATCATGACCACGCTGCACAGCATTGAAATCAAAGCCTTCGTCCCCGCCCGCGACTACGCGCTGTCGCAGCGCTTCTATGCCGATCTGGGCTTCGAACAAAAATCCGACAGCCATGGCGTCAGCTACTTCGTCCACGGCCAATGCAGCTTCCTGCTGCAGGACTTCTATCATCCGCAACTGGCGGAAAACCTGATGCTGCATCTACTGGTCAGCGATGCCGCCGCCTGGCACTTGCTGGCGCAAGGCGTCGCCCAGCGCTACGCCGTCCAGCTTGGCCCACTGACCGAGCAGCCGTGGGGCATGCTCGACTTCTGCCTGCACGACCCCTGCGGCGTGCTGTGGCGCATCGGCCAGAACCGGTAAACCCGGCCGCCTAGCCTTCGCGTGGCGAATAACAAACAGCCGCCAAATCCACGACATGATTTTGTCATCAAGATGGTAGCCATGCAGACAAAACATGATAGATTGGCATTCATCCTGATTTTTCCTGCCACCCACCCCAGGAGCCATGAGCGATGAACATAGCTGACAATCCTTTATTGCAAGACTGGAACACCCCGCAACAACTACCTCCGTTCGACGCGATCCGCGCCGAGCACTTTATCCCCGCCCTTGAAGTCCTGTTCACGCAGCATCTGGCGGAAATCGACGCGCTGGCCCAGCGGACCGACGCGCCCAGTTTCGCCAACACCGCCGCCGCCTTCGACGCCAGCGGCCTGCGGCTGGAGCGCGCCACCCTGCTGCTGAGCAACCTGGTCGCCTCGGCCAGCACCCCGGCGTTGCAGGCGGTGGAGCGCGACACCGCGCCGCTGCTGGCGCGGCATCAGAATCAAATCTTGATGCACGCGGGCTTTTTCCAGCGCCTGGATCAGCTTCATCAGCAGCGGCTGGCGCTGGAGCTGAGCGAAGAGCAGCGCCGCTTGCTGGAGCGCATCCACACCGACTTCGTCCGCGCCGGCGCCAAGCTGCAGGGCGAGCAGCGCCAACACTTCGCCGAGCTGCAGACGCAGCTGGCTGAACTGCAAACCAGCTTCCGTCAAAACCTGCTGGCGGATGAGGCGGAATACGCGCTATCCGTGGGTGACGATCAACTGGACGGCTTGCCCGGTTTCGCCCTGGACGGTGCCCGCGCCGCCGCGGCGGAACGCAAACTGCCCGGCCATGTGTTCACCTTGTCGCGCGCGTCGGTGCTGGCCTTTCTCGGCTTTTCCAGCCAACGCGGGCTGCGCGAACAGCTGTGGCGCGCATGGACCAGCCGCGGCGAACACGCGGAACGCGACAATCGTCCGCTGGCGCGCCGCATCCTGGCGCTGCGCGCCGAACTGGCCGGCCTGCTCGGTTATGCCAATTTCGCCGACTACGCGCTCGCCAATCGCATGGCCGGCACGCCGCAAGCGGTGGAGCAGCTGATGCGGCAAGTATGGGAGCCGGCCAAGCAAAGCTGCGCGCGCGAGCTGGAGCTATTGCGCGCCGAGGCGCGGCGGCTGGGAGAGCCGGAGGACATCCAGCCCTGGGATTGGTATTACCTGGCGGAAAAGGTCAGACAAAGCCAGTACGCGCTGGATGATGCCGAAATCAAACCCTATTTCAGCCTGGACAATATGATAGCCGCGATGTTCGATGTCGCCGGCCGTCTGTTCGGTCTCAGCTTCGTCGAACGCGCCGAACTGCCGCGCTACCATCCGGATGTGCGGGTTTGGGAGGTCTATCGCGGCGCGGAATTGATCGGCGTGTTCTATGGCGACAACTTCGCGCGTCAGGGCAAGCGCAGCGGCGCCTGGATGCATTTGTTCCGCCAGCAGGCGCGCAACGGCGGCAAGACCCTGCCAGTGGTGATCAACAACAACAACTTCGTCAAGTCCAGCCACGGCCCCACTCTGCTCAGCTTCGACGATGTGCGCACCTTGTTCCACGAATTCGGCCATGGCATGCATGGCTTGCTGTCCGATGTCGAATACCGCAGCTTGTCCGGCCCCAACACGCCCAGGGATTATGTGGAGCTGCCATCGCAGCTATTCGAAAACTGGGCGCTGGAACCGGCGGTGCTGGCCAAGCACGCGCGCCACGCCGATAGCGGGGAGGCCATTCCTCAAGCGCTGATTGCCAAGATCCTGGCGGCGCGCAGCTTCAATCAAGGCTTTGAAACCGTGCGCTACGCCGCCTCAACGCTGATAGACCTGGCGCTGCATCTGCGCAACGACGTTGACGGCGTGGACATCGCCGCCTTCGAGGCCGAGCAGCGCCAAAGCCTGGGCGTGCCCGACGCCGTCGGCATGAACCATCGTCCACCTCACTTCCAGCACATCTTCGCCAGCGATGGTTATGCCGCCGGCTACTATGTCTACATCTGGGCCGAGGTGCTGGAAGCGGAGGCCTTCGCCGCCTTCAAGGAACGCGGCGACGCTTTCGATCCCGAGTTGGCGGACAAGCTGCGCCGCTATATTTACAGCGCCGGCGACAGCCGTGAGCAAAGCCAGGCTTTCCGCGCCTTCCGCGGCCGAGATCCCGATGCCGCCGCCATGTTGCGCAAGCGCGGCCTGCTCGGCGCGTGACCGCCCCCAGCGGCCGGCGGCCCCCAGTCCGCCGGCTGTTTCCCTAGACTATCGCGGCCTGCTCGCGCAGCAAGGCCGCCAGCCGCGCGATGCCGGTCTCGATGCGCTCCGGAGAGGCATGGCTGAAATTCAGGCGCAGATAGCCCAAGTTCCGCTCCGGATCCGGGAAAAACGCCTCGCCCGGCATGAAGGCGATGTTTTGCTGCAAGGCCAGCGGCAACAGCTGGCGAGTATCCCGCGGCTGCTTCAATTTGAGCCAGAAGAACAGCCCGCCCTGCGGCAATTGCCAATCGGCCAGATCGCTGAAATGGCGCTGCAACGATGCCTGCATCGCGTCGCGGCCGGCGCGGTATACCTCGCGCAGGCCCAGCAGGCGTTGCTCATGGCCGGGGTCGCGCAGCTGGCGGGCAATGAACCACTGCGCCGGCCGATTGCTGTGCAAGTCGCTGGCCTGCTTCAGCCGCATCAGATAAGGGAACAAATCCGGAGAGGCGATCAGGAAGCCGATGCGCAGCCCCGGCGCCAGCGTCTTGGAGAAGGAACCGGAGTAAATCCACGGCGCGCTTTTCAAATGACTGACCAGCGGCGCCGGCGCGTCGCCGTCATAGCTCAGCGCGCGATAAGGGTCGTCCTCGATCAAGGGCACGCCGGCGGCGTCTATCGCCGCTGCCAGCGCCTGGCGGTCTTCGGCGCTGTAACAGCTGCCCGCCGGGTTCTGGAAGCTGGGAATCAGATAACAGCAGCGTGGCCGCGCCTGCTCCAGCGCGGCGGCCAAGGCCTGTGGCGGCAGCCGTCCATCCTGCTGCGCCACCGCATGGATGCGAGCGCCGAACAATTTGAAGGCTTGCAAGGCCGCCAGATAGGTCGGCCCCTCGGTCAGCACCGGGGTGCCGGGATCAACGAACAGCTTGGCGCACAAATCTATGCTTTGCTGTGAGCCGGACAGCACCAATACCTGCTCCGCCTCGCAGCCTATGCCCATGCGCCGCGCCTGCTCCGCGATCAGTTCTCGCAACTCCGGTTCGCCCTCGCTGGCGCCGTACTGCGCCAAGCCCGCCGGCATGTCGGCGAAATCGAGCTGCGGCAGGCATTGACCAGCCGGCAGGCCGCCGGCGAACGAGATCATTTGCGGCTGTTGCGCCGCCGCCAGGATTTCCCGGATCAGCGATCCGCTGAGCCGTTCGATGCGCTCTGAAAACATGGTACTCTGCATAAGCTTGTCCGCAGCTTTCTTACTAATGTCAATAATATTGACTCAATCTACCGATCACAACGGGCTCCGTCAACATGGCTGACCTATCTGCACCCGATGACATGCGCGCCGCGATGGAAGCCTTCTTCCATGCCTACAAGGCTTTCACCGACAAACCGGATGAAATGCTGGCCAAGCGCGGCCTGGCGCGTGTGCACCACCGCATCCTGTTCTTCGTCGCGCGCTACCCCGGCCTGTCGGTCAAGGACTTGCTAGGCGCGCTGGGCGTGACCAAGCAGGCCATCAATATGCCCTTGCGTCAGTTGCTGGAAATGGATTTGGTGCAAAGCGTCGCCGCGCATCACGACAAACGGGTCAAGCAATTGTCGCTGACCACGGAGGGACGCAAGCTGGAAGAGACCCTGCACCGCGAGCAGTTGAAATTGCTGCAGACAGCCTTCGATCTGACCGGCAAGCCGGCCACCGCCGGCTGGATGGCGGTGAATCACAGCCTGGCGGCGCATACCCGCCTCGGTGCACAGGAGCCCCAGGGCAAGGCTTGACCCTGTAGCCGCTTCATGGTTTGCAATGCGCTGGCGAGTCATCGCATCCACTCAGCCACCGCGCCAAGGAGCACGCCATGAACTGTCCCACTTGCCAAGTCACCCTGCTGATGGGCGAGCGTTTGTCCGTCGCCATCGATTACTGTCCGCAGTGCCGCGGCGTCTGGCTAGCGCCCGGCCAGCTGGAGCGGCTGCTGCAAACCCAGGCGCCAACCCTGCCCGCAGCGCCCCAAGCGGTCGCCGGCTGCGCGCCGGCCGCGCCCGCGCATGGCCATGGCGAATCGCATCGCTCCGGCGGCCGCCATGGCGGCAAGCACGGCGGCTGGCTGCGCAAGCTGCTGGACTGAACCCGGCCGGGCAAAAAAATGGCCCGGACATCGGTCCGGGCCTGTTTTCGGCCATAGCGCCACGCGGCTTCAGTCTATGCGCTCATAGCGCACTTCCAGCACTTCGATGTCTTCATCGCCCTCAGGGCCGCGGAACAACACGGAATCGCCCTCGCGCGCCTTCAGCAGGGTCCGCGCGATTGGCGAGATCCAGCTGATGTGACCGCGCGCCAGATCGATTTCGTCGACGCCGACGATGCGCAGCAATTGCTCGCTGCCGTCGCCGCGCTCGATCAGCACGGTGGCGGAAAAAAACACCTGGTCGGTCGCTTCCCGGGTTTCCGGGTCCACCACTTCCGCGATTTCCAGACGCTTGGTCAAAAAACGGATGCGGCGGTCGATTTCGCGCAGGCGGCGCTTGCCGTAGAGGTAGTCGCCGTTTTCCGAACGGTCGCCATTGCTGGCCGCCCAGTTCACGATCTGCACCACTTCGGGCCGTTCGCGGTTAACCAGGTGGTAGAGCTCGTCCTTCAAGCGCTGCCAGCCGCCGGGCGTGATGTAATTCTTGCTGGACGCGGGCAAACGCCGCTCGGCCGGGAGATCCTCTTCCGCCTCGTCGTTTTCCTTGGTAAACGCTTTGCTCATATCACCCATCCATCAATGAAAACGCCGGCCTCAACGGCCGGCGGCATGTTCCAACAACGCCAGGCAATGCGGCAGCAGGCCTTTGGGCTTGAGCTTGATCCGCTGCAATTGCTCGCGGTCCAGCCATTCCAGCCGGTATTGATTGTCCGGCCCCATCTTGGCCAATTCCGGTCCGCCCAGGCGCAGCTCCCCGGCATGGCTGCGCGCCAGGAACACATGCTCGACCCGGTCCTTGGCGTCCAGCACGCACAGGGTGCCGCCCAGATGGACGTTGAGCCCAGTTTCCTCGCGCGTCTCGCGCACGCAGGCAATCGCGGCGGTTTCCCGCCGCTTGATGCCGCCGCCGGGCAGCACATAGTAGTCCTTGCCCGGCTTGATGCGATGTATCAGCAGAATGCGACCACCCTCGACAATGGCGATGGCGGCGCGCTGACGCTTGCCCGCCGCCGCCGGCAACGGCGGCGTCTCGGGCGCCGCGCCGCGCAGGCGGGACATCATGCGTACGGCCAGGCTCCACAGCATGGCGCGCAGGCTCAGCGATGCGCCTTGGCCGAAGCCTTCTTGACCGGCGCCGCCTTCTTGCCGCCGGTGACGGTCAGATTGGACCACTTCATCACCGCCGCCACTTCCGCGGAGTTGAGTTCGTAGAACTGGCCGCGCTTCAGCCGCGGCGGCAGGCCGATATTGCCGAAACGCACGCGGATCAGCCGGCTGACGGTCAGGCCGAAGTGCTCGAACATGCGACGCACTTCACGGTTGCGGCCTTCCTTGATCACCACGTTGAACCACTGGTTGGCCGCCTCTTCCGGGCCGCCTTTCTGGAAAATACGGTCAAAGCGCGCTTCGCCGTCCTCCAGCTCCACGCCGGCCACCATTTCCTTCATGATTTCCGGAGTCAACTCGCCCAGCACGCGCACCGAATACTCGCGCTCCACTTCGAAGCTGGGGTGCATCATGCGGTTGGCCAGTTCGCCGCTGGTGGTGATCAGCAGCAGGCCAGAAGTGTTGACGTCCAGGCGGCCGATGGCCACCCAGCGGCTGGATTTGGCCTGCGGCAGGCGGTCGAACACGGTAACGCGGCCTTCCGGATCGTCGCGGCTGACGATTTCGCCCTCTTCCTTGTGATACATGATCACGCGCGGCAGGCGGTCCGGCCATTTCAGCTTGATCTGGTCGCCCTTGACCATCACGCGGTCGCGCGGGCCGACGCGGTCGCCCAGGCTGGCTTTCTTGCCGTTGACGGTGACCTGGCCGGCCTCGATCCATTCTTCCATTTCGCGGCGCGAGCCGACGCCGGAGGCCGCCAGCGCTTTCTGCAGCCGCACCGGCTCGATATCGTCCAGGTCGACGCGGACTTCGCGCAGGCGTTTGGCCTTGTCCTTGATGTCCTGGTTCGGGCTGCGCAGACGCAGCTTCTTGGCCTTCTGCACCAATTGCGGCTTGCCGCCGTCGGGCTTGCCCTGACGCGGCTGCCCGCCGTTCTTGCCGGCTGCCGGCTGACCCGCCGGCGTCGCGGCGTTCTTGTTGCCGAAGCGGCGCTCATGATCCAAGGCCACATTGCCGTTGACGTCGCCATTGCTGTCGCGCTGGTAGACCGGCTTGTTGCGGCCTTGCGCCTGCTGCATCTGTTGCTGTTCCTGCTCGCGGCGGCTCAGTTTGAACAGCGGCGTGCCTTCGTGCATCAGCGGATTGCCGTAGGCGTCGCGCGCGGCGCGACCATTCTGCGGCGCGCGACCCTTGCCGCCGTTGGCGCGAGCTTGACCCTGGCGGGCGCTGGCCTCGGCCGGCTGGCCGTTGCGGTTCTTGATCATGCCGCCCTGGGTCTTGCCGCGCGGCTGAACGCCGCCGGTGCCCGGCTGGCGTGCTTGGGAAGTTTCGCGACCTTTGACACGCGCCACCGGCTGGCGGGCGTGATTGCGTTGTCCTTTAGACATATGTGCTTTGCTCTTTCCGTGCGAGCAACCGGCAGAATGTGGAGTTATTCTGCGATGGGCTCGAAATTATCCGCCTCATCGTCGAGGGGGATGTCGTCTGTGGCCGCTGCCGGGCCTTGTTCCCGAGGCTCCGCCTCGGGCACCACCAGACTTCCCAGTTCCGCCAGCGGCGGCAGATCCTTGAGCGAGACAAAGCTCAAGTCGTCCAGGAATTTTCGGGTCGTGGCATACAAGCCCGGCCTGCCGGGTACGTCCTTGTGGCCGATGACTTCGATCCAGCCGCGTTCCAGCAGAGTCTGCATCACGCCGGTGGACACCGATACGCCGCGTATCGCTTCGATATCGCCACGGGTCACAGGTTGTTTGTAGGCGATGATCGCCAAGGTTTCCATTACCGCGCGCGAGTAGCGCGGCGGCTTTTCCGGGTTCAGGCGGTTCAGGTATGGCGTGAACTCGGCCCGGGCGCGAAAGCGCCATCCCGATGCCAGCTTGACCAGTTCGACACCCCGCCCTCTCCAGTCGCCCTGGATGTCGTCGAGGATGTCATTGATCAATGCGGCTTTCACCTCTTCGGTGAACAGCTTTTTGAGCATGGCAACCGACAGAGGTTCCTGCGCGGTCAGCAGGGCCGTCTCCAGCACGATCTTCAGATATTTTAGGTCGGTGATGGTGGACATTGAGCCGTGAAGCCGTAACACGTATGCGCAGTAAACCGGTTATTGTACATGAACTTGCCGACCGGGGCTAAATTAATCCTGCGGCCATATCGTCCCATGCCGCCAGCGCGGTCAGGCTGTAGCGACGCAGCGTGCGGTCGCCCAGTTCCATCGTCGCCAGCAGTTGGCCGCCACAGGCTTCCACCGTGCGCACCGCCGCCGGCCGGTCCGCCGGGCAGACCAGCACCCAGTTGCCGTGCGCCGGCTTCTCGCCCAGGGTCTGCACGTATTGCAACAGCACGCGGCCATAGCCATGGCCACGCCAGGCCGGCAGCACTTCAAAAGCGATGTGGCCGATGCGCTCCACGATCAACGCGCTGTCCCCCAGCCGCTGGCGCACCGCGCCTATGATTTCGGATTGGCCATTGATCAGGAACCAGGTGCGGCACGGCACCCAGCCTTCTGGCAGGTCCTGCCCGGCGGCATGCCGCAGCAATTGCGCCAGCCAGGCGTCCGGGTCGTCGCCGGCGCGGCGATAATATTCCAGCCCCTCTTCGTGACAGGCCAGGAAAAAGGGGCGGTAGACGGATTGATGTTTCGGATCGGCCGCTTCAATGTGCATGGCATGCTCTCGCGATGAATACCTCTATCCTAATCGCTGGCGAGCCAACATCAAGTGCAAATCGCAGCCGATGGCGATCAGACCAGTGCGATGCGCACATAAATAGGCTGGTACGGGGCCTCTTGGCTGACCTTGACCAGGCCTTCCTTCACCAGCTCCAGCACCGCGATGAAGTTGACCACCAGGTGGGCCACGCCCTTGTCCACGTCAAACAGTTCTTCGAAGGGCACATATTCGCGGCCGTCCAGATAACGCAGAATCCAGCTCATCTGCTCGCGCACCGACAATTCGTCCTTTTCCACCTTGTGATGACGGTGGTGGCGCGCGCGCGACAAAATCGCCATCCAGGCCTGGCGCAGGTCGGCGGGGAAAACCTCGGGCAGTCGCTGTTCCGCTGACTGCTCGATCAGCACCGCCAGCCAGGCGAAATCGCGGTCAGCCTGCGGCAGCTTGTCCAGCTCCAGCCCCGCCAGCTTCATCTGCTCGTATTCCAGCAGACGGCGCACCAGTTCGGCGCGCGGATCGTCCGGCTCACCCTCTTCGTCCAGTTGCGGACGCGGCAGCAGCAGCCGCGACTTGATCTCGATCAGCAGCGCCGCCATCAGCAGGTATTCGGCGGCCAGTTCCAAACGCCCGTCGCTCATCGCGTCGATATAGGCCATGTACTGGACGGTGATCTCCGCCATCGGGATGTTCAGCACGTCCAGATTCTGTTTGCGGATCAGGTAAAGCAGCAAATCCAGCGGCCCTTCGAAACTGTCCAGGATCACCTGCAGCGCATCCGGCGGGATGAACAGATCTTGCGGCACTTCCAGCACCGGCTGACCGAACACGTGCGCGATCGGCACGCTGGGCGGCAATTCCGGCGCGGTCAACTGAAAATCGTCGGTCGCAGGCTGGGTGTCGGGAGATGGGGCGGTGCTCATGGCGGCAAGGATACCAGCTAGCGGCCCGACGGGTGACGGAACTTGCCCGCGCGCGCTGGGCGTGGATTCAGGCCGGCGCCTCCGCCGGCAGCGCTTCGTCGATCTTGATCTCGACAAACTGGTAATGCGCGGTTTGCTGCAGCAGGCGCACCGCGCGCACCCGGCTCTCGCCATCCGCGCCGCGCAACAGAAAGGGACGCATCGCCTGATATAAACGCCCCGGCAGCACTAGAATGCCGGAAAGACGAAAATGCCTCTCCGCCTGCATGCGCAGCGCCGGCTCGAAACCGCCGCTGGCATGGCTGGTGACCGCCGCCACTTCCACCGCTTGCGGACGCTTGCCGATGAATTCGATCCCGCACTCGGTCTGCATGTCCTCGCCGCCGAAACTGACCCAGCGCACCAGACCCAGCTGCCAGCCGAAACCGCGGCGGCGCAGCATCACCACCTCGCCGGCGCGCAGCGGCTGCTGCAAGGACTCGCCCTGCAATAGCAGGCCGGAAGCGCTGAGATTGCTGATCTGCAAGTGGCAAGGCTCCAATTCGCCGTCGGCCGGCGCGCCGGCGGCCAGCCGCCAGCAGCGCGGCAACAGGCTGACCAATTCTACGGTTTCAACACTGAGCCGGCGCAGCCGGACATGGCGCCGCCGGCGCGGCGCGCTCCATTCCTGGCGCAAACGCGCCAGCAGCCAGGCTTCGTGACTGTCGTCCAGGCCCTGACGCTGGCGCTGGCGGCCCAGCTCATCCATGCGCTGCAGCAGGCGGCCGGCGTCCAGCCGCCACCACACACCGTCGCCGTCCAGGTCCAGTTCGGCGCAGAAGCGCGCCGGACGATCGACATCGGCGCGAAACGCCAGCGCGCCCTCGTCTCCCAGCGGTTGATCCAGTTGTTCCACGCGCAGCAGGCCGGCATGCTGTTCCAGCCATTGCAGCAGCAGCGCGATCTTGGCCGGCTCCAGCCGATTGCTGGCGGTCAGGCCCAGCAGCATCAGGCGGCGATAGCTGAGCCCCGGCGCCGCCGTGCCGCTGCCGGCTTGCCGCCCTTCCCAACCCTGGGATAGCGCATGAGCGTACAGGTGGTGGCAGTCGCGCCAGAAGCCCTTGTACAGCGGCGCATAGCTGCGCGCGTGCAACGCCAGCAAGTCGTAGCCGCTGGCCAGCGCCAGTTGCAAGGCCTCCTGCCGCGGGCGCGAACTAGCAAAACGGCTGGCTTCCTGAGCACTGAACGCCTGCGCCAGCAGCTTGCACTGTTCATGCCATTGCCGCAGCAATTGGCGAGCAGAATGCAAACCGGCGCGCGCCTCCGGCGTGCAGGACAGCTCCTGGCGCGCCGCGCCGCTCTCCAGCCGCGCCGCCAGCGCCGACACCGGGGCTTGCAGCGTTTGCAGCAGCGCCAGGCGCTCGGCCGGCGCCAAGGCCGCGCGCAGCCATTGCGCCAGCCATTGGCCGACCTGGTTCGCGGCCAGTTGCGCCGGCAGCGTCGCCAGGCTGGCTAGCTGGGCGCGCGCCGCTTTCAAGTCCAGGGCTTGCCAGGGCGGCTCCGGCAATGCGTGAATCAGCGACAATTCGATCATGACTGAGTCATAGCGAGTGAGACGCCGCCGATGATACCCCCAGCCATGGTTTTTAGCGCGGCATTATTGCCAGCCGCAAAAAAATGCCCCGCCGAGGCGGGGCATTGCTGTGGGAGACCATGTTCGACTTAAGCCGACAGCTCCAGCATCAGCTTGTTGATGCGCTTGACGAAGGCCGCCGGGTCTTCCAGCTTGCCGCCTTCGGCCAGCAGCGCCTGGTCGTACAGCACCTGGGCCAGATCACCGGCGCGCGCCTCGTCGGCCTCCTCGGCCAATCGTTTCACCAGCACATGCTCGGGGTTGATCTCCAGCGTGGGCTTGCTGGCCTCCACTTGCTGGCCCGCCGCCTTCAGCATGCGCTCCAGGTGGGCGCTCATATCGTGCTCGCCAGCCACCAGGCAGGCCGGGCTCTCGGTCAGGCGAGCGGTGGCGCGCACTTCCTTGACACGGTCGGCCAAGGCTTTCTGCACTTTTTCCACCACCGGCTTGGCGCTTTCCTCCACCTGCTTTTGCGCTTCCTTGTCGGCCTCGTCTTCCAACGCGCCCAGGTCCAACGCGCCCTTGGCCACGGACTGCAACGCCTTGCCGTCGAATTCGAACAACGAACCCACCACCCACTCGTCGACGCGGTCGGCCAGCAGCAGCACCTCGACGCCCTTCTTCTTGAACACTTCCAGGTGCGGGCTGTTCTTGGCCGCGGCCAGGGTGTCCGCGGTGATGTAGTAGATCTTGTCCTGACCTTCCTTCATCCGGCCGATGTAGTCGCCCAACGTCACCGTCGGCTCGACGCCTTCGGAAGTGGTGGAAAAGAAGCGCAACAGCTTGGCGATACGCTCCTTGTTGGCCATGTCCTCGCCGACGCCTTCTTTCAACACTTGGCCGAACTCTTGCCAGAACTCGGCGTATTTTTCCGGCTGATTGGCGGACAGGTCTTCCAGCAGCCCCAGCACCTTCTTCACGCAGCCATTGCGGATGGCATCGATGTCCTTGCTTTCCTGCAGGATCTCGCGCGATACGTTCAGCGGCAGGTCGTTGCTGTCAATCACCCCGCGCACGAAACGCAGGTAGTGCGGCATCAGCTTCTCGGTGTCTTCCATGATGAAGACGCGGCGCACATAGAGCTTGACGCCCTGCTTGCGCTCGCGGTCGAACAGATCGAAGGGCGCGCGCGACGGGATGTAGAGCAGCTCGGTGTATTCCTGGCGCCCCTCGACGCGAGCGTGGCTCCAGGCCAGCGGGTCGGTGAAATCGTGGGCGACGTGTTTGTAGAACTCCTTGTACTGCTCTTCGCTGATCTCGCTCTTGCCGCGGGTCCACAGCGCGGAGGCGGAGTTCACCGCTTCCATTTCGTCGCTGACGATGACTTCACCGTTTTCGCCGTAGCTATTGCCCTTTTTCATCTCGATCGGGATGGAGATGTGGTCGGAGTACTTGCGGACGATGCCTTTCAGCTTCCAATCGCTCAGCAGCTCGTCCTCGCCCTCTTTCAGGTGCAACACGATCTCGGTGCCGCGGCCGGCTTTTTCCACTTGCTCCAGCGTGTATTCGCCGGCGCCATGGGATTCCCAGCGGGTGGCGACTGCATCGCCGGCGCGGCGAGTGGTCAGCGTGACCTTGTCCGCCACGATGAAGGCGGAGTAGAAGCCGACGCCGAACTGGCCGATCAGGTTGGCGTCTTTCTTGGCGTCGCCGGACAGTTGCTCGAAAAAGGCCTTGGTGCCGGACTTGGCGATGGTGCCGATATTGGCGATGACTTCGTCGCGGCTCATGCCGATGCCGTTGTCGGCGATGGTCAGCGTGCGCGCCTCGGCGTCGTAGCCGATGGTGATCTTCAGCTCCGGCTCGTTCTCGAACAGCTCCGGCTTGGCCAGGCCTTCAAAACGCAGCTTGTCGGCGGCATCGGAGGCGTTGGAAATCAATTCACGCAGGAAAATTTCCTTGTTGGAGTACAAGGAGTGGATCATCAGCTGCAGCAGCTGCTTGACTTCGGTCTGAAAACCCAGGGTTTCTTTCAATGCGCTCATGGTGACTTGGTCGAAAGTTGGTCAACGATGCGCATCAGATAAGGGCTGTCCCAGGGTTTTCAATACCCCTGCCCGCAACTCAGGATCGTCGCCGCGCGGACATGAAAAAGCCCCGCGACGAAATCGCGGGGCGGTTTGGCTCAGGACTTGATGGACTCAGGCGCGCTTGTCTTCGCGCAAGGCCGGCGGCAGCGCGAACACGGTGCTCTCCTCCACGCCGGCCAGTTCGCTGACGCTGTCGGCGCCAAACGCCTTGATCTGGTCTATCACCGCCTGCACCAGCACTTCCGGCGCGCTGGCGCCGGCGGTGACGCCGACGCGCTGCTTGCCGGCGAACCACGCCTCCTCCAGCTGACCGGCGTTGTCCACCATATAGGCGTCCACGCCCTTGAGCGCGGCCACTTCGCGCAGGCGATTGGAGTTGGAGCTATTGGGCGAGCCCACCACCACCACGATGTCGCACTCGTCGGCCAACACCTTCACCGCGTCCTGGCGGTTTTGCGTGGCGTAGCAGATATCGTCCTTCTTCGGGCTGGAGATCTCGGGAAAGCGCGCCTTCAGTTCGGCGATGATGTCGCGGGTCTCGTCCACCGACAGCGTGGTCTGGCTGACATAGGACAGCGCCGCCGGATTGCGCACCCGCAGCTTGGCGACATCGGCCACGTTTTCCACCAGATACATATTGCCATCCACCTGGCCCATGGTGCCTTCCACCTCGGGATGGCCGGCATGGCCTATCATGATGATTTCCATGCCCGCCTTGTGCATGCGCTTGACTTCGACATGCACCTTGGTCACCAAGGGACAGGTGGCATCGAATACCTGCAGGCCCAAAGCGGCGGCCTCCTCGCGCACCGACAGCGGCACGCCATGGGCGGAATACACCAGGGTGCTGCCGCTGGGTACGTCCTTCAGTTCTTCGATGAACACCGCGCCCTTGGCGCGCAGGTTCTCGACGACGAAGCGGTTATGCACCACTTCGTGGCGCACGTAGATCGGCGCGCCGTAGAGTTCGATCGCCCGCTCGACGATGGCGATGGCCCGGTCCACTCCGGCGCAGAAGCCGCGCGGATTGGCCAGCATGATGGTCTTCGTCATCACAAATCCTTGCTCAAGCCGCGGCGCTCAGGCGCGCGGCTTTCTGAAACTGTCCAGCACCATCAAGGCGGCTCCGACGCAGATGAAGGAGTCCGCCAGATTGAAAGCCGGGTACGACCAGCTGCTGTAGTAGTGCACCTGGATGAAATCGATCACATGGCCGTGGACGATGCGGTCTATCACATTGCCGAGCGCGCCGCCCATGATGAAGGCCGCGGCCAGGCTCATCAGCCCGCTGAAGCGGTTCTTGAAGATGTTCCAGCCCAGCCAGCCGGACACGGCGAACGCCAGGCCGGAAAACAGATACTTCTGCCAGCCGCCAGCGTCGTGCAGGAAGCTGAACGCCGCGCCCGGATTGTACAACAAGGTAAATCCGAAAAAGCCGGGAATGACTTCCCGGACTTCGCCGTACTGGTAATTGCCGTTGAAATAGATCTTGGACAATTGATCCAGCAGCACGATCACCGCGGCCAGCGCAAACCACTTCGGCCATTGCCTAGCCTTGGGCATAGTCATTGCAGAATCCATCAGACCTTCCATTGCGCTTAAGCGAAGCGCCGCGCACTCTAGATATCAAAGCGCCGGAAGCGCGGAGCTTGCGCTCCACTGCCTCCGGCCCAGCCTCGTCAAGCGATGGCTAACGGCCCGCCAAACTTAGGCGAACTTGCGGAACTCGCCCTTGCCGTCGATGTTATCCACGCAACGACCGCACACCGCGCCATGGCCGGCATGACTGCCGATGTCGGCGCGGTAGTGCCAGCAGCGCTCGCACTTCTGCTGCGTGGACGACACCACGCTGACGCGAGTGTGTTCACCTTGCTTGACGCTGGCTTTAGAGACAATCAGCACGAACTTGAGTTCATCGCCCAGGCTGTGCAGCCACGGCAGCAAGACGTCGTCGGCTTCAATCTCGATTTCCGCCTGCAACGAGGAGCCCAGTTGCTCGGCGCTGCGCAGTTCTTCGATCTGCTTGTTCACTTGAGCGCGCAGTTCGCGGATGGCCTGCCACTTGGCGGCCAAGGCCGCTTCGCGTTCGGCGGCCTGGGCCGGGAATTCGTGCCAGATGTGATAGAGGGTCGATTCTTCCTCGCTGTCCACCAACACATTCCACGCCTCGTCGGCGGTGAAGCACAGGATGGGCGCCACCATCAGCAGCAGGCTGCGGGTGATATGGTACAGCGCGGTCTGCGCGCTGCGGCGCGCGTGGCTGTCGGCCTTGGTGGTGTACAGCCGGTCCTTGATCACGTCCAGGTAGAAAGCGCCCAGGTCCTCGGAGCAATAGCCCACCACTTCCTGCACCACGTGATGGAAGGCATAACGCGAGTACAACTCGCCCACCACCTTTTCCTGCACTTCGCGCGCGCGCAGCAGCGCGTACTGGTCCAGTTCCACCATATTGGCCAAGGGCACGGTGTGTTCCAGCGGATCGAAGTCCGACAGATTGGACAGCAGGAAGCGGATGGTATTACGCAAGCGGCGATAGCTTTCCGTCGTGCGCTTCAGGATTTCCTGCGACAGCGACATATCGCCGGAGTAGTCGGCGCTGGCCACCCACAGGCGCAGGATGTCGGCGCCCAGGGTGCCGCAGATCTCTTCCGGCGCAATGCCGTTGCCGCGCGACTTGGACATCTTGTAGCCCTTGTCGTCCACGGTGAAACCGTGGGTCAGCAACTGCTTGTACGGCGCGCGGCCTATGGTGGCGCAACCGGTTTTCAGCGAGGACTGGAACCAGCCGCGGTGCTGGTCCGAGCCCTCCAGGTACAGGTCCGCCGGCCAGGCCAGTTCGGCGCGCTGCTTGAGCACGGCGAAATGGGTGGAGCCGGAGTCGAACCACACATCCAGAGTATCGGACAGCTTGCGGTAGTGCTCGGCCTCCTCGCCCAACAACTCCTTGGCATCCAGGCTGAACCAGGCTTCGATGCCCTGCTGCTCGATGCGCAGCGCCACTTCTTCCAGCAATTGCGCCGAGCGCGGATGCAATTCCCCGCTGTCCTTGTGGATGAAGAAGGTCATCGGCACGCCCCAATTACGCTGGCGCGACACGCACCAGTCCGGGCTGTTCTTGATCATCGCGTCCAGACGCGCGCGGCCCCAGGCCGGGAAGAACTCGGTGGCATCCACCGCGCGTTGGCTGATGGAGCGCAGGGTCTCGCCGCCGTGGCCGGCCTTGTCCATGCCGATAAACCACTGCGGCGTGGCGCGGAAAATGATTGGGGTCTTGTGGCGCCAGCAATGCGGGTAGCTGTGCTCCAGCTTGGCCTTGTGCACCAGCGCGCCGTGCTCTTCCAGCGTTTCGATGATGCGCGGATTGGCGTCCCAGACCAGCAAGCCGGCGAACAGCTCGGTGCCGGACTTGTAGCAGCCGTTGTCGGCCACCGGGTTGGCCACCGGCAACTTGTAATGCAGGCCGGCCTGGAAGTCTTCCAGGCCATGCGCCGGCGCGGTGTGCACCAGACCAGTACCCGCGTCGGTGGTGACGTGATCGCCCAGGATCACCGGCACCTGACGCGCGTAGAACGGATGTTGCAGCTGCAACAACTCCAGCGCCCGGCCCTTGGCCTCGCCCAATACTTGGCAAGATTCAACGCCATAGCGTTTCATCGCCGCCTCGGCCAGGTCCTTGGCCAGGACAAGCTTGCCCTTGGGGGTATCCAGCAATTGATAAACCAGTTCCTCGCCGACGGCGACGGCCTGGTTGGCCGGCAGGGTCCACGGCGTGGTGGTCCAGATCACCGCCATCGCGCCGGAGGCGTCCGCGCCGAAGATTTCACCCGCCTTGGCCGTGTCCACCAGCTTGAAACCGACGTCGATCGCCGGCGACACCTTGTCTTCGTATTCGACTTCGGCCTCGGCCAAAGAGGAGCCGCACTCGATGCACCAATGCACCGGCTTCTCGCCCTTGCTCAGATAGCCGTTTTCGAAGATCTTGCCGAGGGTGCGCACGATGTCGGCCTCGGTCTTGAAATCCATGGTCAGATAGGGATTGTCCCAATCGCCCAACACGCCCAGGCGGATGAAGCCCTTCTTCTGACGCGCCACTTGCTCTTTCGCGTATTCACGGCACAGTTCGCGGAACTTGGCGGCGGGAATGTCCTTGCCGTGCAGCTTCTCCACCATCAGCTCGATGGGCAGGCCATGACAGTCCCAGCCCGGCACATAGGGGGCGTCGAAACCCGCCAGCGTCTTGGAGCGGACGATGATGTCCTTCAACACCTTGTTGACCGCGTGGCCCAGGTGGATATCGTTGTTGGCGTACGGCGGGCCATCGTGCAGGATGAATTTGGGTCGGCCGGCGGAGAGCTTGCGCAGCTTTTCATAGCGCTTCTCCTCTTGCCAGCGCTTGACCCAGGCCGGTTCGCGTTTGGCCAGATCCCCGCGCATGGCGAAGGGGGTATCCAGCAGGTTTACGGTTTTACGATAATCGATGCTCATGCCTGCTCTCGCTGCAAACTTGTCAAATAGGTCTTGGCGCTGGCCGCGTCTTTTTCGATCTGAGCGATCAGCGCCGATAAATCATCATACCGCGCCTCATCGCGCAGTTTCTTCAAGAATCGCACCGTCAGCCGCTGGCCGTAGAGATCGCCAGCGAAATCGAACAGGTGCACTTCCAGCTTGTAGTCCGGCGTGTCGCTGACCGTCGGGTTCAGCCCCAGGCTGGCCACGCCCCCCAGCACGCCATCGGCGGTTTCCGCCTGCACCACGAACACGCCTTGCAGCGCCGGCCGCAGATGCGGCAAATGGATGTTGGCGGTGGGGAAGCCTATGGTACGCCCCAGTTTCTTGCCATGCACCACACGGCCGGAAATCTGGTACTCACGGCCCAGCAAGTGTTCCGCGCCCCCCAGGTCGCCGGCGGCCAGCCGTTCGCGCACCAGGGTGCTGGATGCCCGCTCGCCCATGGCCAGCACCGTGGGCATCGCCTCGGTAACGAAGTGGCTACAGGAGCTCAGCATTTCGAAATTGCCCTGACGCTTGGCGCCGAACTGGAAATCGTCGCCAATCAGCAAATACTTGGTCTGCAAACCCCGCACCAGCACTTTGTCGATGAAGTCCGGCGCCGACATGCCGGCGAAGCCGCGATTGAAGCGGTAGACAAACACATAGTCGACCAAGCCCAGCCGCTGCAGAAACGCCAGCTTGTCGCGCAGCGTGGACAAGCGCCCAGGAGGCTTGTCTCGCGTGAAGAATTCGCGTGGGTGCGGCTCGAAGGTCAACAGGGCCGTCGGCAAGCCGCGCGCATCGGCCTCCAGCCGCAGCCGTTGCAGCATTTTCTGATGGCCAAGATGCACGCCGTCAAAATTACCGATGGTCAAGGCGCAGGCTGACAGCCGGTAACGCTGCGGATCTCCAAAGAATACCTGCATGTGCTGGTCTTATTGCGTCCTGAAAACCTTCGATTGTATCTGCCCGCCATGGAAAGCGTCCAGACATGGAACACAATTGGACTCCAGCGGCGGGCCAATGCTTTTCAGCCATGCAGCAAAATAAAAAGCCCCGCTATTAGCGGGGCTTTTCAAACCGATTGTTTGAGTAAGATTACTTCTTCTCAACCAGCGATTCTTTAACCGCGTCGATGGTCAGCTCAACGCGACGATCAGACTCGATGCATTCCTTGATAGCCAGGTTCTGCTTGGAACCTTTCTTCTGGAATTTCGGGAATTTGGCCTTGCACTCGGCGGTCATCTTGGCTTCAGCGGAGCCACGACCAACGGAGGACACTTTGTCGGCCGGAACGCCAGCGGCTACGAAGTAGTTCTTAACCGCGTCAGCGCGTTCTTGCGACAGACGGTTGTTGTAGGCAGCGGAGCCCATGAAGTCGGTGTAGCCAGCAACTTCAACAGACTTCAGGTAGCCTTTGCCAGCGTTGGCTTTCAGCTTTTCAACCAGCGGGTCCAGTTCGTTCTTGGCATCGCCGCGCAGCTTGGCTTTGTCGAAGTCGAACAGTACTTTAGCGGACAGGGTGACTTTTTCTTTTTCGGAAACCAGCACCGGCTTCGGAGCTTCGGCTACCGGCTTGGCAGCTTCGCGATCGCCACATTCAACCAGGCCGTCCTTGGCCTTGTCGAAGAAGTTGGTTCTCCAGCACTCGCCGTAGTTGTTGCGAGTCACGGATTCGGTGGACTGGTCAACGGCATAGCCAGGTTTAGCAGCAAAAGCGCTAGCGGAAACCAACAGAGCAGCAACCAGGGCGCTCAGTTTCAGCTGTTTAGTCATGTTATTCCCTCTTTAATCTATAAAATGGGTAGCAATGCGGGCTGACGCAAAGACCACACGAACAATTTTACTGCAAACAACAGGGTGATCTGCAAACTGTGTTTATGCAGTTAACCCGCACTATAGAAACGCTGCAACCCCATGTCAACTTGAGGCGCCACAGATTGCGAGCAATCCGTTGCAAAAAAACATCAAAAAAAGCGTTTCTGCACGGCCTTTGTCTCGCATAAGCGACACATTACGCCTATGTGACGCGCCTACGAAACAGTGGCAGCGGATTCAGCACGGTGGCCTGATAGTTTTCGCTAAAAGTATTAAAACCATCCAACGAAGATTCCAGCGTCTTGCCTTCCTTGATGGCAAAAGCATCAAATCCGACTTGCGCCATGGAATGCAGCAGGTCTTGCCAGACATCTCCGATCGCCCGCAGTTCCCCGCGATAAGCGTAACGTTCACGCAGCAGCCGGGCATGACTGTAGCCGCGGCCGTCGGTGAAAGCCGGAAAATCGACGGCGATCAGCTCCAGCTCTGGCAAATCGGCCAGTAGCCGCGCCGGATCATCGTCCGGACTCAGCCAAACGCCAACCCGCGCCGCATGGCTGCGCCAGAACGCGCGGCGCTCCAGCCAGTCCGCCAGCGGCACGATCACATTGCCGCCCGCGGCGGTTTCTGGCAACTGGCCGTTTTCATCCTGGCGCAGCAAATTCCAGTCATCCGGGCGCAACTGCCCTTGTTTAATGATGCTTGGCATACACCCGCTCCTTGAAAGGGTCAAGGCCGATGCGGCGCACGGTTTCGATAAAACGCTCGCCCGCTCCGCGCTGTTCTAGGTAAACACCCATGATGGTGGTGAAGGCCTTGGGCACATCGGCCTGGGCAAAGGACGGGCCTATCACCTTGCCTATGCTGGTGGCCGAGCCCTGGCTGCCGCCGAGGGTGATCTGATACCACTCCTCGCCATTCTTGTCGACGCCGAGAATGCCGATATTGCCGATGTGGTGATGGCCACAGGCGTTCATGCAGCCGGAGAAGTTGCAGTCAATATCGCCCAGGTCGTACAGGTAGTCCATATCCTCGAAAGTGCGTTGAATCGCTTCCGCCACCGGAATCGAACGCGCATTGGCCAAGGAGCAGAAATCGCCGCCGGGGCAGCAGATGATATCGGTCAACAAGCCGATATTGGGCGTGGCGAAGCCGTGCTGCCGCGCCAACTGCCACACCGCGTGCAAATCCCGCTCCGGCACGTCCGGCAACACCAGGTTCTGCTCGTGAGCAACGCGCAGTTCGCCAAAGCCGAAGCGGTCCGCCAACTCGGCCGCAGCATCCATCTGCTCCGCGCTGATGTCGCCCGGCGGCACCCCGGTGCGTTTCAGCGACAACACCACCGAGCGATAGCCCTGCCGCTTGTGCGCGCGGGTATTGCGCTCCGCCCAGCGGGAGAAGGCCTTGTCCTGCGCCAGCAAGGCAGCGAATTCGGAAGACGCGCTTAGCGCCTGATAGGGCGGATCGGTGAAGAAGCTGGCGTAATGGGCGACATCCTCGTCGCGCAAGGTGGCCGGACCGCCCTTGATATGCAGCCATTCGTCCTCGACCTTGGCGGCGAAGCCTTCCACCGTCATCGCCTTGACCAGGATTTTGATGCGCGCCTTGTATTTGTTGTCGCGGCGGCCAAAGCGGTTATACACCCGCAGCACCGCGTCCAGATAGGTCAGCAGATGCGGAGTGGGCAGGAATTCCTTGACCACGTCGCCAACGATGGGGGTGCGCCCAAGACCGCCGCCCACCATCACCCGGAAACCGACTTCGCCGGCCTCGTTGCGCACCACATGCAGGCCGATATCGTGCACTCGGGTGGCCGCGCGGTCTTCCACGCTGCCGGACACCGCGATCTTGAATTTGCGCGGCAGGAAGGCGAATTCCGGATGCAGCGTGCTCCATTGGCGGATGATTTCGCACCAGGGCCGCGGATCCAACAGCTCGTCGCCGGCCACGCCGGCGAAGGCGTCGGTGGTGGTATTGCGCACGCAGTTGCCCGAGGTCTGGATCGCATGCATTTCAACCGTGGACAGTTCTTCCAGGATATCCGGCACCCTGGCCAGTTCCGGCCAGTTGAACTGGATGTTCTGACGGGTGGTGAAATGACCGTAGCCTTTGTCGTAGCGGCGGGCGATGTCTGCGAGTTTGCGCAACTGGCCGCTGCGCAGGTGGCCGTAGGGAATGGCGACGCGCAGCATCGGCGCATGTCGCTGCACATAGAGGCCGTTCATCAGCCGCAACGGGCGAAACTCGTCCTCGCTCAATTCGCCGGCCAGGTAGCGCCGGGTCTGATCACGGAATTGGGCCACGCGCTCGCGCACGATGCGGTGGTCGACTTCATCATATTGATACATGGGCTCTTCCAGACGGCGCTATGCCGGGCGTTTCAAGGGGCTGGCCTGATGCAGGCCGCACTCTTTGGATTCAGGGTTTTCCCACCACCAGCGCCCGGCGCGGACATCCTCGCCCACCGAGATCGCCCGAGTACAGGGCGCGCAGCCAATGGAGGGATAGTGACGGTCGTGCAGAGCGTTGTAAGGCACCTCGTGCGCGCGCAGGTAGTCCCAGACATCGCGCTCGCTCCAGTCCAGCAGCGGGCTGAACTTCTGCAGGCCATTGTCGGCGTCGTAGGCGCTGACCTGCAGGTCCTGACGCGTCGGTGATTGCTCGCGCCGCAGGCCGGTGATCCAGGCCGAGCGCCCGGCCAGCGCGCGCCTCAGCGGCTCCAGCTTGCGCACCTGGCAACAGGACTTGCGCTGATCGACGCTTTGATAGAAACCGTTGATGCCATGCAGCTTGACGTAGTGCTCGACCGCGGCGGCCTGCGGGAAATACACCGTCACCGGGTGGCTGGGATAGCGCTCTTCCACCCGCTGCATCAAGTCGTAGGTTTCCGCCGGCAGGCGGCCGGTATCCAGGCTGAAGGCGGCGATAGGCAGGCTCAACCGCGCGATCAGATCGGTCAGCACCATGTCTTCGGCGCCATAGCTATTGGCCAGCACCGCGTCCGGGTGCTCGGCGGCGATCGCGCGCAGACAGGCGGCGGCCGCGTCGAGTTTTGCTTCCAGGCTCATCAAAAGCTCCAGGCAGGAAATTTCACGACAATCCTACCCAAGCCGCTTATAAACCTAAAAGAATATTGTGTTAGTATTTAATTACTACAGGTTTTAAGAGGATGGCGTCGCATGAAGCTGCAACAACTGCGTTACTTGGTCGAAGTGGCCAAGCAAGGGCTGAACGTATCGGAGGCCGCGGAAAAGCTGCACACCTCGCAGCCGGGCATCTCCAAGCAAATTCGCTTGCTGGAGGACGAACTGGGCATTCAGGTCTTCATCCGCAACGGCAAGCGGGTGGTTTCGGTGTCCGAGCCGGGCAAGGAGGTTTTGCGCATTTCCGAGCGCATTCTGCGCGAGGCGCAGAACCTGAAGCGGGTGGGCGACGAATTCTCCAAGGAGGCGGAAGGCGCGCTGACCATCGCCACCACCCACACCCAGGCGCGCTATGCGCTGCCGCCAGCCATCGCCGAGTTCGTTCGACGTTACCCCAAGGTGAGGCTGTCGATCAAGCAGGGCAGTCCCACTCAGATCTGCGAAATGGTGGTGTCCGGCGAAGCCGACCTCGCCATCGCCACCGAAGGCATCGCCTTGTACAAGGAATTGGCGATGCTGCCCTGCTATGAATGGAACCGTTCCATCGTGGTGCCGGAAGGACACGAGCTGACAAAGCTGGATCACCCTCTGACGCTGGCGGATATCGCCCGCTACCCCATCGTCACTTACGACTTCGCCTTCGCCGGCCGCTCCAAGATCAACAAGGCCTTCGCCGACCAAGGCCTGGCGCCCAATGTGGTGCTGACCGCGATCGACACCGACGTGATCAAGACCTATGTCAGCCTGGGCCTGGGCATAGGTATCATCGCCAGCATGGCTTACGAGCCGGAGCGCGATCTCAATCTGCAGCTGCTGGACGCCGGCCAGCTGTTCGAGCCGTCCACCACCAAGATAGGCATCCGCAAGGACGCCTATCTACGCGGTTTCGCCTACACCTTCATCGAGTTGTTCGCGCCGCATCTGCACCGACGCGAAGTCGAGGCCGCGCTGCTGGCGCGAGATCCGGACAGCGAGGATTGAGGCTGGACCAGTCAAGCAAAACAAAACGCCCCGCTAGCGGGGCGTTTTTGTATGAGACAGCGCCGGATCAGAGTGTCAGCCCGCCGGTTACTTCAATGGCGGCGCCATTGATGTAGCTGGCCTCGTCGGACGCCAGGAAGGCGTAGACATTGGCGATCTCGGTCGGGTCGGCCATGCGTCGCATCGGCACCTTGTCTTCCATCGCCTGGATCACCTTTTCCGGCATCGACTGCAGGATGGGAGTGGCGACGAAGCCCGGGCACACCGCATTGGCGCGGATGCCCTTCTTGCCCAGTTCCTTGGCCCAGGTCTTGACGAAACCGATCACGCCGAACTTGGATGCGGCGTAGTTGGTCTGGCCGAAGTTGCCGTAGACGCCCACCACCGAGGACGCGTTCAGGATCACGCCGCCGCCCTGCTCCACCATGGTGTCGATCACCGCGCGGGCACAGTTGTAGACGCCTTTCAGATTGATGTCGATCACCTTGTCGAACTGGTCCTCGGTCATCTTCATCAGCTGCGCATCCATGACGATGCCGGCATTGTTGACCAGCACGTCGATGCGGCCGCGGCGGTTTTTCAGGTCGGCCACCATTTCGGCGATCTGGCCCTTGTTGGTCACGTCCACCTTGTAGCCGATGGCCTCGCCGCCGGCTTGCTGCAGTTCATCGACCACCGCGTTGACGGCATCCAGATTGAGGTCGCAAACGGCGACGACCGCGCCTTCCTTCACGAATTTCTCGGCGGTCGCCTTGCCGATGCCGCTGGCGGCGCCGGTGATGATGGAGACTTTACCTTTCAAGCGCATGGATTTTCCTTACTGACTTTGTAGATAACAGGCAATCCGCCCAGAGGCCGGACCCAACAACTCCACCATCGACCATCTACGGCCAAACACCTGTTTTTATTGAATATTTTTCTTATTGAAAAATAAAAGCGGGAGTTTGTGCGCCGCAGCCATTGCAGCGCACAAGACGCACTGCAATATAGCGCACTCACTCCCGCCGGTAAAGCAACTGCTCTACAGGTCAGTTACCACTTGTAACTACCCTGGCGCGTAGGCTTATTCCAGGCCCTTGCTGGCCAGATAGTCTTCGTAGTTGCCGGTGTAGTAGTCGTAACCGCCCTTGCCGTCCAGTTCCAGCACATGGGTCGCCAGCGAGCTGACGAACTGCCGGTCATGGGAGACGAAGATCAAGGTGCCCTTGTACTTTTCCAAGGCCATGTTCAGGGATTCGATCGACTCCATGTCCATATGGTTGGTCGGCTCGTCCATGATCATCACATTCGGCTTTTGCAGGATCAGCTTGCCGTACAGCATGCGGCCCTTCTCGCCGCCGGACAGCACCCGCACCGGCTTGCCCACCTCGTCGCCGCCAAACAGCAGACGGCCCAGCGTGCCGCGGATCACCTGTTCGTCGTCGCCTTCCTGACCCCATTCGCGCATCCATTCGGTCAGCGTCATATCGCTGTCGAAATCCGCTTCGTGGTCCTGGGCGAAATAGCCGACTTGAGCTTTCTCCGCCCACTTGATCGAACCGCGGTCAGCGCTCAGACCTTCGGCGAACGGCGCGCTGAATGCGCCGGCCAGCAGCTTGACCAGCGAGGTCTTGCCCGCGCCGTTGGGGCCGATGACGGCCAGGCGGGCGCCGGCTTCCAGAATCAGGCTCAGGTCCTTGAACAGCACCTTGCTGTCGTAAGCCTTGTTGAGGTGATCCACCTCCACCGCCTGACGGTGCAGCTTGAACTTGTCGTCCATTTCAAAGCGGATGAACGGGTTCTGACGGCTGGACGGCTTCACTTCCACCATTTCGGACTTCAGCTTGTCCACCTGCTTCAGTCGGCTGGTCGCCTGGCGCGCCTTGGACTTGTTGGCGGAGAAGCGGGCCACGAACTCCTGCAGTTCCTGGATGCGCTCCTTGGCCTTGCTGTTGGACGACAGCTGACGCTCCCTTGCCTGAGCCGACGCGATCATGTAGTCGTCGTAGTTGCCCGGGTAGATGCGGATGGTGTTGTAGTCCAAGTCCGCCATATGGGTGCACACCGAGTTCAGGAAGTGACGGTCGTGCGAAATGATGATCATGGTGGCGTTGCGCTCGTTGAGCACGTGTTCCAGCCAGCGGATGGTGTTGATGTCCAGGTTGTTGGTCGGTTCGTCCAGCAACAGGATGTCCGGATTGGAGAACAGCGCCTGCGCCAGCAGCACGCGCAGTTTCCAGCCCGGCGCCACTTCGCTCATCGGGCCGGCGTGCTGTTCCACCGGAATGCCCACGCCCATCAGCAGTTCGCCGGCGCGCGCTTCCGCGGTGTAGCCGTCGTACTCGGCGAACTTGGCTTCCAGTTCGGCCGCGTGCATATAGTCGTCTTCGCTGGCCTCCGGGTTGGCGTAGATGGCGTCGCGTTCGCTCATCGCAGCCCACATCTCGGTGTGGCCCATCATCACCACGTCGATGACGCGCTGATCTTCATAGGCGAACTGATCCTGACGCAGCTTACCCAGGCGCAGACCGTTCTCGATGGCCACCTCGCCGCTGGTCTGCTCCAGGTCGCCACCCAGAATCTTCATAAAAGTGGATTTGCCGGAACCGTTGGCGCCGATCAGGCCATAACGGTTGCCTTCGCCAAATTTGACGGAAACCTTTTCGAACAAAGGTTTGACGCCAAACTGCATGGTAATGTTGCTTGTGGTAATCACGCTTAGGGATCCTTCAGCCAGATAGCCGTAAGTATCGGAAAAACGTGGGATTCTAGCACAGTGCGGCCATTTTCCCGAGCCATCCGTCAAGGAATCGCCGAGCACCTTTTGCCAGCTTCTCGAATTCCGCTACAATCGTGAATCTTGTTTTCTATTCCCTGAGATAGGCTGAACTATGCTTACCGGTAGCTTGGTCGCCCTGGTCACCCCGATGTCGGAAGACGGCACGGTCGACTACGAGGCACTGCGACGACTCGTCGATTTCCATATTGACAATGGCACCGACGGCATTGTCGCGGTTGGCACCACCGGCGAATCCGCCACCCTGGGCGTGAGCGAGCACATCGCCGTGGTCAAGGCCGTAGTCGATTATGCGGCGGGCCGGGTCAAGGTCGTCGCCGGCGCCGGCGGCAACTCCACCGCCGAAGCGATCGAACTGAGCCAGCTCTCCCAGGAGGTCGGCGCCGACTACGTGCTGTCGGTCGTACCTTATTACAACAAGCCGACCCAGGAAGGCCTGTACCAGCATTTCAAGGCGATCGCCGACGCCAGCAAGCTGCCGGTCATCCTTTATAATGTGCCTGGCCGCACCGTGGCCGACATGAGCAATGACACCGCGCTGCGCCTGGCAGAACACCCGAACATCGTGGGCCTGAAAGACGCCACCGGCGACATCGGCCGCGCCTGCGATCTGTTCATGCGCGCGCCCGCGGGCTTCACCCTCTATTCCGGCGACGACGCCACCGGCATGGCTTTCATGCTCTGCGGCGGTCACGGCGTGATCTCGGTCACCGCCAATATCGCCCCCAAGCTGATGAGCGAGCTTTGCAAGGCCGCCACCAGCGGCAACGCCAAGCTGGCGCGCGAGATCAACGACAAACTACAAGGCCTGCACAAGCACCTGTTTATTGAACCCAACCCGATTCCGGCGAAGTGGGCGCTGATGCGGATGAAGCGGATCCCCGCCGGCATCCGCCTGCCGCTGACCCCGCTGTCCGCTGGCGCGCAAGCCGCAGTGGAAGCGGCCATGAAACAAGCTGAAGTCCTTTGAAACCATCCCCTGCTGAAATGATGGGAGACCGCATGAAACGAACCGCGCCCGCCGCGATTCTGCTGGCAACCGGCATCCTCGCCGGCTGCAGCTCGCAACAGCCGCTGACCAAGAAGCTGGACTACCAGTCCGACAAGCCCAAGACCGTCAACACCCTGGAAGTGCCGCCGGACCTGACCGCGCCGCAAGTCCAGAACAAGTACACCATCCCCGGCGCGGCCAGCGCCGCCGCCGCGGCGCAGGACACCAATGCCGGCACCCAGGCGCAACAACCAGCGGCCGGCAGTTCGGTCGCGCTGAACAAGCTGGACAATATCAAGATGGAGCGCGCCGGCACCCAGCGTTGGCTGGTGGTGTCGGGCAAGAGCCCGGAACAACTGTGGCCGGCGCTGAAAGCCTTCTGGCAGGACAACGGCTTCGTGATCAAGAGCGAAGACCCGGCCGTGGGCGTGATGGAAACCGACTGGGCGGAAAACCGCGCCAAGCTGCCTAACGACGGCCTGCGCAAGCTGCTGGAAACCGTCGGCCTCGGCAGCGTCTACTCCACCGGCGAGCGCGACAAGTTCCGCATCCGCCTGGAAAAGACCGCCAATGGCACCGAAGTCTACTTCTCCCACCGCGGCATGGAAGAAGTCTATGCCGACTCCACCAAGACCAACACCATCTGGCAGCCACGCGCCACCGACCCGGGCCTGGAGGCCGAGTTGCTGGGCCGCTTCATGATGAATCTGGGCATGGCGGAAGATAAAGCACGCGAACAAGTCAAACAGACGCTGAGCGCTCCGGCCAAGCCGCAAACCCCCATCGTCGACGGCCAGCTGGTGCTCAGCGACGAGTTCGACCGCGCTTGGCGCCGCGTCGGCCTGGCGCTGGATCGCGTCGGCCTGGTGGTCAGCGACCGCGATCGCTCCCAGGGTGTCTACTTCGTCAAGCCGGCCAAGAGCGAAACCGACAAGAACGAGTCCGGCGGCTTCTGGTCCAGCCTCGCCTTCTGGAAGAGCGACGACGGCAAGTCCGCCAAGCCCACCGAGCAGGAATACCGTGTGCAGATCAAGGAAAACGCGCCCGGCTCCACCACGGTGTCCATCCAGGACAAGCAAGGCAAGCCGCTGTCGGATGCGTTCAGCAAGGCCGCGCTGTCCAAACTGCAAACCGAGTTGCAATAAGCGCGGATTAGCGCGCGATAAAAAAGCCCGCTATTGCGGGCTTTTTTTGCGCCTTCAATTTACTTAAACGCCGACGGGAACAAGCAGCCCATCGTCAAGCAAAATGTAACGCTTTGTAGCAAACAGACAATAGTGTTGTTTTCATGTTGCAACACACTATTTTCTATTTGCTACAGACACAAAAAAACCGGCCATAGCCGGTTTTTTTGTCGCTGGCCAAGAATTACTTGGCAGCGGAAGCCTCAGCAGCCGGAGCGGAAGCAGCAGCCGGAGCGGAAGCTTCAGCAGCCGGAGCGGATGCCGGAGCAGCAGCCGGAGCGGATGCTTCAACAGCAGGAGCGGAAGCTTCAGCCGGAGCTTCAGCTTTCTTACCGCAAGCGGACAGGGCTACAGCCAGCAGGGCAGCAACGAGGAGCGACTGTTTCATTTTTTCATTACCTTTGAGGATAAGTTGAACAAGACGTCAGTTATCGCACGGTCTTCGAAATAAGCCGGGCGACTGAAAATCCATCAGTGCGCAAATTGTATCACGAATAAAAAGGCTGTATAGGGGGCAAAATTCCAAAAAAACACCTTTGCCCATAATCCTCTTCCGCAAAGCAGCATAGCCACAAAAACGGGCGTTTACCCCCGTCCTTGAGGCCAGAATTTGTCGATATCACTTGCGCATCCGAACAATTTCTGTGGCTATTTTGCTACATTCATCGCGAGATGCCAATAGCCTGCCAGGTATCCCTCGTATAAACATTCCCGCATGCCGACGCTAAGCGCGACTCCATCGATGCTTCTGGCATTGGCAAACCCGCGCCAGGCCGCCGCATCCGCTGCCACCGTGTCCAGTTTCTCGCCATTGCAATAGAAATCTTCGCCGCAGAACAGAATCTGGCTCTTGCGGTCCAGCACCAAACCCTGCTCCACCGCCGCCTGCTCGAATTCGTCTTCGTCCAGTTCGTCTTCGGGAGCATCGTAAAAAACATGCGCCTTGGGTTCGGTCAGGTAATGCCCAAGGAAATCACCCACCGTCGCGCGGTCCCAGCGCACCTGTTCCAGCAGGCGGCTGACCTGATCGATCATGTCATCGCCGATGCGGGCAGGATCCTGCTGCAGTCGCAGGCCAGGATCGGCGTACACGCCGTCCACGCAAAGCCGGTCCTGCAGATGCACCAGGAATTGCGTCGCCAGCTCTTGCGCCGGCGGCGCGCGGAAACCGATCGAATAGGTCATGCCTGGATCCAGCGCCACGCCGTGATGAGCGCACTTGGGCGGCAAGTAGAGCATGTCGCCGTGTTCCAGCACGAACTCCTGCTCGCAGCGGAAGTCCTTCAGCACCCGGATCGGCGCGTCTTCGATGAAATCATCGTCGTGCTGGGTGGAGATCTGCCAGCGCTTGCGACCGCCCACCTGCAGCAGGAACACATCGTAGGCATCGAAGTGCGGGCCGACGGTACCGCCCGGCGGCGCGTAGCTGATCATCAAATCATCCAGCCGCGCATAAGGAATGAAGTTGAAGCGCCACAGGATCTCGTCGATATGCGGCAAGTGCTGATTGACACCCTGCACCAGCAGGGTCCAATCCGTTTCCGGCAGACGGCGGAAACGCGCCGGACGGAACGGGCCACGCTCCAGGCTCCAGCGGTCGTTGCGGTATTCGATCAGGCGCGATTCGGCGTCTTCGCGGGTCGCCAATTGCGACAACACGGAAAAGTCCGCCAGCGGACCGACATCGGTCAGCGCGCCACGTATCAGCAGCGGCTTCTTGTGCCAGTACTCGGCAAGGAATTGTTCGGGCGACATGCCGCCCAGCAATGTTGTTGTGTTCATGGCAGTTTCACGGGCTGAAACGCCCGGCAATGGTTTACAATATGGGATGCGCGCGATAGCGGCGCAGCTGAAACGCTTTAGATGGCTGCCCCGCGCCGCCATCCGCTTTATTTACCTTCCTTCACGGATCCGCACTCATGCAAATCTCCAAAAACACCGTCGTTACCCTCCACTACGAGATGTTCGACGCTGACAACAACCTCCTCGACAAGACCGAAGAGCCGATCAGCTATCTGCACGGTGGCTACGACGGCATCTTCCCGCTGGTGGAAGAAGCGTTGGAAGGCAAGGCCGTTGGCGACTCCATCGATGTCAAGATGACGCCTGACGATGCTTTCGGCGACCCGGAAGAAGAACTGATCCGCGTGGAAGATCTGGACGTATTCCCGGCAGACGTCGAAGTCGGCATGATGTTCGAAGCCGATGATCCGGAAACCGGCGATGTGCTGCTGTTCCGCGTCACCGATATCGCCGACGGCAAGGCCGTGGTCGACGCCAACCACCCGCTGGCCGGCCAGAGCATTCGCTTCGCCGCCAAGGTGGTGGAAGTCCGCGCCGCCAGCGCCGACGAAGTCAGCCATGGCCACGCCCACGGCGAACACGGCCACCATCATTGATCAGGCCGCAGGCATAACCGGCATGGCGTCATTGTAATGCTTTTGCCGGCGCGCCGGCCCGATTTCGACAAAGGCGGCCCATGGCCGCCTTTGTCTTGATACCCCCCCGCGCTCGCCTCAGACCTGACGCAAACGCCGCCAGCGCCAGCACCCCGCCGCCAGCACCAGCGCACAAAGCGCCAACCTCAGCGCATATTCCTCATGACTGCCGGACTTGTACAACAGCCATAGCAACTGCCCGGCCAGCGGCGCCAACAGCGCCATCTGCACGCGCGCGCTCAACTCCTCCGGCCAGCCCCGTGGCCAGGCCCAAACGCAGGCGGCGTACATCGCGGCCCATCCCAGCAACGCGCCCACGGCCACATCCAATGGCCAATGCACGCCTATCGCCAAGCGCGACAGCATCACCAAGATCACCACCGTCGTCAGCACCACGCCCCGGCGCAGCATGCCGGAATAGTAAAGAAAGCTCGCCAGCGTCGCCGACGCCATCGCGTGGCCGGACGGGAAGGAACCATTGCCGGGCAGATCATCCAGCAATTGCACCGAGCCCGGCGGCAGCACCAGCGGCGGCCGCGGCTCGGCAAAGCCAGCCTTGAGCACGATGGCCAGAAACACGCCCATGCCACAGCCGGCCAGCAAGGCCGGCAGCTTGTCCGGCCGCCGCCAGCTCAAGGCCAGCAGCAGGGCCAGCACCGTGGGCCAATCGCCCAATACGCTCAACAGGCGCCAGAACGCGCCGGGCGCGACGCGGCCGGCCTCGTGCAAGATCAGGAACAACTCGCGATTGCAATCCGGCGATATCGCCAGCAGAAACGCCAGCGGCGATAACAACAACGCCGGCCACAGCCGGCGCAGACAGGACAACTTAAACCACATCAGTCAGCTTTCATCATTGCAAGGGTGATTCGATCCAGACCCGCCAGATCGACAATGGTTTCCACCTGCTGCAAGCCGGCGGCGGCGAACAGGCCACGTACCGCCGGCCCCTGGTCGTAGCCGTGTTCGACCATCAACCAGCCGCCCGGCAGCAAGTGCCTAGGCGCGCCGGCGGCGATCTCGCGCAGGCAGGCCAGCCCGTCGGCCTCGTCGGTCAGCGCCATTCGCGGCTCGAAGCGCACATCCCCCTGCCCCAGATGTTCGTCATCCGAGCGGATATAGGGCGGATTGGACACGATGAGATCGAAGACCGCGTCCGCGGGCAGCGCTTGGTACCAGCTGCCTTGATGAAACTCGACTTGCGCCCCCAGGCGTTCGGCGTTGCCGCGCGCGATGGTCAGCGCCTCCGGCGACAAATCCACTGCGCGGACTCGCCACTCCGGTGCTTCCAGCGCCAGCGTCGTCGCGATGGCGCCGCTGCCGGTGCCCAGGTCGACGACGCGGGCGGCACGGCCGCCAAACCGCTGCAGCGCCGCTTCGATCAAGTGCTCGGTTTCCGGACGCGGAATCAATACCTGCGGCCCCACGGTAAAGTCGCGACCGTAAAATTCGCGCCGGCCGATCAGATAGGCCACCGGCTCGCCGGCGGCGCGCCTGGCGGCCAGCACGCGAAAATTCGCCTCTTCTTCGGCGCTCAACGCCTGTTCGGGATAGGCCACGATGCGAGCGTGAGTCAGCGCCGGCGCCGCCTGCTGCAACAGCATGCGCGCTTCCAGACGGGGCAAGGGGTAGAGGCGCAGCGCCTCGGCTATCGTCAACATGGTCGTCACAACAGGAACAGGGTGGCCAGACCCAGGAAGATGAAGAAGCCGCCGGAATCAGTGCAGGCGGTGATCAGCACGCTGGAGCCCAGCGCCGGATCGCGACCGGAACGCTGCATCAGGCAGGGAATCAGCACGCCCATGGTGGCGGCCAGCATCAGGTTGAGCAACATCGCGCCCAACATCACCAGCCCCAGCGAGAAGCTGCCGTACAGCAGCCAGGCCACGCTGCCGATCACACTGCCCCACAACACGCCGTTGATCATGCTGACCCGCAACTCCTTGCGCCACAGCCGCCAGGCCTGGTTCAGCTGCATCTGTCCCATCGCCAGCGCGCGCACGATCATGGTGATGGTCTGATTGCCGGAGTTGCCGCCAATGCCGGCGACGATGGGCATCAGCGCCGCCAGCGCCACCAACTGGGAAATGGAATGCTCGAATACACCGATCACGCGCGAGGCGACGAAGGCAGTGCACAGATTAATCGCCAGCCAGGCCCAGCGGTTCTTCACCGAATCGATCACCGGCGCGAACAGGTCTTCTTCCTCTTTCAGACCGGCCAGGTTCAGCACTTCGCTGTCGGATTCCTCCCGGATCACATCCACCATCTCGTCCACGGTCAGCCGGCCGATCAGCTTGCCGGCCTCGTCCACCACCGGCGCGGTGATCAAGTCGTAACGCTCGAAGGCCAGCGCCGCGTCAGCGGCGTCTTCGTCCGGATTGAAGCTGACCAGTTCGGTGGCCATCACCTCGGACACCAGCGCGTCGGGATCGGACACCAGCAGCTTGCGGATGGACAACACGCCCATCAACAGCCCCTGCTCGTCGATGACGAAAATCTTGTCGGTGTGGGCCGGCAGTTCATCGAAGCGGCGCAGATAGCGCAGCACCACCTCGCAACTGACGTCGGCGCGGATCTTGACCAGGTCGAAATCCATCAGCGCGCCAACCTTGTCTTCATCGTAGGACAAGGCCGACTGCAGCTGGGCGCGCTCTTCCTCGTCCAGGCCGCCCATCACTTCGTACACCACCTGGCGCGGCATGTCCGGCGCCAACTCGGCCAGTTCGTCGGCGTCCAACTGCTCGGCGGCGTTGACCAGCTCGCCGTGCTCCATCACTTCGATCAGCGATTCCCTGACCGCGTCTGACACCTCCAGCAGGATGGCGCCGTCGCGCGCGCCGTCCACCTGGTCCCAGACCAGCAGGCGTTCTTCCAGCGGCAAGGCTTCCAGGATATGCGCGACATCGGCCGGATGCAGTTGCTCCAGCTTCAGGCGCAGCGCTTCCAGATTGTAATGCGGGGCCAACGGATCCGTCGGCGGTTCGCTCGCCTCCGGACGGGATACCAGATCTTCCAACTGCCGCTGGCGCTCGATCAGGCGCTGCACCAGGGCCAGGCTTTCTTGCAGACGATCGGCGGATTGTTGCTTGAAGGCAACCGTCATGCACGTCTCCTTCCGCCTCGATGGCGCGCGGCGCGGGCGGTCGGAGGCGGGCTTTATTCTCTAACGGTAAATCGGGATTGGATTACGGGGTAACTGGGTAAGTCCATGTGTAGCCGCCATGCCTAGCGCACGGCGCACTTGAAGAAAGTCGCGATTGTAACATGCGCCCGCCCGCGGCTCCAATTGCGCCCCAGGGATCAGGGCAGCTCCACGTAAGCCATGCGCCGCTGGATGATGCGGGTCTTGCGCGCCAGACCGGGCGCGCCACGATGGCTGTCGTAATAACGCGGATTGGGCACCATCGCGGCCAGTTTGGCCGCCTGCGCCGACGACAGCCGCGCCGCGCTCGAACGATAGTAATGGCGCGACGCCGCCTCGGCGCCAAACACGCCGTTGCCCCATTCGATCACGTTCAGGTAGATCTCGAAGATGCGCCGCTTGTCCAGCACCGTTTCCAGCATCACCGTGATCAAGGCTTCCTCCAGCTTGCGCCATGGCGTCTTGCTGCTGGACAGGAACAGATTCTTGGCCAACTGCTGGCTGATGGTGGAGCCGCCGGCGACGATCTTGCCCTTCTTCAGGTTCTTCTCGAACGCGGCCTCGATGCCGTCCCAGTCAAAACCTTCGTGGTCGACGAACTTGGCGTCCTCGGATGCGATCAGCGCGCGCTTGAGATTGGGCGAGATCTGCTCATAACTCACCCATTTGTGGCGCAGCTCGGCCTCGGGGTCATCCTGCTGCAGCTTGGCCAGCTGCTCGTTCATGAAAGAACTGGCCGCCGGATTGTGGCCGCGCCAATAGACGATATGGCCGAAGATCCACAGGTTATACAGCAGAAAGGCGGCCATCAGGGCCGCCAGCACTTTCAGGAAAAGACGCATCATCTGACTCGCAAAGCGAGCCCCCTCGCAGGGCAAGGGGGATTGGGATTCAAACCGCGGGAGGGGAAAGCGACGCCTTGTGTCTATGGGTCCGGACCCGCCGGACCCGGCGAGCGTCAGGCCAGCACTTCCCGCAGCATATTGGTCACTTTGCGAGTGGCCGGCTCCACGCCGCGCCAGATGGCGAAGGATTCCGCCGCCTGCTCCACCAGCATGCCCAGGCCATCGGCCAGCATGCCGGCGTTTTCCGCCTGCGCGCGCTGCAGGAAAGGGGTCAGGCCCTTGCTGTACACCATGTCGTAAGCCAGGGTGCGAGCCGTGAACAGGCCGTAGGGAATCGGCGGCAGTTCATTGCTGAGGCTGGTCGATGTCGCATTGATCACGATGTCGAAGCTGCGTCCCTTCAACTGCTCGTAGCCTATGGCCTCCACCTTGCCCCAGGGCGCGAAGTGATGCGCCAGCGCCTCGGCCTTGATCAGGGTGCGGTTGGCGATGGTCAAGGCGGCCGGCTTTTGCGCCAGGATGGGTTCCAGCACGCCGCGCACCGCGCCGCCCGCGCCCAGGATCAGCACCTTGGCGCCGGCGATCGGGTAGTCCAGATTATCAACGATGTCGCGCACCAGGCCGACGCCGTCGGTATTGTCGCCATAGGCCTTGCCGTCGCGGAAGCTCAAGGTGTTGACCGCTTCGGCGGCGCGCGCGCGCTCGGTCACTTCATTGGCGAAGCGGTAAGCGTCGCCCTTGAACGGCAGCGTGATGTTCAAACCCTTGCCGCCGGCGGCGACGAATTCGGACACCACCCCGTTGAATTGCCCCAGCTCGGCGAACAGCTTGTCGTAGCTGATGTCCTGCCCGGTCGCGCTGGCGAATTCGTTATGAATGAAGGGCGACTGGCTATGGGAAACGGGATTGCCGATAACGGCGTAACGGTCGGTCATGAGTCAGCTTTCCAAAATGTCGGCATGTTATGTATATAAAAGCGGCTAACAAAACCTCGCCGCCAGGCAAACACGCGGACTCCGGCTGGGTTTTGTTGGCGGCTCTCGCCGTCTTGCTCGCAAGCGAGCGGCGCCAGAACGACACTTTGCCGTGGAACACGGCAAACATCAACCACGTCGCGCCGCTTGCCGCCACCTCAGCCCTGCTGCCAGGGCAGGCCGCGCGCCTTCCAGCCGCCCAGCGCGCCGCGATGCCCCGCCGCGTCCTTATCGCCCTCGAAACCTTCCAGCACGTTGTAGGCCTCGGTATAACCGGCGGCGGCGGCCAGGCGCGCGGCTTCGTCCGAGCGCACGCCGGAGCGGCACATCAGCATCAGTATCCCATCCTTGGGCAGCATCTCCTGCAATTGCTCGATGAAACGCGGATTAGGCTGCATTCCGGGAAAGCTTCGCCACTCCAGCCGCTGGGCATAGGGCACCACGCCGACGAACTGCCATTCCGCCGCGCTGCGCACGTCCAGCAAGGTCGCCTCCGGCAGCGCCTGCTTCAACTGGTGCGCCTCCTGCGGCGTCAGCGCGCCGCGATAGGGCAAACCCTGTTCTTCGGCCCGGCGCTGCGCCTGCTGCAATATCTGCGTCATTTGATCCATGCAAGCTCTCCTCGCGGCCAAGACCGCCCTCAATACCTTTATATACACAGATTATCCATACCAGCGCACCGCTGCAACGCAAGATCAGCCCCATTTTGGTGCACGACTTCGGTACAGGCACCAAGCTGGTTCATTCAACTCTGCTAGCGCCCGTTTTTGGGCTATGACACAATGGAATCTCGGCGATTTTAAGCTGGCACGCTTAATGCTTAAGCGTTAGCCGTACACTAATTCGCACATGATGCATGTAGCCTTTCAGGAGAAAACCATGGCGGTTGCAGACGTAGTCAAGCTGATTACCGAAAACGATGTCAAATTCGTAGACCTGCGCTTTACCGATACCCGCGGCAAAGAACAACACGTGACCATCCCGGCCCACGTGCTGCTGGACGATCCGGAAGCATGGTTCGAGCACGGCCATGCTTTCGACGGCTCCTCGATCGCAGGCTGGAAAGGCATTCAGGCATCCGACATGCTGCTGATGGCCGACCCGGCCACCGCTCGCATCGACCCCTTCTACGACGAACCCACCGTCTTCCTGCACTGCGATGTGATCGACCCGGCCGACGGCAAGGGCTATGACCGCGACCCGCGCTCCATAGCCAAGCGCGCCGAAGCCTATCTGAAGGCATCCGGCCTGGGCGACACCGCCTACTTCGGCCCGGAGCCGGAATTCTTCGTCTTCGACAGCGTGACCTGGGGCACCGACATGTCCGGCTGCTTCGTCAAGATCAAGGCCGAGGAAGCCGCATGGGCGTCCGCCGAGGAATTCGAAGGCGGCAATATGGGCCACCGCCCGGGCGTCAAGGGCGGCTACTTCCCGGTGCCGCCGGTGGACTCCTCCCAGGACATCCGCTCCGCCATGGTGCTGCTGCTGGAAGAACTGGGCATTCCGGTGGAAGTGCATCACCATGAAGTGGCCACCGCCGGCCAGAACGAGATCGGCACCAAGTTCAGCACCCTGACCCAGCGCGCCGACTGGACCCAGATCCTGAAATACGTGGTGCACAACGTGGCGCACAGCTACGGCAAGACCGCCACCTTCATGCCCAAGCCCATCGTCGGCGACAACGGCTCCGGCATGCACGTGCACCAGTCGATCTGGAAGGACGGCAAGAACCTGTTCGCCGGCGACGGCTATGCCGGCCTGTCCGACACCGCGCTCTACTACATCGGCGGCATCATCAAGCACGCCAAGGCGCTGAACGCGATCACCAATCCGGGCACCAACTCCTACAAGCGCCTGGTGCCGCATTACGAAGCGCCGGTGAAGCTGGCCTACTCCGCCAAGAACCGCTCCGCCTCCATCCGCATTCCGCACGTGGCCAGCCCCAAGGGCCGCCGCATCGAAGCGCGCTTCCCGGATCCGCTGGCCAACCCCTATCTGTGCTTCTCCGCGCTGCTGATGGCCGGCCTGGACGGCATTCAGAACAAGATCCACCCGGGCGACGCCGCGGACAAGAACCTGTACGATTTGCCGCCGGAAGAGGACAAGTTGATCCCGACCGTGTGCGCCAGCCTGGACGAGGCGCTGGCCGCCCTGGACAAGGACCGCGAGTTCCTGACCCGCGGCGGCGTGTTCTCCAATGACTGGATCGACGCCTACATCGAGTTGAAGATGCAGGAAGTGAACCTGACCCGCATGACCACGCATCCGGTTGAATTCGCGATGTATTACTCGCTGTAAGCGACGCGGATCATCCCGGAAAACGAAACGGCAGCCCCATGGCTGCCGTTTTCATATATGACTTGGCCCGCCGATTTGCATATCATTAGCAATGCCGAAACCAAGAATCCGACTCCGCCGCTCATGAAAACGCTATCCCTCTGTCTATTGCTGCTGCTCAGCGCCTCGGCGCAGGCCACCGTTTACAAGTACGTGGACAAGGACGGCAACGTCACCTTCACCAATGTGCCCATCCGCGGCGCGCAACCAATACGACTCAACCCGCTCTCCTCCTATCCCAGCCAGCACAAGAACAGCGGCAACAGCAGCGGCGGCGGCGCGGCGCCGGCCAAACCGTCCAGCAGCTTCCCCAGCGTCGACCCCGGCACGCAGAAACAGCGCGACAGCGGCCGCCGCAAGATCCTGGAACAGGAACTGGCCAATGAGCAGAAAGCGCTGGCCGATGCGCAAAAGGCGCTGACCGATGGCAAGGCCACGCGCAACGGCGACGAAACCCGCAATTACCAGAAATACCTGGACCGGGTGCAGAAGCTGCAGGACGAAGTCACCGATCGCCAGAAGAACGTGGAAGCGCTGCGCCGCGAATTGGGGCAAAACTAGTTTGACGCACCATCTTGGTGCATACTGCCATTAAACGGGCCATTCCCCATCCCACGGGCATGGCCCGAATCTTGCTGCGCCAACGCATGCCCTTCGCGACCGAGCCCACAGGACACCCCACACCATGCCGCCGACCAGCTTTACCGGACTAGAACTGCTGGACACCCCCGTGCTGATCGCTGATGCCGACGGCGCGCTCCACTTCGTCAATCCCGCCTGCGAGAACCTGCTGGCGCTGGGCAGCCGCGAGCTGCGCCGCCACAGCCTGTTCGAACTGTTCCAGCCCTGCCCGGCGCTGCGCCAGGCGCTGGCCACCGCGCTGCGCCACAACGCCAGCTTCATCGAACACGATCTGGAACTGATCCCGCAGCACAGCGAGCAGGCGCTGCACATCGCGCTGTCCATCACCCCGGTGGACGCCGACGGCGGCTTGGCCTTGATCGAGCTGCGACCGCTGGATCAGCAGTTGAAGATCGCCAATGAAGAGCGCTTGCTGCTGCAGCACCAGGCCAATCGCGAGTTGATCCGCAATCTGGCGCACGAAATCAAGAACCCTCTGGGCGGCATCCGCGGCGCGGCGCAATTGCTGGAGCACGAGTTGCTGGACCGCCCCGAGCTGAAGGAATACACCGCGGTGATCAAGGAAGAGGCGCTGCGCCTGCAGTCGCTGGTGGATCGCCTGCTGGCGCCGCACCGCAGCCATGTGCGCGCCGAAATCAATATCCATGAAGTGCTGGAGCGCGTGCGCAGCATCGCGCTGGCCGAATTCCCGCACGGCTTGCAGATCCGCCGCGATTACGACACCAGCCTGCCGCTCTTGGTGGCGGACAAGGAACAACTGATCCAGGTGGTCCTCAACATCGTCAAGAACGCGACCCAGGCGATGAAGGGCAAGGGCGAGCTGGTGCTGCGCACCCGGGTCGCGCGCCAGGCGACGCTGGCGCGCAAGCGCCACACCTTGGCATTGAAATTGCAGATCGTCGACAACGGCCCCGGCATCCCCGACGAGATCAAGGACCATATTTTCTACCCGCTGGTCACCGGCCGCGCCGAAGGCACCGGCCTGGGGCTGACGCTGGCCCAGGCCTTCGTCCATCAGCATGGCGGCAATATCGAGTTCGAATCGCGGCCGGGACAGACCTGTTTCACGGTGATGCTGCCTTTCGCCACCGACTAAGCATTGAACGATAAAAACACCTTGCGGCGACCGGCCAAGGCCGGCGAGCCCCACCATGAGGATTCCGTGATGAAGCAAGCGGTATGGATTATTGACGACGACAAGGCGATACGCTGGGTGCTGGAAAAAGCGCTGGGCCGCGCCGGCATCGGCTTCGACAGCTTCGCCAGCGCCGACGACGCGCTGAACGCGCTCTACGACCGCACGCCGCAAGTGATCATCTCCGACATCCGCATGCCCGGCATAGACGGACTGAAGTTCCTGGCCAAGGTCAAGGGCGAGCATCCGGCGCTGCCGGTCATCATCATGACCGCGCACTCGGACCTGGACTCGGCGGTGGCGGCCTTCCAGGGCGGCGCCTTCGAATACCTGCCCAAACCCTTCGACGTCGACCAGGCAGTCTTGCTGATCGAGCGCGCGCTGGCGGAAAACAGCCCGGCCAGCGCCACGGACGACGCGACGGAAGCGATGCCCGCGCTATTGGGCCAGGCGCCGGCGATGCAAGACGTGTTCCGCGCCATCGGTCGGTTGTCGCAATCCAACGTCACCGTGCTGATCACCGGCGAATCCGGCACCGGCAAGGAAAGAGTCGCCGAAGCGCTGCACCGCCATTCCGTGCGCGCCGGCCGCCCCTTCATCGCGCTCAATACCGCCGCCATACCCAAGGACTTGCTGGAATCCGAGCTGTTTGGCCATGAAAAAGGCGCGTTCACCGGCGCGCTCGCCACCCGCCGCGGCCGCTTCGAAGAGGCCGAAGGCGGCACGCTGTTCCTGGACGAGATCGGCGACATGCCCACCGAACTGCAGACCCGGCTGCTGCGCGTGCTCTCCGACGGCCACTTCTACCGCGTCGGCGGCCACACCCCGATCAAGGCCAATGTCCGCGTCATCGCCGCCACCCATCAGAACCTGGAGCAGCGAGTGCGCGACGGCCAGTTCCGCGAAGACCTCTACCATCGTCTGAACGTGATCCGGCTGCGGCTGCCGCCGCTGCGGGAGCGACGCGAGGATATCCCGCTGCTGGCGCGCCACTTCCTGTCCAAGAGCGCGGTGCAACTGGGCGTGGAGACCAAGCGCCTCAGCGATGCCGCCATGGACGTGGTCAAGCACAGCCCGTTCTCCGGCAATGTGCGCGAACTGGAAAATCTGTGTCAGTGGATCAGCGTGATGGCTCCCGGCCAGACCGTGGAAGTGGCCGACCTGCCGCAGGAACTGCGCGAACCCGCCGCCGCCGGCGCGCACAGCGCCAGCGGCGATGCCCAGGCCGACTGGCCGCTGCTGCTGGCCGAGGAAGTCAGCCGCCGTCTGCGCGGCGGCGAAACCGGCATCATCGACGAATTGACCCGCCGCTTCGAAGCCAGCTGCATCCGCAGCGGCCTGGCGCACACCGGCGGCCGCAAGGTGGAAGCCGCCCATCTGCTGGGCTGGGGCCGCAACACCCTGACCCGCAAGATCCAGGAACTGGGTTTGGAAGCCCATGCTGACGAAGCGCATGACAAAGCCGAGCCGGGGCTCATAAAATGAAACCATGATCATTGCCGCGAGGACGCGCCCATGCCCAAGCCCGTACTGGCTCTGCTCGCCCTGCTGGCCGGCGGATGGACGCACGCCGCGCCCGTCTTGCGCATCGTCGTCGGCAATGCCGAGCCGGCCCCCTTCGTCGACTACTCCCCGCCCCGGCTGTCCGGCCCCGTCATCGAACTGGTCAAGACTGCGGCGGAGCGCTGCGGCCTGAGCCCGCAATTCCGCCCGCTGCCGGCTCGGCGCGTGCTGCGCAGCCTGGCGCTGAGCCAGGCCGACGCCGCCGCCATGCTGTCCTTCCAGACTGACCGAGCCAAGCAGATGCGCTACCCGATGCGCGACGGCCAGGTCGATCCGCGCTACCGATTGGCCGCCATGTCCTATGTGCTCTATGTGCCGCAGCAATCGGCGCTGCGCTGGGACGGCCTCCGGCTGGACCTGCCCGAGGATGAGAAAGTGGGCGTCAACCGCGGCTGGGCGATCACTCGCGAATTGAAAGCCCGGCGCATCGCGTCGGAAGAAGGCGGCAATATGGCGGAAAACTTCGCCAAGTTGCAGGCCGGGCGCATCGCCGCTTTCGCCATGCATGAACCCGGCGGCGATGCCTATCTGGCCGGCCAGCCGCAGCTACACATGAAAAAGCTGCAGCCCCCGCTCAAGACCGAAAGCAACTACCTGGTGTTCAGCCAGGCCTACGGCCAGGCTCATCCGGAGCGCATGCGCTGCGTCTGGAATCAACTGCCGCCGCTGCGCCGGCAACTGGCCCTGCCCTGAATCAGTTGGTCGCGCCCAGCGGCGTCAGCCCTGGCAAGGTGGCGAAGCTCTGCTCGCGCACCGTGGCCAGAAAGTCCTGCATATAGGCCAGGCCGCCATCGTCGCTGCGCACCGCCGCGTACAGCTCACTGCTCAAACCGCGCTCGCCGATAGGCCGTGCCACCACGTAACCGCGCTCCAGATAGGGCTTGACCGCCCAATACGGCAGAGCCGCCACTCCACGGCGGCTGGCCACCAGCTGGATGATGGCGATGGTCAGTTCGCTGCTGCGCCGCGCCGGATTGATCCCCGCCGGCCGCAGCACCTTGCGCACCAGGTCCAGCATTTCATCCGGCACCGGGTAATGAATCAGCGTCTCGTCGGCGAAATCCTCCGCCAGCCAGCAGCGCTTGTGCGCCAGCGGATGATCGCGCGCGACGATGCCCACCATTTCATAAGCGAACAGCGGCTGGAAATCGACGCCGGCCTGGGTTTCCGCCTCCGACACGATGGCCAGATCGGCGCGGTGGCTCAGCAGCAGACTGACCGGGTCGGTATGGAAACCGGACACGATGTCCAGCTCCACGCCCGGCCAATGCTGGCGGAACGCGTCCATCGCCGGCATCAGCCAGTCAAAGCAGGTATGGCACTCCACCGCCACGCGCAATTCGCCGGCCTCGCCCTGGCGCAGCCGCGCCAGGTCGCGCTCCGCCGCCGCCACTCGCGCGTTCAGATCATGCGCCAGCGTCAGCAAGCGCTCGCCGGCGGCGGTAAAACGCAATGGCTGGGTCTTGCGCTCGAACAAGCTCATGCCATAGCCCTGCTCCAATTGTTTCAACTGGTGCGACAGCGCCGACTGGGTCAGGAACAGGCGGCTGGCGGCCAAGGACACGCTGCCGGTTTCGGCCAGCGCCAGCAGGGTGCGCAGATGTCGGATTTCCAGAATGCTCATCATGAATTCATTTCATGTTAACTGGCAAAATAATGAGTTTGTATCATACAGCAGCTTGCGCAATGCTAGGGACATCACGAACCAAGGAGTCCACCCATGACCACCCTGCACTTGCTCGGCTTTCCCCGCATCGGCGCCAAACGCGAACTGAAAACCCTGCTGGAGAATTACTGGAAGAATGAAATCGACGAGACCGCGCTGCTCGGCGGCGCGCGCGAACTGCGCCAGCGCCACTGGCTGCTGCAAAAAGGCGCCGGCGTGGAATTGTCACCGGTTGGCGATTTCTCCCTCTACGATCATGTGCTGGACGCGCAGCTGCTGGTGGGCGTGGTGCCGCCGCGCTTCGGCTTCGACCCGGCGCAACTGAGCACGGAACAATACTTCCAGCTGGCGCGCGGCAACGCCAAACAGCCGGCGCTGGAAATGACCAAATGGTTCGACACCAATTACCACTACCTGGTGCCGGAATGGCATGCCGACACCGCTTTCCAGGCTCAGCCGCAGCGCCTGCTGGCGCAAGTGCGCGAAGCCCAGGCGCTGGGCCTGCGCGCCAAGCCGGTGCTGCTGGGGCCTTTGTCCCTGCTGTGGCTGGGCAAGAGCAAGGGCGCCGACTTCGACAAGCTCGCACTGTTGCCCGGCCTGCTGCAAGCCTACCGCGAGCTGCTGGCCGCGCTGGCCGAGGCCAAGGTGGAATGGGTCCAGATCGACGAGCCCATCCTGGCGCTGGACCTGCCGCAAGAATGGCTGACCGCCTTCGAGCCCGCCTACCAACAATTGCAAGACAGCTCCTTGCGGCTATTGCTGGCCACTTACTTCGGCAGCGTCGCCGAACACGCCGAACGGCTCAAGCGCCTGCCGGTGGCCGGCCTGCACCTGGACCTGGTGCGCGCGCCGCTGCAGCTGGAAGCCTTCGCCGCCGGCTGGCCGCAGGACAAGGTGCTGTCCGCCGGCGTCATCGATGGCCGCAATATCTGGCGCGCCGACCTGTCCCGCGCGCTGGCCGGCCTGCTGCCGCTGGCCGCCGAATTGGGCGAGCGCTTGTGGATTGCCCCCAGTTGCTCCTTGCTGCACACCCCCTTCGACCTGGCCGCGGAAACCCAGCTCGATGTCGACGTCAAGACCTGGCTCGCCTTCGCGGTGCAGAAGCTGAACGAACTGAAGGTATTGAAGCGCGGCGTGGAACAAGGCCGCGACGCCATCGCCAATGAATTGGCCGGCAGCGATTACGCCCGTCAACAGCGCGCCGCCAGCCCGCTGATCCACCGTCCCGATGTCCAACAGCGGCTGGCCGCGCTGCCAGCCGACGCCGATCAACGCCACAGCGCCTATCCGGTCCGCGCCGCCGCGCAGCAAGCCTGGCTCAAGCTGCCGCTGCTGCCCACCACCACCATAGGCTCCTTCCCGCAAACCGCGTCCATCCGCGGCGCTCGCGCCGGCTTCAAGCGCGGCGAATTGTCCGCCGATGCCTACCGCCAGGCGATGCAGCAGGAAATCGAGCTGGCGATCCGCCGCCAGGAGGCGCTGGACATCGATGTGCTGGTGCACGGCGAGGCCGAGCGCAACGATATGGTGGAGTACTTCGGCGAACAATTGTCCGGCTTCGTGTTCACCGCCGGCGGCTGGGTGCAAAGCTACGGCAGCCGTTGCGTCAAGCCGCCGATTCTGTTCGGCGACGTGGCGCGGCCGCAGCCGATGACCGTGGAATGGGCCGAATACGCGCAAAGCCTGACCCCGCGTCCGGTCAAGGGCATGCTGACCGGCCCGGTCACCATCCTGCAATGGAGTTTTGTCCGCGACGACCTGCCGCGCGGCGAAGTCTGCCGCCAGATCGCCCTGGCGCTGAACGACGAAGTGCGCGATCTGGAAAGCGCCGGCATCCGCGTGATCCAGATCGACGAACCGGCGATCCGCGAAGGCCTGCCGCTGAAGCGCGCCGACCGCGCCGCCTATCTGGACTGGGCCGGCCAGGCCTTCCGCCTGTCTTGCCACGGCGTGGCCGACGCCACCCAGATCCACACCCATATGTGCTATTCGGAGTTCGGCGACATCCTGCCGGCCATCGCCGCGCTGGACGCCGATGTGATCACCATCGAAACCTCGCGTTCGGACATGGAGCTGTTGCAGGACTTCGGCCACTTCCGCTACCCCAACGCCATCGGCCCCGGCGTCTACGACATCCACAGCCCGCGAGTGCCGCCTGAGGCGGAAATTCAGCAACTGCTGGAAAAGGCGCTGCAAGTGATCGAGCCGGAAAAACTGTGGGTCAATCCCGATTGCGGCCTGAAAACCCGCGGCTGGCCCGAGGTGGAGGCCGCGCTCGCCAGCATGGTCAAGGTCAGCAAGACGCTGCGACAACGATTGGCGCAAGAGACCGACGCCGTCGTTTGAAACCTTGGAGACCGACAAGAAAAAGGCCCCTCGATCGAGGGGCCTTTTTAGGTTCCGGCTCAGGGCTGCAACATGCCCGGCGTCATCATCGCCTTCAAGCGCGTCTGCTCAATGCCATGGCGCTCGCGGTGGCTCAGCCACCAGATCGAGCCCTTCTTCACGCTCCACAGCTGCTGCTGTTCCGACAACAGAGCGGATGTCAGCCAGCCGATATAAGGCTGATGGCCGACCAGCACCACGGTGCGGTTCGCTTCCGGCCAGCCTATCGCCTCCAGCACCTCTTGCGGCGATGCCGTCGGGTTCAGCGCCGGCACGGTCTGAAAGCTCTTGGCCAGCAGCGCCGCGGTCTGCTGCGAGCGCTTGGCCTCGGACGCCAGCAATAGATAGTCGCGCGGCAGGCGCACCCGCAGCCAGGACGCCATCTGGCTGGCCTGCTGCTGGCCGCGTCGCGTCAAGGCGCGGGCCAGATCGTCGGAACCTTCCTCGGCCTCGGCATGGCGCCACAAAATCAAATCCATACACACCCCTCGTAAAAATATTTTTAATTCCGCCGCAAGCGAGCCAAGTCGGGCATCCGCTGATGACGGGATGCGCGGCTTGGCGCGACTGCGCAATGAAAACCGCCGCCCCGCCTACAGCGGGAACAACGCCAGCAGCAAGGGCACCAGCAAGGCGGTAAGCAAGCCGTTCAAGCCCATCGCCAGCCCCGCGAACGCCCCCGCAGTCTCCGACAACTGGAACACCCGCGCCGTTCCTATCCCGTGCGCGGAAATGCCGGTGGCAACGCCCAGCGCCATATCATCGTGCAAACCCAGCGCGGCGAACAGCGGCCGCGCCACCACCGCGCCGAAAATTCCGGACAGGATCACGCACATCGCCGACAACTCGGGCACCCCGCCTATGCCCTGGGCCACGCTCATCGCGATCGGCGTGGTCACCGCGCGCGTGCTCAGCGACAGCAAGACCTCGTGCGGCAGGCCGAACAGCCAGCCAAAACCCACCGCGCTGACGATGCCGGCCAGCCCGCCCAGCAAAATGCTCAGCGCCAGCGGCCCCGCCGCGCGCTTGAGGCGGCTCAGATTGCCGTACAAGGGCACCGCCAGCGCCACCGTGGCCGGTCCCAGCAACATCTGGATCAACTGCGCGCCCTGCATGTACTGGCGATAATCGGTGCCCGACAGCAATAGCCAACCCAACAGCAGCAGCACGCCGATCAGCACCGGATTGGACAAGGGGTGGCCATGACAGCGCCGATTCAGCCACAAGGCCAGACGATAAGCCAGCAATGTGACAAACACCCCGGTCAACGGCGACGCGCGCAAGGCGCCCAATGCCTCAATGCCCGCCATGTCCGCTCCTGCGACGCCGCCGCGCCAGCATCCAGTGCAGGGCCAGGCCCGGCACCAGCAGCGTGGTCAGCGTGGATAGCGCCAGCACCGCAGCCAGCCGCGCGCCGTGCTCGGCCAGCAAGCCCTGGTAGGCCAGCACCGCGCCGCCGGCCGGAATGAACAGCAAGGACATGTGCGCCAGAAAACGCGGCACCTGGGTTTGCAGCGTGGCCGGCACGCCGCGGCGCACGCTCAGCGCGACAAACAGCAACAACATGCCCAGCACCGGGCCGGGCAGCGGCAGGCCCAAGCCTCGCGCCAGCACTTCTCCCGCCAATTGAAAACCCAGCAAACACAATGCGGTCTCTATCACCTCAGCCCCCAGCCAAACAGCAATGCCAACATGATAATGTGCCGGCGCGCGCTTGGGGATAGACAGATGCGCGCGCCCAGGCCGCAGATGGGACGGGACAAGGCCGCGCCGGCTTTGGCATAATGCGCGCCATGCCCCATCACGCACTCTGGCGGCCGCAGCCCCCCGCGCTGCCCGCCGCCGTACTATCCTGTCTCACCGAAGCCGGCTCGCTGACCGAACGGCTGCAAGCCACCGGCCGCCGCTTCGCCGTGCGCGTGCTGAAGCAGCAAACCGGCCCTTGCCTGGACGACGAGGCCGCGCTGCTGGGCCTGGCCGCCGGCGCGCCGCTGCTGGCGCGCGAAGTGGCCTTGACCCTGGACGACACCCCGGTGGTGTTCGCCCGCAGCGTAGCGCGCCTGGACTGCGCGGACTGGCTGCCCATTCTAGACCGCGGCAGCCGCTCCCTGGGCCTGACCTTGTTCAGCGAGTTGCCGGATTTACGCCGCGATCCCTTGCATTACCAATTGATAGACGCCGACCATCCGCTGTTTGAACCCGCGGCGGCGCTGAGCCCGCATCAAAGCTATCCGGCGCGGCGCTGCCGCTTCCTGCTGCGCCAGGCGCCCTTGCTGATCTGCGAACTGTTTTTGCCGGAACTGGAGACTTTGCTGTGATCACCGCCGCCGTTTTCAAGGACCGCTTCTCCGTGTACATGCAGTTGATGCGCATGGACAAGCCCATCGGCACCTTTTTGCTGCTGTGGCCGACGCTGTGGGCGCTATTGATCGCCGGCCACGGCCGGCCCGATCCGCTCATCGTGCTGATTTTCATCATTGGCACTTTCTTGATGCGCTCCGCCGGCTGCGTGGTCAACGACTACGCCGACCGCGATTTCGACGCCCATGTGGCGCGCACTCGGCTGCGCCCGTTCGCCCGCGGCGCGGTCAGCAAGAAAGAAGCCTTGCTGCTGGCCGCCGGCCTGGCCCTGCTGTCGCTGCTGCTGATCCTGCCGCTTAACCGTCTGACCTTGCTGTTGAGCCTGCCGGCGCTGTTCATCGCCGCCACCTATCCGTACACCAAGCGTTTCTTCCCGGTGCCGCAGGCCTATCTGGGCCTGGCCTTCTCCTTCGGCATCCCGATGGCCTTCGCCGCCCAGGCCGGCGAGGTACCGGCGCTGGCCTGGCTGCTGTTGCTGGCCAATGCCTGCTGGACGCTGGCTTACGACACCGCCTACGCCATCAGCGACAAGCCTGACGATATCAAGATCGGCATCAAGACCTCGGCGCTCACCTTCGGCGATTACGACGTGCTGGCCGTGATGCTGTTCCACGCCGCCTTCCTCGCGCTGATGACCGGCATCGGCCTGCACCTGGAGCTGAACTGGCCTTATTACCTGTCCCTGCTCTGCGCCATCGCCTTGATGGCCAAGCAGTACCTGGACATCCGCGAGCGCGACCGCGCCGCCTGCTTCAAGGCCTTTCTCGACAACAACCGCGTCGGCGCCGTCATTTTCGCCGGCGTCGCCGCCAGTTACTGGTTGTTCTGAGCTTCAAGCCGATGGCATGAATTTGCGCCACGGCAAGTTTTTATGAATTTGTGTGAACTTTCCCGCCAGGCGCAAATCCCAGACAGGGCATATCTCACCCATTTGGGATTGCAGCCGGCATGCACCGCCGGCTTTACACAAGAAAGGTCACAATCATGAAAAAACTGATTTCCGCTCTGATCGCCGCTGCCTTCGCCACCACCGCCCTGGCCGCCACCCCGGCTTCCGCTCCTGCCGAGAAGAAGATGGAGCACAAGGCCGAACACAAGAAAGCCGGCAAGAAGCATGCTTCCGCGCCCGCCAAGCACAAGAAGCACGCCCACAAGAAGCACGCTCACAAGAAAGGCGAGCACCAGTCGGCTTCCGCCGCCAAGTAATTGAGCCCCGGCGGTTCAGCTTGACGCAAAAACGCCGCGCTTCCTTGAGAAGCGCGGCGTTTTGACATTCCAATTTCAGCGACAAAACCGGCTCATGCCGGTAGCGCGGATTCGACTGGCGGCGATTTACTCGCCGAAACCACAGAATACTTCGCGCATCATCTTCAGCACCTCCAGCGTGCGGATATCGCCAACGCGGTAATAGACGCGGTTGGCGTCCTTGCGCGTGCGCAACACGCCCTTGTCGCGCATAATGGCCAAATGCTGAGAAATATTGCTCTGCGACGTGCCGACCTGCTCGACTATGTCCTGCACGCTCACTTCCTGGTCTTCCAGCACCGATATGATCTTCAGACGCAGCGGGTGCGACATCGCCTTCATCGCCCTCGAGGTCTGCTCGATCTGGTCATCGTTGAACAGCAAGGCTTCTCTCCCTGTAGAGTCATTATATTTAGTCTGACTGCGGTACAATACTACACTAAATCCAATACCATCAAGATTTTCTAATATTCAGAATGTGAATGCCATGAAATCCATCAAACCGGTGTTGTTGTTGATTCTCGACGGTTTTGGCCATCGCACCGAAGGCGATGACAACGCGATTCTGCATGCCTCGATGCCCAACTGGAACCGCCTGCGCCAGACCTTCCCCTACGGCACCATCAATGCCTCGGAAAATTTCGTCGGCCTGCCCTCCGGCCAGTTCGGCAACTCGGAAGTCGGCCATCTGAACATCGGCGCCGGCCGCGTGGTGCAGCAGGACATCAGCCGCATCGACTGCGACATCGAGGACGGCCGTTTCGCCGCCAACCCGGTGTTGGGCGCGGCGATCGCCAAGGCCAAGGACTCGACGCTGCACATCATGGGCCTGCTGTCCGACGGCGGTGTTCACAGTCATGAAAACCACATTCATTCGCTGATCCGCGCGGCCCAGGCCGCCGGCGTCGCGCGCATCCTGGTGCATGCCTTCCTGGACGGCCGCGACACCCCGCCGCGCAGTGCCAAGACCTATCTGGAACGGCTGGACGCGGTGCTGGCCGAATGCCCGTCCGCGCGCCTGGCATCGGTGACCGGCCGCTACTGGGCGATGGACCGCGACAAGCGCTGGGAACGCGTGGAACCGGCTTACCGCCTGCTGGTGGAAGGCGAAGGCCTGTACCATGCCCGCAGCGGCCTGGAAGCGCTGGAAGCCGCCTACGCCCGCGATGAGAACGACGAGTTCGTCAAGGCCACGGCCATCGGCGAAACGGCCGGCATGCAGGACGGCGATGTCGTCGTGTTCATGAATTTCCGCGCCGACCGCGCGCGCCAGTTGGTCAGTGCGCTAACCGACCCGGCCTTCGACGGCTTCAAGGCGCGCCAGCCCAAGTTTGCCGACTTCGCCACGCTGACCTCCTACGGCGAGGCCTACAGCCAACTGTCCATCGCCTATCCGCCGCAAAAGATCAGCAACGGCTTTGGCGAATACCTGGCCAGCCAGGGCCTGAAACAGCTGCGCATCGCCGAAACCGAGAAATACCCGCACGTTACCTATTTCTTCAACGGCGGCGAGGAACAGGTTTATCCCGGCGAGGATCGCATCCTGGTGCCATCGCCCAAGGTGGCCACCTATGATCTGCAGCCGGAAATGAACGCCGGCGAAGTCACCGACAAGATCGTCGCCGCCATCGCCTCCGGCCAGTACCAGGCCATCATCTGCAACTACGCCAACGGCGACATGGTCGGCCACAGCGGCATCTTCGACGCCGCGGTCAAGGCGGTGGAAGCGCTGGACGGCTGCATAGGCCGCTGCGTGGAAGCGATGCGCGCCGCCGGCGGTGAAGTGCTGATCACCGCCGACCACGGCAATTGCGAGCAGATGTACGATGCCGAGCATCATCAGCCGCACACCCAGCACACGCTGAGCCCGGTGCCCTTCCTCTACGTCGGCCGTCCGGCCCGGATTCGCGCCGGCGGTTCGCTGCGCGACATCGCACCGTCGCTGCTGGCGATGATGGGCCTGGAACAACCAACGGAGATGACTGGTCAATCGTTGATCGAATTCCAATAAGAATCTGTTCTAATAGTCTGCTGCACTTCAGCAATACAGCGTTAAAAACGCTTTCAGAATGCTCATGTACCGCTTTGTGCATTCCGCTGCTTCAAGCGTTTGCGCCTTGTTTCGCTCTGGCTGGCGAGACTTTAGAACGGACTCCAAGACCCGCCGCCGCCGGCTTCGCCGGCGTCAAGGAGCCGGACCCCTCGCTCGAGGACGGGGCATCCGGCTCGCGGCCCAAGAGAAAGCACATTCCCGGCAATGAAATCCTATGTCCTGATGGCGACCCTGCTCGCCGCAGCCAGCCACGCCGCGCCGCCGGCTTCCGCCGCGCTGTCCACCACGCCGCATCAGCAAGACCTCAAATCGGTGCGCAAGGAAATCGACACGCTGAAAAAGGACATCGCCCAGAAACAGGTGGTGCAGAAAGAGGCCCAGTCGGCGATCAAGGAATCGGAACAGGCCATCGCCCAGACCAACCAGGCGCTGGTCAAGCTGGAAAAGAAACAAAGCAGTTCCGAGCAGCAGTTGGAAGCGCTGCGCGCCCAGATCAACGCCAGCCGCAACAACCTGGCCGCGGTGCGCCAGCGCGTCGGCCAGATGCTGGCGCGCCAGTACAAGAACGGCCAGCACGATGCGATGAAGCTGATGATGAACGCGAACGATCCCAATCAGAGCGCGCGCGACCTCGCCTACTATCAGCATATCGCCCGCGCCCAACAGCAGTTGGTCGCCCAGTTGATCACCCACCAGCATGAACTGGAAGCACTGTCCTTCCAGCTGGAGCAGGAACTGGCCCGCCTCAACTCGCTGTCGGACCGCAAGAGCCAGGAAAAGAGCTCGCTGCAGCAGGACAAGGCCAGCCAGCAGCAGGAGCTGAGCAAGGTCACCGGCGAGATCAAGTCCGGCCAAAGCAAACTCAGCCAACTGCAGGAAAACGAAAAGCGCCTGACCGGCCTGATCGCCCAGATCAACCGGGAAATCCAGCGCCGCCGCGCCGAAGCCGCGCGCAAGGCGGCGGAGGAACGCAAGGCCAAGCTGGCCGCCGCCCGCGAAGCCGCGCGCAAAGAGAACGAGCGCCGTCGCAAGCTGGCGGAAAACGCCAAGAAGCAGGGCAAGCCGGTGCCGGAGGAAGCCAAGCGGACGGTCACGGTGAAAGAGGAAGCGATCACCGACGTGGCCGACGACAGCGCCGCCGGCCGCGCCTTCGTCAGCCTGCAGGGCAAAATGAAGATGCCGGTGGCCGGGCAATTGGTCGGCCGCTTCGGCAAGCCGCGCCAGCAAGGCGTCAGCTGGAAAGGCCTGTTCATCCAGACCGCCAACGGCACCCCGGTGCGCAGCGTGGCCGACGGCACCGTGGTGTTCGCCGATCAACTGCGCGGCTTCGGCAACGCCATCCTGATCGACCATGGCGGCAATTACATGACGGTCTATACCGGACTATCGGTAATAGGCAAATCCGTGGGCAGCGGCGTCAAGGCCGGTGACACAATCGGCAACACCGGAACACTGGACAGCGGCGAATCCGGCCTGTACTTTGAAATCCGACACATGGGACGCCCCCTAAACCCGCAAGCCTGGGCGCGCTGAACCGGGCAACGGAGACAGATAACAAACATGAGCAGCCAAAGAATGAAGAAGATTGCCTGGCTAGTGGCCGGCGCCATGGCCGGCGGCGTGCTGACGCTGAGCATGCAAGCCTTTGCCGACAAGGGCGAATCCCCGCTGCCGCTGAGCGAGTTGCGCACCTTCGCCGAAGTGTTTGGCCGCATCAAGCAGGACTATGTCGATCCGGTGGAAGACAAGAAGCTGATCACCGCGGCGATCAAGGGCATGCTGACCGGGCTGGACCCGCACTCCGACTACATGGACCCGGATGCGTTCAAGGAACTCAAGGAAGGCACCCAGGGCGAATTCGGCGGCCTCGGCATCGAAATCGGCGCCGAGGACGGCCTGGTCAAGGTGGTGTCCCCTATCGAGGATACCCCGGCGCAAAAGGCCGGCATCAAGAGCGGCGACCTGATCATCAAGATCGACGACACCCCGGTGCGCGGCCTGTCCCTGACCGACGCGGTGAAGAAGATGCGCGGTAAGCCGGGCACCAAGGTCACGCTGACCATCGCCCGCAAGACCGAAACCAAACCGCTGGTATTCACGCTGGCGCGCGCGGTGATCAAAACCAAGAGCGTCAAGTACAAGCTGCTGGAACCGGATTACGGCTATGTGCGCATCACCCAGTTCCAGGAGCACACCTCCGAGGATCTGGCCGCCGGCATCCAGGCGCTGTACAAGGAGAACAAGCAGGGCCTGAAGGGCCTGGTGCTGGACCTGCGCGACGACCCGGGCGGCCTGCTCAACGGCGCGGTCGGCGTTTCCGCCGCCTTCCTGGCCAAGAACCAACTGGTGGTGTACACCGAGGGCCGTACTCCTGACGCCAAGATGCGGCTGACCGCCAATCTGCAGAACTACGCGCGCCCCAACGGCAGCGACCCACTGTCCAAGCTGCCGCAGGATGCCCGCAACGTGCCGCTGGTGGTGCTGGTCAACGGCGGTTCGGCCTCGGCGTCGGAAATCGTCGCCGGCGCGCTGCAGGACCACAAGCGCGCGGTGCTGGTGGGCACCCAGACCTTCGGCAAGGGCTCGGTACAATCCATCATGCCGCTGGGCAACGCCGGCGGCATCAAGCTGACCACCGCGCGCTACTTCACGCCCAACGGCCGCTCGATCCAGGCCAAGGGCATCGTGCCCGACGTGGTGGTGGAAGACGGCACGCTGACCGCGGCCGAACAGGCGCTGCGCCTGCGCGAGGTGGACCTGGAAAACCACCTGGCCAATCCCAACGGCGAGGACAAGGTGCCGGCCAAGAGCAGCGCCAAGCCCGCGGCCGCGCCCAAGCCGGCCCCCGCGCCGGCCAAGCCGGACGACGGCCAGGACAAGGCCAAGCCGGAAGAGAAGAGCCAGTTCGGCCCGCGCGATCCCAATCCGAAGAACGACAACCAGCTGTCGCAGGCGCTGAACATTCTCAAGGTCCAGCAGATCCTGCAGAAAAAAGGCAGCTGAGCCGCTCGCGGCCACCCACGCACGCCCCTGGTTTTTCCAGGGGCGTTTTTCATGCGCGCCCGTCATCGTCCTTCTGCAAAACATCGTCATTCCTGCTACGCTATCCGGCTGAACCCTAGTTTCCCGGCCGGAGCCGCAGCCCTCATGCTTACCCGCGAATTCGTGCTTTCCTTTCGCGAAGCCGCCCCCTATATCAACGCCTACCGCGGCAAGACCTTCGTACTGGCCGTCAGCGGCGAAACCCTGCAGGACGGCGAATTCGCCAGCCTGGCGCAAGACATCAACCTCCTGGTCAGCCTGGGCGTGCGCATCGTGCTAGTGCACGGCATCCGCCCGCAGATCGAGGGACTGCTGAAACGCCACGGCATCGCCCGCCTGTTCCACCGCGACCGCCGCGTCACCGACGCCGCGACCATGGACGTGGTCAAGCAGGCGGCCGGCGCCACCCGCTGCGATATCGAGGCGCTGCTGTCCATGGGCATGCCCGATTCGCCGATGCACGGCGCCCATCTACGCGTGGCCGGCGGCAACTTCGTCACCGCCCAGCCGCTGGGGGTGCTGGACGGCGTGGACATGCAATACACCGGCCAGGTACGCCGCGCAGACGGCGCCGCCATCCGCGCCCGCCTCGACCATGGCGAGCTGGTGCTGCTGTCGCCCATCGGCTACTCGCTGACCGGCGAGGCCTTCAACCTGACCATGGAAGAGCTGGCCACCCACGTCGCCATCACCCTGAAGGCGGAAAAGCTGATCTTCGTGATCGAGCAGCGCGGCGTGATGCTGAACGAGGAGCTGATCAGCACGCTGACCGCGCAGCAGGCCGAAGACCTGCTGGCCTCCGGCCAGCTGCAGGACGACGTCAGCGCCTATCTCCCTTACGCCATCCGCGCCACCCGCGAAGGCATTCCGCGCGCTCACTTGATCAGCCGCCACGCCGACGGCGCCTTGCTGGTGGAACACTTCACCCGCGGCGGCAACGGCACCATGATCGCGCGCGATCCGCTGGTACGGGTGCGCAACGCCAGCATCGAAGACATCGGCGACATCATCGGCCTGATCCAGCCGCTGGAAGAACAGGGCGTGCTGGTCAAGCGCAGCCGCGAACACCTGGAAGTGGAAATCGGCGAGTACTCGGTGCTGGAGCACGACGGCAAGATCTACGGCTGCGTGGCCATGCACCCGTTCACCGACGCCGGCACCGCCGAACTGGCCTGCCTGGCGGTGGCGCAGGACAAGCGCGACGGCGGCTTCGGCGAGATGCTGCTCAAGCACGTGGAATACCAGGCGCGCACTCAGGGTCTGCAATCGCTGTTCGTGCTCACTACCCAGACCGCGCACTGGTTCGTCGAACGCGGCTTCGCCGAGGCGGACAAGAGCGCGCTGCCGCTGGCGCGGCAGCAGTTCTACAACTATCAACGCCGCTCCAAGGTTTTCGTCAAGGTCTTGTAAGACTAGGGCCGCGCCGTGGTTGGAAGCGTTTCATCTCTGTGACACAATGTTGAATTAACCTTTTTCCGATATTTTAAGGATTGCGCCATGAGCAGAACCGTCAATTGCGTCAAGCTGGGCCGCGAAGCCGAAGCCCTCGACTTCCCGCCGCTGCCGGGCGAACTGGGCAAGCGTGTGTTTGAGAATGTATCCAAGGAAGCCTGGCAAGGCTGGCTGCGCTATCAAACCATGCTGATCAACGAAAACCGCCTGAGCCTGGCCGACGCTCGCGCCCGCCAGTACCTGGCCGCGCAGCTGGAAGCCTACTTCTTCGGCGACGGCGCCGACGCCCCGGCGGGCTATACCCCGCCGCAGAACTAATCTCCATGCCCAGCCCTCCAAGCGAGGGCTTTGTTTTTCCCTGAACTCTCCACTGTTGGCTTGAACCCCGTATGTCACACACGCAAGACTTGCTGATCAACCGCGAACTGGGCCTGCTCGAATTCAACCGCCGCGTGCTGGCCCAGGCCGAAGACGCCAACCTGCCGCTGCTGGAACGGCTGAAATTCCTGTGCATCGTGTCCTCCAACATGGACGAGTTCTTCGAAGTGCGCGTGGCCTGGCTGCAGGAAACCGCCGTGGCCACGCCGGAGCGCATCCTGGCCGACGGCTCCACGCCGGAACAGGCGCTGGCCAAGGTGGCCACCGCCGCGCACCAGCTGGTGCGCGACCAGTACGCGGTGATGAGCGAAGTGCTGTTCCCGGCGCTGCGCGAGGAAAACATCATCTTCCTGCGCCGCAGCGAGTGGAGCCAGGCGCAGCAGCAATGGGTACAGGACTTTTTCTTCCGCGAGCTGATGCCCATCCTGACCCCTATTGGTCTGGACCCGTCCCATCCCTTCCCCAAGGTGCTGAACAAATCGCTTAACTTCGCGGTGGAACTGGAGGGCCGCGACGCCTTCGGCCGCGCCTCCGGCATCGCCATCGTGCAAGCGCCACGCATCCTGCCGCGCGTGATCAAGCTGCCGGCCGAAGTCAGCGACGGCCATCGCCACACCTTCGTGTTCCTGTCCTCCATCCTGCACTCCCACGTGCACGAGCTGTTCAGCGGCATGGCGGTCAAGGGCTGCTACCAGTTCCGCGTCACCCGCGACAGCGAGCTGACGGTGGAAGACGAGGACGTGAAAAACCTGCGCACCGCGCTGCAGGGGGAATTGCGCCAGCGCCAGTTCGGCGACGCGGTGCGGCTGGAAATCGCCGACACCTGCCCGGCGCACATGGAAGAATTCCTGCTGACCCAGTTCAATCTCAAGCCGCGCGACGTCTACCGCGTCAACGGCCCGGTCAATCTGGTGCGGCTGATGCAGGTGCCGGACCTGGTGGATCGGCCCGACCTGAAATTCACCCCCTTCATCCCCACGCTGCCGGAGATGTTGCGCAAGAAGACACCGCTGTTCGACGCCATCCGCAAGGGCGACATCCTGCTGCACCACCCGTTCCAGAGCTTTCAGCCGGTGATAGACATGCTGACGCTGGCCGCCTCCGATCCGCACGTGGTGGCCATCAAGATGACGGTGTACCGCACCGGCACCGACTCGGTGCTGATGGAATCGCTGATCGCCGCCGCCCGCGCCGGCAAACAGGTGACCGTGGTGGTGGAACTGATGGCGCGCTTCGACGAAGAAGCCAATATCGGCTGGGCCAGCCGGCTGGAGGATGCCGGCGCCCACGTGGTCTACGGCGTGATCGGCTACAAGGTGCACGCCAAGATGCTGATGGTGGTGCGCCGCGAGGAACACGGCCTGCGCCGCTACGTGCATCTGGGCACCGGCAACTACCACCCGCGCACCGCCCGCCTCTACACCGACTTCGGCCTGCTGACCTGCAATGAGCAGATCGCCAGCGACGTCAACGACATCTTCGTGCAGCTGACCGGCCTGGGCCGCGCCAGCCAGCTCAAGCTGCTGTTCCAGAGCCCGTTCACGCTGCACAGCATGGTGATGGAGGCGATAGACCGCGAAATCGCCCACGCCCAGGCCGGCAAACCGGCGCAGATCATCGCCAAGATGAACGCCCTGCTGGAAAGCCAGGTGATTCACGCGCTGTACCGCGCCAGCCAGGCCGGGGTCAAGATCCAGTTGATCGTGCGCGGCGTGTGCGCGCTGCGGCCCGGCGTGCCGGGCTTGTCCGACAACATCAGCGTGCGCTCCATTGTCGGCCGCTTCCTGGAACACCCGCGCGTGTTCTATTTCCACAACGACCGCAAGGAAGACCTGCTGATCGCCAGCGCCGACTGGATGGGCCGCAACTTCTTCCGCCGCATCGAAACCTGCGTGCCCATCGTCGACGCCAAGCTCAAACGTCGGGTGATCAAGGAAGCACTGCGTCTGTACCTGGACGACAACGTCAACGCCTGGGACATGCTGCCGGACGGCAGCTACAAACGCCGCACCTCCCGCGGCAAGCCGCATTGCGCGCAATTGCAGCTACTGGAAGAGTACACCCGCTGACACCCGGCCCGCGGCCACGCCGCGGGCGCCCTCCCCCGCAAGGACAACCATGGAAATCGCCGGCTACAGTCTCGCCGCCCTGCTCGTCATCGCCGGCCTGGCCGGCACCATGCTGCCCATCATTCCCGGCCTGCCGCTGATGTTCGGCGGGCTGCTGCTGGCCGCCTGGCTGGACAACTTCAACCACCTGGGCGCCATCAGCCTGATCATCATGGCCCTGCTCACCGCGCTGGGTCTGGTGATTGATTTCTTCGCCGGCCTGCTCGGCGCCAAGGCCAGCGGCGCCAGCAGCCAGGCGCTGTGGGGCGCCTTCATCGGCGGCATCGTCGGCATGTTCTTCGGCCTGGCCGGCGTGCTGCTCGGCCCGCTGCTCGGCGCCGTCATCGGCGAGTTCATCGCCCGCAAGGACGCCTTCCAGGCCGGCAAGGTCGGCATCGGCACCTTCATCGGCTTCATCGTCGGCGCGGTGGCCAAGGTGGCCTGCGCCTTCGCCATGCTGGCGACCGCGGCGCTGGCGCTACTGTTCTAGCGGCCGGCTACGCGGCGGCGTGGCTGGCCTAAACCGGGGGATTTGGTAGAATCCCGGTTTATCCCCTTTCAATCCAGCGTGAATACCGATGGCACAATATGTAATGTCCATGCTCCGCGTGAGCAAGATCGTTCCGCCCAAGCGCCAGATCATCAAGGACATCTCCCTGTCCTTCTTCCCCGGCGCCAAGATCGGCCTGCTGGGCCTGAACGGCGCCGGTAAATCCACCGTGCTGCGCATCATGGCCGGCGCGGACAAGGAATACGAAGGCGAGGTGCAGCACCTGGCCGGAGTCAAGATCGGCTACCTGCCGCAGGAACCGCAGCTGGACCCGGAAAAAACCGTGCGCGAGGAAGTGGAAAGCGGCATGGGCGACGTGATGGGCGCGCAGAAGCGCCTGGAAGAGGTATACGCCGCCTACGCCGACCCGGACGCCGACTTCGACGCGCTGGCCGAAGAACAGGCCAAGCTGGAAGCCATCATCGCCGCCGGCGCCAACGACAACGTCGAACACCAGCTGGAAATCGCCGCCGACGCGCTGCGCCTGCCGCCGTGGGACGCCAAGATCGGCCCGCTGTCCGGCGGCGAGAAGCGCCGCGTGGCGCTCTGCAAGCTGCTGCTGTCCAAGCCCGACATGCTGCTGCTGGACGAACCCACCAACCACCTGGACGCGGAATCGGTGGAATGGCTGGAGCAATTCCTGGTGCGCTTCCCCGGCACCGTGGTGGCCGTCACCCACGACCGCTACTTCCTGGACAACGCCGCCGAATGGATTCTGGAACTGGACCGCGGCGAAGGCATCCCGTGGAAAGGCAATTACTCCAGCTGGCTGGAACAGAAGGAAGCCCGCCTGGCGCAGGAAGCCAAGAGCGAAGGCGCGCGCATGAAGGCGATGAAGCAGGAACTGGAATGGGTGCGCCAGAACCCGAAAGGCCGCCAGGCCAAGTCCAAGGCGCGTCTGGCCCGCTTCGAGGAGCTGTCCAGCTACGAAACCCAGAAGCGCAACGAAACCCAGGAAATCTTCATTCCGGTGGCCGAGCGCCTGGGCAATGAGGTGATCGAGTTCAACGGCGTGTCCAAGGGCTTCGGCGACCGCCTGCTGATCGACAATCTCAGCTTCAAGGCCCCGCCGGGCGCCATCGTCGGCATCATCGGCCCCAACGGCGCCGGTAAATCGACGCTGTTCAAGATGATTGCCGGCAAGGAACAGCCGGACAGCGGCGAGGTCAAGATTGGCCAGACCGTGCAGATGGCCTTTGTCGAGCAGACCCGCGAGGGCCTGGACGGCGACAAGACCGTGTTCGAGGACGTGGCCGCCGGCGCCGACATCCTCACCGTGGGCAAGTTCGAAATGTCCAGCCGCGCCTACCTCGGCCGCTTCAACTTCAAGGGCGCCGATCAGCAGAAAAAAGTGGGCATGCTCTCCGGCGGCGAACGCGGCCGCCTGCACCTGGCCAAGACCCTGCTCCAGGGCGGCAACGTGCTGCTGCTGGACGAACCCTCCAACGATCTGGACGTGGAAACCCTGCGCGCGCTGGAAGACGCGCTGCTGGAATACGCTGGCACCGTGTTCGTGATCTCTCACGACCGCTGGTTCCTGGACCGTATCGCCACCCACATCCTGGCGGCGGAAGGCGAATCGCAATGGACCTTCTTCGACGGCAACTATCAGGAATACGAGGCCGACAAGAAGAAACGCCTGGGCGAGGAAGCCGCCAAGCCCAAGCGGATCCGCTACAAGCCGATCAGCCGTTAAGAGCCTGTTTACGATCTGCTGCGCGTCGGCGATACGGCTCATGTACCTCAAGTACATTCCGCTTTCTCTGCCGTTTTCGCCTTGTCTCGCCTTAGCTCGCGCGATCGTAAACACGCTCTATAGAAAAAAGCCCGGGTTCTCCGGGCTTTTTTCATGCGCTCACAAAGTCTTCAACCGCCCGCGGAACTCCTCCAGCCGCTGGTAGCCCTTGGCCTGCATGATGGCGGCCAGTTCCTCCTCGATGCGATCGAAGGCGCTGACGCCCTCCTCGTGCAGGCAGGTGCCCACTTGCACCGCGGTGGCGCCGGCCAGGATGTGCATGAAGGCCTCCGCCCCGCTCTTCACCCCTCCGCAGCCTATCACATGCTTGTCGGCCAGCAGCACGGCGAACTCGCGCACATTGGCCAGCGCCGTCGGCAGCACGTAATCGCCGCCCAGCCCGCCCAGCCCGCCCTTGGGCTTGATCACCGCGGCCTCGCTGTCCAGATCGATCACCAGACCGTTGCCCACCGAGTTGATGCAGGTAACGAAGCGCAGCAGCGGGAAGCCGTTCAGCACCGCGGCCATGGCGGCGAAATGCACCGGATCGAAATACGGCGGCAGCTTGACGCCGAACGGCTGCGCGTACACCCGGCTGATCGCCGCCAGGGCCTCGGCGCTGGCGGCGAAGTCGTAGCCCAGCTGCGGCTTGCCCGGCAGATTCGGGCAGGACAGATTCACCTCCGGCAGGCAGGGCAGCTTCAGCGTCGCCAGTTCGGCCAGAATGGTCAAGGTGTCTTCCAGCGTCATGCCGGAAATGGACAGGAACAGCGGCTTGGCGTCGTCGTAAGCCTGGGCATAGTCCAGGTAATAGCGGTAGCCCTCGTTGGGCAGGCCCATGGAATTGATGCTGCCCAGCGCGGTGCGCCGGTAACGCGGCTCGGGATTGCCGGCGCGCGGCGCCAGCGTGCAGCTCTTGGTCACCACCGCGCCGGCGGCGGAACGGCGCAGCTGCTCCAGTTCCTCCTTGGTGCGGCAATGGACGCCGGAAGCGTTGAACAGGGGGCTGGCCATCTGCATGCCCAGCCAGGAAACGGATAGATCCAGCGTCATCGCGCCCTCCGGCGAATTCATCTGCCGGCGATGATAGACGCAAGCGGCGCCGGCCATGCTGCGCCAAGTCAAAACCGGCGCGGCCGCCGCAAAACAAACGGCCGCCCGGAAGGCGGCCGTTTCAAGACAGAAATATTCGGGGCTTACATTTGCGACTGAATATAGTTCTGCTCGCCCACCATATCGATCAGGCGCAGCTGCTGCTCCAGCCAGTGGGCATGGTCGTTCTCGGTCTCTTCCAGCAGCACCATCAGTTCCTGGCGCGTCACGTAGTCCTGCACGCTCTCACAGTGGGCCACCACTTTTTTCAGCAGATTGCCGACGCGGTATTCCACTTCCAGATCGCTGGCCAGCATCGCTCGCACGTTCTCGCCCACCACGATGGGCACGCGCTTGGCCACGTTCGGCTTGCCTTGCAGGAACAAGGTGCGCGCGATCAGCACCCGCGCGTGCGACAACTCGTCCTCGCGCTCGTGATCGATGCGCTCGAACAGCTTGTGCAGACCGAAGTCCTTGTACATCTCGGCGTGGATGAAATACTGGTCCGCGGCGGACAGCTCTTCCGCCAGCAGTTCGTTCAGCAACTCGATGGTTTTGGGATCACCTTGCATAAAACGACCTCTTGTTGTTGTAGTTCAATAACGCCGGCGGGCGCGCCGCCGACGCGAACGGAATTCGCGAACCATTCATTCTAAGCCCTCAAGGCCATAGATGCACGCCGCCTTGATAAAACACGAACGACAACAGCCAGGCCAGGCCCACCGACCATCCCACCGCCAGCGCGGTATAGGCCTTGCTGCGCGACTCGCGATACATCGCCGCCACCGTGGACAGGCAGGGCACGTAGATCAAGGTGAAAATCAGGAAGCTCATCGCCGAGCGCCAGTCCAGATGCTGCAGCAAGGCCGCCCCCAGGCCGGCTTCCGACACCCCGTAAATCACCGCCAGGCTGCCCAGCAGGATCTCCTTGGCGATGAAGCCGAACAACAAGGCCGCCGCCAGTTCGTGGCGTATGCCTATCGGGTCCAGCACCGGCGCCATCAGGTCGCCCAGCGCATCGGCCAGGGTCTTGCCGTCGCCGGCCGGCACATGGGTCAGCAGCCAGACCAGCACCACGCCCAGCAGGATGAAACTGGACGCCAGTTGCAGGAAGGCGCGCACCTCGCCCACCGCCCGGCCCAGCATATGGCTCAGCCCTGGCAGCCGGTACGGCGGCACTTCCAGCAGAAAGGCCTCGCCGCCGGCGTAACGGCGCTTGAACACCCAGGCGGTGAAGATCGCCACCGCGAAGCTCATCAGATAAAGCCCGGTCAGCACCCACGGCGCCTGCGACGGCGTGAACAGCAGCCCGGCGAAGAACACCACCACCTGCAAGCGCGCCGAGCACAGCGAGAACGGGATCACCAGCATGGTCAGCAGCCGCTGCTTGCGCTCGCGCATCACCCGGGTGCCCATGATGGCCGGCACATTGCAGCCGAAGCCCATCAGCTGCATCACGAAACCACGGCCGTCCAGCCCCAGCCGCGCCATGAAGGCATCGGTCAGATAGGCGGCGCGCGCCAGATAGCCGGAATCCTCCACCATCGCCATCAGCACGAAGAACACCAGCAAGATGGGCGCGAAGGTCAACACCGTCGCCACGCCCTGCCAGATGCCGTCCAGCGCCAGGCTCTGCACAATCGCCGGCAAGGGCGCGAGCAAGGGCGTCAACGCCTGCTCCTTGACCCAGTCCAGGCCGGCGCCGGCCAGGTCCTGCAAAGGGGTACCGATCTGATAGGTCAGATTGAACAGCAACGCCATCAGCGCGAAGAACAGCGGCAGCCCCAGCCACGGATGCATCAGCCAATGATCTATCTTCTCGGTCAGCTGCGCCGGCAGCACCGGCGGCAAGGCCCAGCAGCCCTCCAGCTTCAACCGCGCCTGCTCCATCGCCGCCCGCGTTTCCGGCACCGCGTCCAGCCGCGCGCGCGCGGCCGGGGCGTCCGTATTCGCCAGCCGGTTCAAACCCGTCATCAGCGGCGGCCAGCCCTGCATGCGCTTGGCCGACACCAGCGACACCGGCGCGCCCAGGCGTTCCGACAAGCGCTCCACATCCAGGCTGACGCCCAGCGCCTTGGCCTCGTCGGCCATATTCAGCACCACGTGGCAGTTGAGGCCGCTGGCCAACACTTGCAAAGCCAGCGGCAATTGCCGGTCCAGCTGGCTGGCGTTGAGCACCAGGATCGCGCCGTCGAAGGCGCTGGCCTGCAACACATCGCGCACCACCGCTTCGTCGTCGGAATAACCGGTCAGATCATTGACGCCCGGCAGATCCACCAGCTCCACCATGTGGCCGCCCAGCAATAGGCGCGCGCTGCTCAGTTCTATGGTCAGGCCCGGCCAGTTGCCAACGCGCTGCGACATGCCGGTCAGGCGATTGAACAAGGTGGATTTGCCGGTATTGGGCAGGCCGATCAGGGCAAAGCGCTTCATGCTTCCAGCCTCGCCACGATGGAACGCGCCAGGCTGCGACGCAGCAGAAAGCGAGTGGCACCGACATCCAGCAGCAACGGCCCGCCCAATGGCGCTACCCGGCGCACGTAAAAACGGCTGCCCGGCGCCAGGCCAAAGGCGGCGACGCGGCGGAACGCCTCCTCCGCCAGCTCCAGCCGCTCGACCACGCCGTGGCGGCCGGCGGGGAATGCATCCAGTGTCAACATGATGATCCGATCAAGAACGAGAATGGTTTGCATTAGTATATCCAGCCCATTCGCGCCGAACTGCGGCAAATCGCCGCAATTGCGGACTCGCTTGACCTGGGTCAATGGCGCTCCGCTCACGCCCGCGCGCGCGGATTACCCATAGCCGCATGCCGCGCTTGCGGTTAAAATCGCGGACAATCAATCGAAAAGCTACGGGCCAAAGACAATGAGCATCAAATCGGACAAGTGGATTCGCCGGATGGCGGACGAATACAAAATGATCGAACCCTTCGAAGCCAACCAGATCAAGATGGTGGACGGCCAGAAGGTGATCTCCTACGGCACCTCCAGCTACGGCTACGATATCCGCTGCGCCGACGAATTCAAGGTGTTCACCAATATCAACAGCACCATTGTCGATCCGAAGAACTTCGACCCCAATTCTTTCGTGGAAGTCTCCGGCAAGGGCTATTGCATCATCCCGCCCAATAGCTTCGCTCTGGCTCGCACCGTGGAATTCTTCCGCATTCCGCGCTCGGTGCTGACCGTCTGCCTGGGCAAGTCCACCTATGCGCGCTGCGGCATCATCGTCAACGTCACGCCGTTCGAACCGGAGTGGGAAGGCTATGTGACGCTGGAGTTCTCCAACACCACGCCGCTGCCGGCCAAAATCTACGCCAACGAGGGCGTGGCTCAGGTGCTGTTCTTCGAATCCGACGAAATCTGCGACGTGTCCTACAGCGACCGCGCCGGCAAATACATGGGCCAGGTGGGCGTGACCCTGCCACGCCCCTGAAACACTTCCCGCCAGCAAAAAAGGGATGGCTAAGCCATCCCTTTGTCATTTAAATCCCGCCAAATCCGTCCTCGCAATTTCACCTCAATGTTCTAGGATAAACAGAGGGTTAGCTGACTTTCCCGGTTGGTCCGCCCTTGTACAGCAATTGATTTCTTCTTGGGGCGTAGCGGTTCCCCCTTGCCGTTGCGCCCCTTTTTTTATGCCTTCCCCGCATTGCCCTTCCCCCGCTTTCTTGCCATGATCCTCACTTTGACGAAGAGCGGAAACATGCCCGAAATTTATGATTTTTCCATTGAAACGCTGGATGGCCGGCCACTGGCTCTGGAGCGTTTCCGCGGCAAGGTGCTGCTGCTGGTCAACACCGCCAGCGAGTGCGGCTTCACCGCGCAATTGGGCGGCCTGGAACAGCTATACCAGCGCTACCGCGAGCAGGGCCTGGAAATCATAGGCTTTCCCTGCAATCAGTTCGGCGGCCAGGAGCCGGGGGACGCTGCCGCCATCGGCCAGTTTTGTCAGAAGAACTTCGGCGTCAGCTTCGCGCTGTCCGCCAAGATCGACGTCAACGGCGCCGGCGCGCATCCGCTGTGGCGCCATCTCGCCACCGCCAAGCCAGGCCTGCTGGGCAGCCGGCGCATCAAGTGGAATTTCACCAAGTTCCTGGTGGATCGCGATGGCGCGATACAAGCGCGCTTCGCTCCCCAGGTGAAACCGGCTTCGCTCGAGCGCGCGATCGAGAACTTGCTGCGCACGCCCGCGCGCTGAGCGGCGTGCTCAGCTCAATTCGCCGGACACATAAAACCAGCGGCCGTCTTCGCGCACAAAGCGGCTGCGCTCATGCATGCGCTCCGCCTTGCCGCCCACCTTGCAGCGGGCGATGAACTCCACCATCCCGCCAACGTCGGTAGCGCCGCCGGCCTCGGTCGCCAGCACATCCAGGCCCAGCCATTTGACCACGCCCGCGTCCGCGGCGAGATCCAGCGACTGCGGCCGGGTGCTGGCATGCCAACTGGCCAGCAAATAGCCTTCGTCGCCGCGCGCGTAAGCGGTATAGCGCGAGCGCATCAAGGCCTCGGCGGTGGGCGCCGGCGCGCCGGCATCATCCAGATAACGGCCGCAGCACGCGGCATAGGCCGGCCCCAGGCCGCAAGGGCAGGCGCTCGGCGCCTTCTGCGTCTTCTTGCCCATGTTCAGCGCACCAGTGGCGGCAAGCCGTAGAGCTTGAGCAGGAAATTGGTGAACGCGGGTTCCGCCGGTTTCGGGTTCAATTTCGGCCAGCGCCGCATCCATTCGCGCAAGCGCTCATCCATCTTGGCGCGGAAAGCGTCCTGATCGATGCGGCCGGCTTCGCGTTCCACCGTCAGATAGCGGTACATCGCGAAGGTATTGTCATCGACCGGATTGGCGCCCACCACCTTGAGCCGGAAAGCCCCCAGTTGGTCGGCGGCGGCCAGGCGGGTGAGTTCGCCGCTCTTGACCTTGTCGGCCAGGCGGTTGGCCTCGCGCAGCAAGGCGTCGGTCTTGCCATTGACCGCAGGCGCGGCCGGCGGCCGGGTCTTGGCCGGCGCGGTATCGGGATGCGAGCTGATGGGCACGCCCAATTGTTGCAAAGCGCTGCAGGCGGACAAGCTCAAGGCCATCGCGGCGCACAAGAAAAGACGTTTCATGCCGGGTATTCTACTCCTGTCCTGATTCGTCGCCGCTGGCGCGGCGCATCTCCCTGCGACCATGCCGACAGCCGCAATGTTCCTGCCGCGCAATGCAAAACAGCCTGACAAAACATGTGTCAGGCTGTTTTCATCGTGGCCACGCCGGCGCGGCACGCTTACTCCGCGGAGTCGCCCGCGGGCTGGACCGGTGCCGCCTCGGCTACCGCCGCAGGCTTGGGCGCGGACATCTGCTCCGCCGCCTTTTTTTCTTCGGCGCTGACTTCGCCCACCGGTTTGTTGGCCAGATCGAAACGCTTGCCGCCGCGCGCCAGGGATTTGACGTAGCGCGGCTTGCGACAGTGGTTGGCCACCACGCGCGAAATCAGCGTCGCGTCGAACTGGGGCAAGGCCGCGATCAAGCTCTCATGGATGCCCAGCGCCAGCGGCCGGAACTGACGGAAAACGTCGAACTTGCTGTAGACATGATCCGCGATCATCTCAGTCTGCTTTTTCTTGGACAGACTTTGTACAGCGGACTTAAGTGCAGCACCGAGTGCCGTTTCAGTATTTGGCTTCATGAACTTCTATCTAGATCCGTTGGTGCGAAAGCAGCGCATGCTGCCTAATCAAACGAAGCACTGCAACCAGCCTCCCGGCCAGCTTGACAGCGAACGCATAAATGACGACATCGTCATACGGCTTGGCAAGCGCTGCGGCAATGCGAGACCGGCGCGCCGCTCAAGTTGCCGGCCAAGGACGAACTCCGTGAAACTCGTCCCCCGGCCAAGCGGCAGCTCGCGCGGACATGCGCATCGCCAGCGCCGGTATATTCCCGAGCAGGCCACCGTTGGCTTACGGCGGCACCGTCCGGGCTAAGAACTTGTTTGTGACCCGCCGCGCTTCGGCGATACAGCGTTGTCGCGCCTTCAGAAAGCTCATGCAGCGTATGCACATTTCGCTCCTTCAGCTCTTTTCGCCTTATCCGACCTTTGCGTGCGAAACCTTGAACAGGTTATCACAAAGAAAACATCGCGCACGCCGCGCTGGCGGGGAAGCCCGAGGGCTCCGCGGCCGGGCAGGCGCTCACGAGGGAGGGAGAGTACTAAGTAATGCCCCTTTATGTCCAGTACTAGACGCCTATTGCGTTTTTTCCCAGTGGATCCCGTCTTTCTTTTGCCACTTTTTCAAGGTCAAGACGGCAAACAGGGCATGAAGCGCGGCCGCGCCAAGGGCGACCGCGCCGGGCTTGCTCGCGTCAAATGCAGGCGACGGGGAAACGGCGGTTCAAACTGTCCCAATCCGTGGCCGCGTCAGGGCCGGCGCTGGCCACGACACAGGCCGCCAGGCGGTTGCCCAGGTCCACCGCGTAGTGCAGCGGCCAGCCGCTGGACAAACCCGCCAACAGGCCAGCGCAATGCGCATCGCCCGCGCCTATGGTATCCACCACCGACACTTGATAGCCGGGCAGATGCCACGGCGCCTCGGTGCCAGGACATACCCAGGCGCCGTCCTGCCCCAGCCGGCAGATCAGCGTCAGCCTATAGTCCTTGGCAAAGCGCTGCGCCGCGGCAACCGGATCGCCGCCGCCGCACAATAGCGCGATCTCGTCCCGGTTCAGGGTCAACAAGGTCTCGGTGTCGCTCAAGGCCGCCAAGAAGGCCGGTTCCAACTGCATCACGCGCGGACCGGGATCGATCACGCGAACCTGCTCCGCAGGCATGGCCAGCAACCACGCGCGCAAAGCCTGACCACCCTCGCCGGCCAACTCATAACCGTTGGCGTACACCAGCGTGTCGGCGCCAAGCGGCAGCTTATTCAATTGCGCTCGGCTCCATTCCGTCTCACAGCCGGAAATCGAAATAAAACTGCGCTCGCCGCTGGGCTCCACCATGGCCACGCACCAGCCATTGTCGCGCCGCTCGTTGCGCAGCAATACCGGCAAGCCCAGTTCGCGCATGGCTTCGTCTATCGCCGCGCCCCATGGCCCGTTGCCCACTGGCATGCCATTGATCACCGGCGCATTCAACTGACTCAATGCCCGCGCCACATTGAAGGCGCAGCCGCCGATCAAGCGTTCCTGCTGCTGTGCTTCGACATCGGCGCCGCTACGCGGCAGTTCGGGCAAGGTCAGCACCACATCGCCCACCGCGCCGCCCACGGTCAGGATCGCCTTGGTGGGATGATAACTAGGACACGGGATGGTCATGCGCGTCGCTCCTTCAGCAACAAATACAATCCATAAGCCAGCAAGCTGGTCGCAAAAGATACAAACAGGCCAAGGCTGGAATCGGCGAAGATGCCACGCGCCAGCGGGCCGTCGACAAAGCCGGTCTTGGTCACCAGCAGGCCGCAGCCGGCGCCCAGCAGCCAGCACAGCAGCGGGCCGGCGCGGAAGGCCTGGCGCTGACCAGACAGCGCCGCGCCGTCATAGCCCTGCCGATGACGCAGCATCAGGTAATCGAGCACGAACACCGCCTCCCAGGCGGCCAGGAACACGCCGCAGAACAGCAGGAAGGCGATGAAGGGCCCCAGGAAATCACTGGACACAAACAGGACATAAGCGGCAATCGCCACCACGATCAGCGCATTGATGGACACCGCCTGCGCCTGCCTGACCTTGACGCCTATGGTCAGCAGATTGAGGCTGGCCGAGTACAGGCTGAGCACCGCCATGGTGACGATGCCAGCCGTCGCCGTCAGCAGATAGGGCACCGCCATCCAGGCCGGCAGCACCGAGCCTATCTTGGCGATGGGGTTGGCCGCGCTGGCCAGGTCCGGTATCTGCACCGATAGCAGCACGCCGGTAAAGATCAGCAGCATCAGCGGCAGCGACGCGCCCACCATCACCGCGCCGAAGATGCTGCCGCTGGACGCCCCGGCCCGCTGATAGCGGCTGTAATCGGCGCCGGCTATCGCCCAACTGATGCCGGTGCCCGCGGCGATCACCGACACCGCCGGCCAGAAACCGGTCAGCCAGTCGCCGTCCGGCCGCGCCATGATGGCGCCCCAATTCGCGGTCGACACCACGTACAGGACCACCACCAGGGTCATGCTGCCGAAGATCCGGCTCAGCCAGCTCTGCATCCACACCACGGTGGCCTGCCCGAGCAGGCTGACCACGATGACCAGGCCGATGAACAACAGCAAGCAGGCCGCGGTCAGCGGGCGGCTTTCCACCATGCCCAGCGCCTGGCACATCGCCGCCAGCGTCAGCGCGCCGGTCACCACGTTGACCGCTTCCCACCCCATCAGGTTGAACCAGCTGAAGGCGGTGGGCGCGGCATTGCCGCGCAGGCCGAAAATAGCCCGCGACAAGGTCAGCGTGGACGTGCGGCCGCGCTGGCCGGCAATGCTGGTCAACCCCACCAGCGCGAAACTGGCCACCCCGACCGCCGCGGCCAGCAAGGATTGGTAGAACGACAATCCGAAGCTGGTGACGATGCCGCCGTATACCACGCCGAGGATGCCGATATTGGCCGCCAGCCATACCCAGAACAACTCCACCGGCCGGCCCTGGCACTCATGTTCGGGCACCAGGTCTATACCCGCGCTCTCCAGCCGCCAGCCCTCTCTTGCTTGTGCTTCGCTCATCCCTTCACCCCTTGAAACGCAATGCGCTTAAAGTCTGCGCGTAAGATTCGAAATCGACTCCATTCACTTGCCGGATGCGCTCCCGCCATGCGGCCGGTATCGCCTCCACTCCTCGCAGCGCGCCGCACACCGCGGTTGCCATCGCGCCTATCGTGTCGGTATCGCCGCCCAGATTCGCCGCCAGCACCGCGCAATGTCGCGGATCGCCTTGCGCGCACTCCACCAGCGCGAGGGCGGCAGGCACCGATTCTATGGTGTCCATGCCGGCGCCCAGCGTGTGATACAGCTCGGCCACCACGGCCGCGTCATTCTGCCCGCGCAAGCGCCCCGCCACCTCGAAACCCCAAGCCAAACGCCGGCTCAGCAGCGGGCTGAATGTCGTCACCAATTCCAACTGCGCCTGATCGGCGATGGCGGGCAATTCGGTCTTGATGTCGGACCACGCCGCGCCCTCTACCGCCCGCGACACCGCCCAGGCGATGGCCGTCGCGCCGGCTACCGCGATATCGGACTGATGGGTGGGACTGCAACTGAGTCGGACCGCACGGATGAAAGCCTGGCGATCCCGACTGGACAGCAGGCAGCCCAATGGCGCCACTCGCATCGCCGCGCCATTGGTCACGCCATTGGCGCCAAGCGTATCGATGGACTGGCCGGACAAGATGGCCAGCAACGCGGCTTTTGAACTCGGCCCCAGGATATTCTTATTGAACGCGTCTATCCCTTCGGCCCAGGCGATGATGTTGCGGGCGATGCGTTCCGGCTCCACCTCTCCGTCCGCCGCGATCAGCGCATCCATCAAGGCGATGGCTTGCTGGGTATCATCGGTGAACTCGCCGGCGGCGAATTCGGACGCGGCGAAATTCTCGGTGGGGCCAGGCAGAAAATCGTCGATCCAGCCAAAGAAACGCCGCACCTGTTGCTGCGGCCAAAGTTCTGAAGGCATGCCCATCGCATCCCCCGCCGCCTGCCCATACAGTGCGCCGAGAATGAATGAATAGCCCTTGCTGCTAGTTGTCAAACCGTACCTCTTGAAACGCATGGGATAGTCACAGAAAACACTCGCCGCCGCGCCAGCGGCAAGGCTTTCGATTGGCATACTATGACAAGTCCAATATAAATCCAATAACACCAGGCTATCCTATCGGTCAGGTAGGCCACCGCTCCACGCCAGCCGCCCTCTCCTACCGCGCGCGCTTTGCTTTAGACTGGGTCCGCATGCACAGGAGTTTGCAACCGATATGATCGATATACTGGAATGTTTGTCCGCCAGCCTCAGCCACGCCGATCCTACCCCGCGCTATCTGCAGATCGCCAATGCGCTGGAACAGGCCATCCGTCAGCACCAGCTGACAGCCGGCGCCTTCCTGCCCACCGAGCGGCAACTGGCGGAAAAACTACGGCTGTCGCGTGTCACCATCAGCAAAGCGATGGCGGAGCTGGAAAAAAAACGGCTGATCACCCGGCTGCAAGGCGTGGGCACGCGCGTAGCGCAGGCTTTCTGCTACTCGCTCAACGATAGCGGGGGCTTTACCGAGCAAGTGCTGCGCAATGGCGGCACGGTGGACAATCAATGGCTGCTGCGACAGCGCGAAGCCGCTCCAGCCGCCATTGCAGCCAGGCTGCAACTGCCCGCCGACGCCGAGATCGCGAAACTACGCCGTCTGCGGCTGATGGATGGCGTGCCGGCCGCGCTGGAAACCACCTATATCCCGCTGGCCTTCCTGCCCGAGCCCGAGCGCCTGGAACATTCGCTATATCAATGGTGGGAACAGCGCGGCATCGAGATCGGCCACAAGCGCTTTCGCCTGGCATCCTGCGCCGCGGATCGTGACGCCGCCGCCTTGCTGAATCTGGCCGCAGGCATGCCGCTGCTGCGCATCCAGCAGACCAGCTTGAACGCCGCGCAACAGGTCTTGGAGTTCAGCGAGGTGCTGTGCCGCAGCGATCTCTATGAATTCGAGGTGCAGCTATGAGGCATGGGGATCGATAAACAAAAAACCCGCCCAGCGCTGCGCTGTGCGGGTCTTCGTCGTCTCGCGGACGGCCAAGCCGTCGTGGTGCCCCGGGCCGGAATCGAACCGGCACGACCGAAGTCGAGGGATTTTAAGTCCCTTGTGTCTACCAATTTCACCACCGGGGCGGGCAAAGAGACGGCGATTCTATCCCAGAGCCGGGCCGCTGGCAAACGGACGCCATCCGCCGAACTCATGGGGAGCGCAGTCTTTCCGCCTGACGCGTAGGTTCAGCGCATGGCACGCATGAATGCACGCCACTCATTGCCTCCCTATGTTTGGTGTGTAAATATACACATATCAACGAGGAGCTGAGCTATGCGCAGCGACGAGCTGATCAAAATAGTGGAAGCAGACGGATGGGTACGGATACGAGTAAGCGGCAGCCACCATCACTTCCGCCATCCAATCAAAAAAGGGCTGGTCACGGTGCCACACCCCAAGGGGAATCTGCCGAAAGGCACGATAAACAGCGTGTTAAGGCAGGCGGGGCTGAAATGAGAGCAGCCTAGACGGTACGGGAGCAAACCATGTTATTTCCTATCGCCATTCATAAAGATGAAGACTCGGTATATGGCGTCACCGTCCCTGATGTGCCTGGCTGCCACTCTTGGGGCGAAACAATCCTGGAAGCCATTGAAAACAGCAAGGAAGCCATTCTAGGCCATATTGAAACCATGCTGGAACTGGGCGATGAGCTTGAACTCAGCCAAACCTCGATCGAAGAACTCCAAGCCAATCCAGATTATGTCGGCGCGATATGGGCATTTGTCGATGTCGACCTGAGCAAGACGAACACCAAGCCCGAACGCTTCAATGTCAGCTGGCCCAGCTTTGTCCTTTCCCAAGTGGATCGCTACGTGCAACGCCACCATGACACCCGGTCCGGCTTCCTCGCCCGCGCGGCGCTGGAACTGATCAATAAAGAAAAACAGCCCCCTCCCGCTTGACTGAATCTACGCAGTTCAAATGGAAAAGCACAGGAAAGCACCATGGAAAGCTGCCTCAGGCAAAGCAAAAGCCCCGCAAGTCTTTGACTTACGGGGCTTTAACTGGAGGCGGGGGTCGGAATCGAACCGGCGTAGACGGATTTGCAATCCGCTGCATAACCACTTTGCTACCCCGCCGTTACCGGCGAACCACCAGCCAGGGCTGGTGATTTAAATTTGGAGCGGGAAACGAGGCTCGAACTCGCGACCTCAACCTTGGCAAGGTTGCGCTCTACCAACTGAGCTATTCCCGCAGGGGTAATGCCATGACAACATAGTGCGCTGGAGCGGGAAACGAGGCTCGAACTCGCGACCTCAACCTTGGCAAGGTTGCGCTCTACCAACTGAGCTATTCCCGCGTCGCATAATGCTATCGCAGAAGATAATGGAGCGGGAAACGAGGCTCGAACTCGCGACCTCAACCTTGGCAAGGTTGCGCTCTACCAACTGAGCTATTCCCGCGTCGCATATGCTATCGCAGAAGATTTGGAGCGGGAAACGAGGCTCGAACTCGCGACCTCAACCTTGGCAAGGTTGCGCTCTACCAACTGAGCTATTCCCGCATTCAAAACTGCTGTGATACTTCTGCTTTCTCTTCGCTGCTGCTGGAGCAGCGCTGAGAGATGCGAATTATAAGGATTTATCAGGCACTGTCAACACTTCAGACATCAATTTTTTTCCCGGAAAACTCCTTGGCGGCCATCCTCAGGTAATAAACCATTGACCACAAAGTCAAAATCACCGCCACCACCATGAAGGCATTGCCCAAAATTAATGTCGAAACCCCCGGCAGCAGCGGGCCGGCATACAGCAACAGCAGGATGGCCACCATTTGCGCGGCGGTTTTCAGCTTGCCGATATAGGCCACCGCCACGCTTTTGCGAGTCCCCATCTCCGCCATCCATTCGCGCAGCGCGGAGATGGCGATCTCGCGGCCGATGATGATCATCGCCATCCAGCCCTCGGTGCGCCCCATCTGCACCAGCAGGATCAAGGCCGCGGCGACGATCAGCTTGTCCGCCACCGGGTCCAGGAAGGCGCCGAAGGCCGAGGTCTGGCCCAGCTTACGCGCCAGATAGCCATCCAACCAGTCGGTGATGGCCGCCAAAGCAAAGATGGCGGCGCCCACCTGGTTACGGCTTTGCAGCAGCAGCACGGAGTCCGGCAAAAAGAAGACCGCTACGCAGATGGGGATCAGGGCAACCCTGAGCCAGGTCAGGAATATCGGCAAATTGAAGGGCATCGGTGTCAGTAATCTTATTGTTTGCGGCCCGGTCAAAAACTGCGCGTCGGCCCCGAGCCACAACGAAACGCACAGCGGTGGTTACAGTGTATAAACGATGGCGCGCCGGCAATCAATGCAGGGCGTTGTAAATCTTCTCAGCCAGGGTGCGGCTGATGCCGTCCACCTGGGCCAGGTCGTCCATGCTGGCGGCGGCCACGCCGCGCAAGCCGCCAAAACGCATCAACAACTGCTGCCGGCGCTTGGCGCCCACGCCTGGAATCTCCTCCAACGTGGACGCGGTGCGCGCCTTGGCGCGCCGCGCGCGGTGGCCGGTGATGGCGAAGCGGTGGGCCTCGTCGCGCACCGTCTGGATCAGATGCAGCGCCGGATGGTCCTGCCGCAGCTGCAGGCTCTTGTCCAGATACGGCAGGATCAAGGTTTCCAGGCCCGGCTTGCGTTCCTCGCCCTTGGCGATGCCGACGATGGGCAGATTCAGGCCGATTTCGGCGAATACTTCCAAGGCCACGCCCACCTGCCCCTTGCCGCCATCTATGAACACCGCGTCCGGCAGCCTGCCATCGCCCGCAGCCAGCTTGCCATAGCGACGTGACAACACTTCGCGCATCGCAGCGTAATCGTCGCCGGGCTTGGCGGTTTCGATATTGTAGCGTCGGTATTCTCCGGGCTGCATCGCGCCCTTGTCATAGATCACACAGGAAGCCACCGTGGCTTCGCCCATGGTATGGCTGATATCGAAGCATTCGAAGCGGCCGGCCCCTTCCAGTTCCAGCACCTCGTTGAGCTGGGCCAGCCGCTGGTTCTGGGTGGCCTTGCTGCTCAAGCGCTGCATGATGGCCAGCGTCGCGTTCTTCTCTGCCATTTCCAGCCACACCCGTCTCTCGCCGATGGGGTTGCTGGCGATGGCCAGCTTGCGCTCGGCCTGCTGCTCCAGATGCTGGCGCAGAGTGTCGGAGATTTCGCCATTGATCAGGATGGCCGGCGGCAAGGGTGCGCCCAGATAATGTTGGGCCAGGAAGGCTTCCAGGCTGTCCGCCAGATCGCCCTCCTCGCCGCTGACCGGGAAGAAGCTCTTGTCGCCCAGATGCCGACCGCCGCGTATCATCACCAGATTGACGCAGAGCATGCCTTCCTGCTGCACCGCGGCCACCACATCGCAATCCTGCTGGCTGGAGTTGCTGGACACGAACTGTTTTTCCTGCACCCGCGCCAAGGCCTGGATCTGATCGCGCAGTTCCGCCGCCTGCTCAAACTCCATTGCTTCCGCCGCCACCATCATGCGCTGGGTCAGTCCATCTATCAGTTCGCTCTGGCGGCCTTGCAGAAAGGCCACCGCGCTGGCGACGTCGCCGGCGTAGTCCTCCTTGGAGATGTGATCGACACAGGGGCCTGAGCAGCGCTTGATCTGGTACAGCAGACAGGGGCGGGAGCGGTTGGCGAACACCGCGTCCTCGCAGGTGCGCAGCCGGAATACCTTTTGCAGGATCTGGATGCTCTCGCGCACCGCGTAACCGTTGGGATAGGGACCAAAATACTGGTTCGGTCGCTTCGGATCGCCGCGGTAATAAGCCATCTGCGGGAAGGCGTGACCGCTCAGCATCAGATAAGGATAGGACTTGTCGTCGCGGAACAGGATGTTATAGCGCGGCGACAAGGCCTTGATCAGATTGTTTTCCAGGATCAACGCCTCGGCTTCCGAGCGCGTGACCGTGGTTTCTATGCTGGCGATCTGGCGCACCATCAGTTGAATGCGCGGCGACTGGTCGTTCTTCTGGAAATAGGAGCTGACCCGCCGCTTCAGATCAATGGCCTTGCCGACATAAAGCACGCTGCCCGACGCATCGAACATCCGATACACGCCGGGCAGATTGGGCAGGGAGGCCAGAACCGCCTTGTAGTCAAAAGCCGTTTTCGACACTTATTTTCCGCACCAGGTTTGCACATTGGACTGCGCCTGGGCAATCAACTCATTGCGCTGGCCATCGGTGGCCAGCGCATTGGAGCCCGGCATGCGGATGCGGCCGTTCTGCTGCAGCGAGGCCAGCTGATCGCGCGCGCCCTTGCAGTTCTGCTCGCGTATCTTGGCGTTGGCGGCGGCGATCTTGGCGTTCTCCGCCGACACCTTGGCATTCTCGGAATCGACATCCTTGCCGCCCGCCTTCTTCACCTCTTTCGCCGGCGCGGAAGCCGGCGCCGGCTGTGCCGGAGTGTTCAGCCGGCGCGCATTGACATGCGGCGGCGGCTGGTCGGAGTACACCGTCTTGCCGGCCTCGTCCTTCCACACATAGACCGCCGCGCTGGCGGCGGAAGACGCCAGCAAAGCCAGCAAAAACGTCCATACTAAGGTTGACTTCATCATCGACTCCCTGGGCCCGAATGCGCTGCGGATACTCAAATTGTAAGGCCTGCGCGGCCAGCGGGCAAAAAGGTAACAGGGTTGGCGGCGGAAAACCCGTTTTTTTGCAATAACGACAATGCCTCGGTATAATGCCGCTTTGCCGCAAAGGAAACGCCAAGATGCGTATCATCGAGAAAGCCTATACTTTCGACGACGTTCTCCTCGTCCCGGCCCACTCCGAAGTTCTGCCGCGCGACGTAGTCCTCTCCACCCAGCTTACCCGCAACATCACCCTGAAACTGCCCTTGGTGTCCGCCGCCATGGACACGGTGACCGAAGCCCGTCTGGCCATTGCCATGGCCCAGGAAGGCGGCATCGGCATCGTGCACAAGAACATGAGCGCCGCGCAACAAGCCAGCGAAGTGTCCAAGGTGAAACGCCATGAAAGCGGCGTGGTCAAGGATCCGATCACCATCGCCCCGGACATGCTGGTGCGCGACTTGGTGCTGCTGACCCGCCATCACAAGATTTCCGGTCTGCCGGTGATCGAAAACGGCAAGGTGGTCGGCATCGTCACCAACCGCGACCTGCGCTTCGAGACCCGCCTCGACCAGACCGTCGGCTCCATCATGACCCCGCGCGAGCGCCTGATCACCGTCAAGGAAGGCGCCAGCATCGACGAAGCCCGCGACCTGATGCACGCCCACCGCCTGGAGCGTGTGCTGGTGATCAACGACGCCTGGGAGCTGAAGGGTCTGATCACGGTCAAGGACATCATCAAGACCAGCGAACACCCCAACGCCAACAAGGATAACCAAGGCCGCCTGCGCGTGGGTGCCGCGGTCGGCACCGGCGGCGACACCGAAGAGCGCGTTGCCGCGCTGGTGAAGGCCGGCGTGGACGTGATCGTGGTCGACACCGCCCATGGCCACAGCCAGGGCGTGATCGAGCGCGTGCGCTGGGTCAAGCAGCAGTTCCCGCAAGTGGACGTGATCGGCGGCAACATCGCCACCGCCGCCGCCGCGCTGGCGCTGGTTGAAGCCGGCGCCGACGGCGTCAAGGTCGGCATCGGCCCCGGCTCCATCTGCACCACCCGCATCGTGGCCGGCGTGGGCGTGCCGCAGCTGACCGCCATCCACAATGTGTCCGAAGCGCTGAAGGGCACCGGCGTGCCGATGATCGCCGATGGCGGCATCCGCTTCTCCGGCGATATTTCCAAGGCGCTGGCCGCCGGCGGCAACTGCGTGATGCTGGGTGGCATGTTCGCCGGCACCGAGGAAGCCCCGGGCGAAGTCGAGCTGTTCCAGGGCCGTTCCTACAAGTCCTACCGCGGCATGGGCAGCCTGGGCGCGATGAGCCAGGGCTCGTCCGACCGCTACTTCCAGGACAATGAAGGCAATGTGGAAAAACTGGTGCCGGAAGGCATCGAAGGCCGCGTGCCGTACAAGGGCTCCATCGCCCAGGTCATCCACCAATTGGTCGGCGGCCTGCGTTCCTCGATGGGCTACCTCGGTTGCGCCACCATCGCCGATATGCACGAAAAAGCGGAGTTCGTGGAAATCACTTCCGCCGGCATCCAGGAATCCCACGTCCACGACGTGCAGATCACCAAGGAAGCGCCGAACTACCACGTGTCCCGTTAAGGCCCCACGTCGTCAGGCATCCTTTACGGCAAAACCCGCGCCAAACGGCGCGGGTTTTTTCATGGCTGAATCACCAGCGCGCTCAGAACGTGTTTACGATCTCGCGAGCTAAGGCGAGACAAGGCGAAAACGGGCGAAAAAGCGGAATGTACACGTGGTACATGAGCATTTTGAGCTCAGTTTCAACGCCCATTTTTATCCACCCCGCCGACGCGCAGCAAATCGTAGACAGGTTCTCAGGCCAGCGACAACATCAACCGAGTGCGCAAGGCGGTGGGCGGATTGTCGTAAGGCGAATTCAAATACTCCTCCACGCACGGCACCTCGCCGAGCGCGCGCCCGCTGCCGGGCAGCCAGTGCCGGTACAGCCAGGACCAGGCCGTGGATAGCTCCGCGTATGGTCCCAGATGCGTCACGCAAGCGTACTCCCCGGCGGGAATCTCTCCCCATTCAAACCCATCCGGCAGCATCCGGTCCTGCCAGGAGTCCGGCACCGTCACGCAGGCGATGGAGCGCAGCTTGGCCTCCTCCGTTTGTTCCGTATCATCCAGATACATCCCGAATGTGCGACCTGGCGCGTCGCCGGCCGCGCACCCCGGGCTGATGGCCTGCAAAGCGCCGAAGGCTTGGCCGATCTCCATATAACTGCCGATATGGCGGCGCATCAGCACCCTCAGCCCCTTATCCTGCTTGAGCAATGTCACTTCATGCATAACGGTCTCCCAGTCTTGCCTAGAAATGAACGCTCTGCGCTGGCGATAGCGGCCCGGACTCTCGCCGTAAGCCCTGGCGAAGGCCCGGACGAAGGCCGCGGTGCCGCCGTAGCCGGCGCGCGCCGCCACCCTCGACAAAGGCTGCGAGCCGCCGTTCAACTGCCCGGCCGCGCGATGCAGCAACAGCCGCTGCCGGGTCTCTCCCACCGTTTCGGCCATCAGGCCGCGATACACGCGGTGAAAGTGAAAGGGCGACAAGCAAGCCTCCTCCGCCAACCTTTCCAGCGGCACCGGCCCATCCAGATGGCGCCACAGGTAGTTCAGCGCCCGCAGCATCCGCCACAAATACGGCGAATCCGGGCCGCCGTTGCGATAGAGCGTTCTCATGAAGTGAGCTTATCCCGCATCGATTGATTCGTTTTGCTGAGTTGGCTGTTGCAACAGCAACCATTGCATGCGCTGGCACAGCTCCACCACGTAGTCCCACACCACGCGGTAGCGCAGCGTGCGGCGGATGTCGCTGCGGCCGCTGATCCAGTAAGAACGGATGATGCGCAGTTCCGGCAATAGCTGGCGCAGCCGCGCGTCGTCGTAGGTCAGATAATACGGCAACACCGCGATGCCGCCGTCGGCCAGCGCCGCCTGCTGCTGGCCCACCACGCTGGTGCAGCGCAGATGGATCAAGGGGTTGCGGCACAGGCCGCGATGGAACATCAGCTCGCGCGAGAACAGCAAATCGTCGACATAGCCGACGATGGGATGTCCGGCCAGGTCCTCGCGTTCGCGGATCGGCGCATGCGCGTCCAGATAGGCCGGCGTCGCGTACAGGCCCAGGCAGTAATCGGTCAGCTTGCGCGTCACCACCATATTGGCCTGCGGCCGCTCCAGCGCGATGGCGATGTCCACCTCGCGGTTGGTGATGCTGACGAAGCGCGGCACCGACACCAGGTCGATCTCCAGCGCCGGATAGCGCGCCATTAGCCGCGGCAGATGCCGCGCCAGGAACAGCGAGCCCAAACCCTCCGGCGCGCCCAGCCGCACCAGGCCGGCCACCTCCACATGGCCCACCCGCGCCTCGTCCTGCATCCGCGACGCGGTGTTTTCCAATTGCTCGGCCAGGGGCAGCAACTGTCGGCCGGCCGCGGTCAATTGATAGCCATCCGGCTGCTGCACGAACAGCGGCTGGCCCAGCTGCCGCTCCAACTGCTCGATATGCCGCGCCACCGTCGCATGCGTGGTGCGCAGCTGCCGGGCCGCCGCCAATAGCTTGCCGCTGCGCTGCAAGGCCAGAAAATAACGGATGTCGTTCCAGTCGAACATCAAGCCCTCTCCCGCGTTTATGGTGCGCTTGCACACAAAAATGACAAGCTTCAACTGCACCACTGTTAGAAAACTAACAGCAGTTGTTCCACTCTGGCTATTCCCAGGCCGGCCCGGCTTGATCTTATATGGTGGCGATACAGACGTCATAGGAAAGCGCGGCATGCAGGCATTGGCGGACACATTCGACTACATCATCGTCGGCGCGGGCAGCGCCGGCTGCCTGCTGGCCAACCGCCTGTCGGCCAATCCGCAACACCGCGTGCTGTTGCTGGAAGCCGGCGGCGAGGACAACTATCCGTGGATACACATCCCGGTCGGCTATCTCTACTGCATCGGCAATCCCCGCACCGACTGGTGCCTGCGCACCACGCCCGAGGCCGGCCTGGGCGGCCGCAGCCTCAACTACCCGCGCGGCAAGGTGCTGGGCGGCTGCTCCTCGATCAACGGCATGATCTATATGCGCGGCCAGGCCGCGGACTACGACGGCTGGGCGGCGCAGGGCTGCCCCGGCTGGAGCTGGGACGAGGTGCTGCCGGACTTCCTGCGCATGGAGGACCACTTCGACAGCGCCCGCGCCCAACACGGCCACGGCGGCGAATGGCGGGTGGAACGGCAGCGGCTGTCCTGGGCGATCCTGGACGCCTTCCGCGATGCGGCGGAACAGAGCGGCATCGCCCCGGTGGACGACTTCAACGGCGGCGACAACGCCGGCTGCGGCTATTTTGAAGTCAACCAGCGCGGCGGACTGCGCTGGAACACCGCCAAGGCCTTTTTACGCCCGGTGCGCCAGCGCCCCAACCTCACCGTGCTGACCCATGCCGAGGCGGAAACCCTGCTGCTGGAGGACGGCCGCGCCACCGGTATTGCATTCCTGCAACAGCGGCAGCGCTGGCAGGCGCGCTGTCGCGGCGAAATCATCCTGGCCGCCGGCGCCGTAGGTTCCCCGCTTTTGTTGCAGCGCAGCGGCATCGGCCCGGCCGCGTTGCTGCAACAGCACGGCGTCGCCGTGCGTCATGCCTTGGCAGGCGTCGGCGCCAATCTGCAAGACCATCTGCAACTGCGCATGGTGTTCAAGGTCAGCGGCGCGCGCACGCTGAACCAGTTGGCCAATAGCTGGAGCGGCAAGCTGGCCATGGGTTGGGAATACCTGTGGCGGCGCAGCGGCCCGCTGGCGATGGCGCCCAGCCAGCTAGGCGCGTTTGCCGCATCCGGCCCGGAACAGACGCGCGCCAACCTGGAATACCATGTGCAGCCGCTGTCGCTGGAACGCTTCGGCGAGCCGCTGCACCCCTTCCCCGCCTTCACCGCCTCGGTGTGCGACCTGCGCCCGCTCAGCCGCGGCCGGGTCGCCATCGGCGGCGCCGGCCTGGACGCCGCGCCGCTGATCCAGCCCAACTATCTCAGC
>NZ_JAJOHW010000099.1 GCF_021129195.1 Chromobacterium aquaticum | reverse complement strand
CGGCAAGGCGGCGGCGAGCGGGCTGAGCTGGCGGCTGCCGGCGCTGGCTCCGGACGCGCGCGCGGCGCTGGCGCAGCGCGGCCATCAATTGGGTCTGGCCGATCAGGGCCTGCCGGTCAGCGGCGCCGTGGTCAAGGATTTGCCGGCCGATATCGCCGTCGCCGGCGGCTACCGTCTGCGAGTGACGCGCGGCGGCGCGCGCGTGGACGCGTATGACGCCGCCGGCCTATTCTACGGCGCGCAGACCTTGCTGGGCCTGATACCGCAGGGTGGCGGCGAGATCCCGACGCTGACGCTGGAGGACGCGCCGCGCTACGAGCACCGCGGCTTCATGGTGGACGTGGCGCGCAATTTCCGTCAGCCGGCCACGCTCAAGCGCCTGATCGAGCAGATGGCCGCCTACAAGCTCAACAAGCTGCATCTGCATCTGTCCGACGACGAAGGCTGGCGCTTGCAGATCAACGGCCTGCCGGAATTGACCGAGGTCGGCGCGCGCCGCTGTCACGACCTGAACGAGGATAGCTGCCTGCTGCCGCAACTGGGTTCCGGTCCGGACAATCGCTCCGGCGGCGGCTATCTGAGCCGCGAACAGTATGTGGAATTGCTGCGTTACGCCAAGGCGCGCTTCATCGAGGTGATTCCGGAAATCGACATGCCGGCGCATGCGCGCGCGGCGGTGATGGCGATGGAGCGGCGCTACCGCCATCTCCAGCAACTGGGCCAGCCGGAAGCGGCCTCCGCCTACCGGCTGATCGATCCGCAAGACCGTTCCAACACCTTGTCGGTGCAATTCTACGACCGCCACACCTATGTCAATCCCTGCGTGCCCGGCGTGCCGCGCTTCATCGACAAAGTGGTGTCGGAAGTGGCCGCCATGCATCGCGAGGCCGGCGCGCCGCTGGCGGTCTGGCATTTCGGCGGTGACGAGGCCAAGAACATTCTGCTGGGCGGCGGCTTCCAGGACCTGTCCGGCCAGGACCCGGCCAAGGGCAAGATCAAGCTGGCGGAGCAGGACAAGCCCTGGGCGCGCTCGCCGGCCTGCCGCGCGCAGCTGGCGGAGCGGCCGGGGAAAACCACGGCCGATCTGCCCTTGCAGTTCGCCGAGGACGTCAGCCGCATCCTGGCGCGGCACGGCGTCGCCACGATGGGCGCTTGGCAGGACGGTTTGAAGGGCGCCAAATCGCCCAAGGACTTCGCCACTTCCAAGGTGATGGTCACCGAATGGGACGCCTTGTTCTGGGGCGCGGCCAAGGAGGCGCATGAGTTCGCCAACAAGGGTTTCCAGACCGTGCTGGCAATGCCGGATTATTTGTACTTCGACTTCCCCTATGAGCTGAACCCCAAGGAACGCGGCTATTACTGGGCCTCGCGCGCAACCGACAGCTACAAGGTGTTCAGCTTCGCGCCGGACAATTTGCCGCAGAACGCCGAGGTGATGACGGATCGCCAGGGCAAGGCCTTCGAAGTGCCCAGCGAGGCGGCGCCGGCGCGCTTCGCCGGCATCCAGGGCCAGGCCTGGAGCGAGGTGATGCGTAGCGATGCCCAGTTTGAATACATGGCCTATCCGCGCTTGCTGGCATTGGCCGAGCGCGCCTGGCACCGCGCGGGCTGGGAACGGCCTTATCGCCAGGGCGAGCGTTATCAGCTAGGCGTCAGCCATCTGGTGGATCGCGCGGCCTTGAACCGGGATTGGCAGCAGTTCGCCGCGGTGCTGGGCTGGCGCGAGGCGGCCAAGCTGGAGCGCGCCGGCATCGGTCTGCGCATCGCGCCGCCGGGCCTGGCTAGCGGGTCGGCCGCGGTGCTGACGGAATTCCCCGGCCAGGCGCTGCAGTTCTCGCCGGACGGGCGCAACTGGACGCCGTACCGGCCGGGCCTGGGCGCGGAAGCGCCTTATTGGCGCGGCGTCAGCGGCGATGGCGCGCGCTTTAGCCGGCAGGAGGCGCGCGGCGGCGACTGAGCGCCGATGCGAGCAAGGCAAGGACGCCCGGGCCGCTAGCCTGGGCGTTTTTCATCGCGAATCGAGGTTTCGGCGTTGATAGGACAATAATATTGATCTATCTTGCTGATCTCGAAGCGCGCCGGAGGGCGGCGCTTGCAGGCGGATTAGGCACAGCTGGCGGCTGTAATGGATGTTGTCGGACAAAATTTATTGCGCTGTATCAAGGAATGTATACGCCGGTGTCGCAAACCGGATATGGATTTGCGACGGGCTTACCTTAGAATCATTGAAACTTCATGAAATCGTCGATAAAGCCGGCATCACGACTGGTCCTGGATTTTATGAGACGGATAAGAAACAACGATAGAGCAGGAAGGGAACCATCAAGATGAGCAATACTGTAACGCGCGCCGATTTCGACCAGGTCATGGTCCCCAATTACGGCCCGGCCGGATTCATCCCGGTCAAGGGCCTGGGTTCCCGCGTATGGGACCAGAGCGGCCGCGAATTCATCGATTTCGCCGGCGGCATCGCCGTCAACTCGCTGGGCCATTGCCACCCGCAGCTGGTGGCGGCCTTGACCGAGCAGGCTTCCAAGCTGTGGCACGTGTCCAATGTGTTCACCAACGAGCCGGCCTTGAAGCTGGGCAAGCTGCTGACCGAGACCACCTTCGCCGAGCGCGTGTTCTTCTGCAACTCCGGCGCGGAAGCCAATGAAGCCGCGTTCAAGCTGGCGCGCAAATACGGCTCCGATCACTTCGGTCCGGAAAAGAATCAGATCCTGGCCTGCAAGAACTCCTTCCACGGCCGCACCCTGTTCACCGTCAGCGTCGGCGGTCAGCCCAAGTACACCGAAGGCTTCGGCCCGGTGCCGGGCGGCATCGCCCACTTCGACTACAACGACATCGAATCGCTGAAAGCGGCCATCTCCGACCAGACCTGTGCGGTGGTGATCGAACCCATCCAGGGCGAGGGCGGCGTGATGCCGGCCGACAAGGCCTTCCTGGAAGCCGCGCGCCAGTTGTGCGACCAGCACAATGCGTTGTTGGTGTTCGATGAAGTGCAAAGCGGCGTCGGCCGCACCGGCTCGCTGTTCGCCTATCAGGAATACGGCGTGACCCCGGACATCCTCAGCTCCGCCAAGGGCATAGGCGGCGGTTTCCCGATCGGCGCGATGCTGACCACCGAGAAAGTGGCCAAGAGCTTCGGCATCGGCACCCATGGCTCCACCTACGGCGGCAACCCGCTGGCCTGCGCGGTGGCGCACAAGGTGCTGGAACTGGTGAACGAACCGGCGGTGCTGGACGGCGTGCGCGCCAAGCACCAGCGCTTCGTCGATGGCCTGAACGCGATCAACGCCAAATACCAGGTGTTCAAGACCGTGCGCGGCATGGGCCTGCTGCTGGGCTGCGTGCTGACCGACGCTTACGCCGGCCGCGCCAAGGAGTTCCTGAAAGCCGCTGAAAAGCAGGGCCTGATGTTGCTGGTGGCCGGTTTGAGCGTGGTGCGCCTGGCGCCGTCGCTGGTGATCGAGGATAAGGACATCGACGAAGGCCTGGCGCGTTTCGACGCGGCCATCGCCGAACTGACCTCCGCTCAATAAGGGCCGCGGCACTGATTCCGGGCGGCCGTCGGCCGCCCGTGCTCCAAGACACAATACCGTTATCCGCCCACGTTCCTGCCGCAGGCAGGCACGCGGGTATTGCTGCGCCGCGGTCCCGCCGCGGCCTGGCAGGATTTCAGCGATAGGGGAGATGTCCCATGCTTACCGTGCGTCCCGTCCGCACCTCCGATCTGCCCGCCATCGAACGCATGGCGGTGGCCAGCGGCATCGGCGTCACCAGCTTGCCCAATAACCGGGAAAAGCTGTTCGAGCGCATCCAGCAGTCCGTGTCCGCCTTCGAGCATGAAGCCATCGGCGATTCCGGCTGCGAATACTATATGTTCGTGCTGGAGGAAGACGGCCAGGTGCTGGGCACCGCGTCCATCAATGCTTCCGCCGGCTTCGACGAGCCCTTCTACAGCTATCGCAGCGAAATCTTCGTGCACGCCTCGCGCGCGCTGAAGGTCAACAACCGCGTGCATGTGCTGAATATGTGCCACGACCTGACCGGCATGGTGCAGCTGTGCGGCTTCTACGTGGACGGCCACCTGGAACCGCAGGCCGCCGAGCTGCTGTCGCGCGCGCGGCTGCTGTTCATCGCCAGCAAGCGCGAGCGCTTCGGCCGCCGCGTGATCGCGGAGATGCAGGGCATTCACGACGACGCCGGCCAGTCGCCGTTCTGGAACGCCATCGGCCGCCGTTTCTTCAATATGGATTTCCTGCAGGTGGAACAGGCCTTCGTCAGCCACAGCAAGACCTTCATCGCCGAACTGATGCCCAGCTACCCGATCTATGTGCCGCTGCTGCCGGACGAGGCGCAGCACGCGATCGGCCAGATCCACGCCAGCTTCGAGCGCTCTTGCCAACTGCTGTGCAACGAGGGTTTCGAAGCCGACAACTATATCGACATCTTCGACGGTGGCGCGGTGCTCACCGCCGAGGTGGACCGGCTGAAAACGCTGGAAAACAGCCGCTGCTACCCGGTGGAAGTGCTGGCCAGCCTGCCGGAGCAGGCGCAGCCGCAGTTGTTGAGCAATCTGGAGTCCAGCGAGTTCGCCGCCGCGGTCTGTCGCGTGGCGGTGGTGGACGGCGTCGCCTTCATCAATCCCGACGCCGCCCGCGCGCTGGGCCTCGCCAGCGGCGGCCAGGTTCAAGTGGTTGGTTTGCAGCAGAAGGAGTCCGCAGCATGATGTTCATCCGCCCCGTAGCCCACAAGGACCTGGACGGCCTGATGAATCTGGCGCGTAGCGCCGGCGTCGGCCTGACCTCGCTGCCGGTCAACGAAGAGCGGCTGTCGCGCCGCATCGCCCGCTCGGTGCTGTCTTTCGCCGGCGAACTGGACAAGGCCGACCAAGGCTATGTCTTCGTGATGGAAGACGGCGCCAGCGGCGCCATCGCCGGCATTTGCGCGCTGGAAGCCGCGGTGGGTCTGAAGGAGCCGTGGTACAACTACCGCGTCGGCACCATCGTCCACGCCTCGGAGGAACTGGGCGTCTATTCGCGTCACGACACCTTGTTCCTGTCCAACGACCACACCGGCTATTCCGAGCTGTGCACGCTGTTCCTGCACCCGGACTACCGCGCCAACCGCAACGGAGGCCTGTTGTCCAAGAGCCGCTTCCTGTTCCTGGCGCAGTTCCCGCAGCTGTTCGGCAAGCTGGTGGTGGCCGAAATGCGCGGCGTGTCCGACGAAGAAGGCCGCTCGCCGTTCTGGGAAGGCCTGGGCCGCCATTTCTTCTCCATAGACTTCGCCCACGCCGATTACCTGACCGGCGTCGGTCAGAAGGCCTTCGTCGCCGAGCTGATGCCCAAGCATCCGGTCTACATCGATTTCCTGCCGCCGGAGGCGCAGGCGGTGATCGGCCAGACTCATGAAAACACCCGCCCGGCGGTGGCGATGCTGGAATCCGAAGGCTTCCGCTACGAGGGCTATGTCGACATCTTCGACGCCGGTCCGACGGTGCAGACCTATACCAGCGAAATCCGCGCGGTGAAGGAAAGTGCGGCGGTCGTGGCGCGGCTGGCGGACCCGCTGCCGGAAGGCGACAAAAACTTCTACCTGGTATCCAACGACTCGCTGGCCGGCTTCCGCGCCATCCTGGCCGAGACGCTGGCGCCCACCCATGAAATCCTGCTGACGCCGGAACAGGCGCAGGCGCTGAACGTGGAAGAGGGCGGCCATCTGCGCTGCGTCGCGCTCTACCCCAAGGAGAATGCATAGTGAGCAGCTTATTCATCAATGGACAATGGCAGGAAGGCGCCGGCGCGGCGCTGAGCAAAACCAATCCGGCCGACAATAGCCCGCTATGGCAGGGCCGCGCCGCCGACGCCGCCCAGGTGGACGCCGCCGTGGCCGCCGGC
>NZ_JAJOHW010000098.1 GCF_021129195.1 Chromobacterium aquaticum | reverse complement strand
GGCGGCCTGGCCGCGGCGGCGGCGCTGATCGTGGCCGGCCCAGCGGTATGGGTGGGCGTGCTGGGCCACGCCAAACCGCTGTTTCCCTACGCCAACCCGGCCCTGTTCTCGGTGCCGCTGGCCTTTGCGCTGGCTTGGCTGGGTTCGCGCCGCGGCGCAACGGCGGTATCATCGGCTAGCGAAACTTCTCACCGACCCTGACCCTCATGACCACACTGACTCTTTACGGCAACCGCTTGTCCGGCCACAGTTATAAAGTGCGCCTGGCGCTGATGCTGGCCGATGTTTCCCATGATTACGTCCACGTGGACCTGGCCGTGCCGCGCGAGCAGCGCCCGGAGGATTTCCGAGCCGCCAGCCGCTTCGGCGAAGTGCCGGTGCTGGTGGCCGACGGCACCGCGCTGTGCCAATCCAACGCCATCCTGCAATGGTTGGCCAATAATTTCGGCCAGCTCAGCGGCGAGCACGGCAGCCGCGAGACCGTGCGCGAATGGCTGAGCTGGGAAGCCAACCGTGTCGGCTTGTCGGTGCCCAATCTGCGTTGGTCGCGGCTGAACCGGCTACCGCAGCCGGAGGTGGAAGCCTGGCTGGAACAACGCGCGCGCGCCGATCTGGACACCCTGAACGCCGCGCTGGCCGAACAGCCTTACCTGGCCGGCCAGCGCCTGAGCATCGCCGACCTCTCCGCCAGCGCCTATCTGTGGTGGCTGGCCGACGCTGGCCTGGCCATCGCCGACTGGCCTCAGGTCCAGGCCTGGCTGGAGCGCATCGCCCAGCAGCCCGGCTGGCAGCACCCCGATGTGCTGATGGCGCCGGACATTCCCGACTAAGCCCCCACGGAGCCCCGCCCATGTCCTCCCGTCCTGATTGCATCAAACACTGGAGCGAGCTGATCGAGCCCGGTTCGCAAAGCTATCCCGGCAGCCAGGAACCGCTGGCGCGCGGCGCGGCGCTGGGCAAGCATTACGGCTTCGCCCGCCTCGGCATCCATCATGAACTGCTGGAGCCGGGCCAACGCACCAGCTGGCCGCACGCGGAAAAAACCGAGGACGAATTCGTCCACGTGCTGGAGGGCGAGCCCGACGTCTGGCTGGACGGCGCGCTGCACCGGTTGCGGCCCGGCGATTCGGTCGGCTTCAAGGCCGGCAGCGGCCTGGCCCACACCTTCATCAACAATAGCGATAGCCCAGTGCGCCTGCTCTGCGTCGGCGACGTCAACCGCGACGACAACCAGGTGCACTATCCGCTGCATCCTGCGCGCAACGCCGCCATCGGCGATCTGCACTGGAGCAACGCGCCGGAACGGCTGCTGAGCGATCACGACGGTCTGCCCGATCTGCTGCGCGCGGCCGGAGGCCCTTTCTGACATGGACGACTTTCTCCAAGCCGCGGCCTCCCTGATCGGCCCAGCCCACCTGCTGACCGAGGCCGCCGACACCGCGCCCTACACGCTGGACTGGCGCCGCCGCTATCAAGGCCGCCCGCTGGCGGTGGCGCTGCCCGGCAGCGCCGCCGAGGTGGCCGAGTTGGTCAAGCTCTGCCGCCGCCACCAAGTGGCCATCGTGCCGCAAGGCGGCAACACCTCCACTTGCGGCGCGGCCACGCCGGACGCCAGTGGCCGCCAACTGGTGGTGGCGATGCGACGGCTGCGCGCGGTGCGCCAGCTGGACGCGGACAACAACGCCATCACCGTGGAAGCCGGCGCCACGCTGCGCGAGGTGCAGCTGGCGGCGGAACAGGCCGGACGGCTGTTTCCGCTGTCGCTGGCCTCGGAAGGCAGCTGTCAGATCGGCGGCAATCTGTCCACCAATGCCGGCGGCGTCGCGGTGCTGCGCTACGGCACCATGCGCGAACTGACGCTGGGCCTGGAAGTGGTGCTGCCGGACGGCCGGGTGCTGGACGCGCTGGCCGGCCTGCGCAAGGACACCACCGGCCTGGATCTCAAGCAATGGTTCATCGGCGCCGAAGGACAGCTGGGCCTGATCACCGCCGCCACGCTGAAACTGTTTCCGCTGCCCAGCGCCCGCGCCACCGCGCTGATCGGCGTGGACGACATCGACACCGCCATCGCCTGGCTCAACGGCCTGCGCCAGCGCTTCGACGACCGTCTCACCGCCTTCGAGGTGATCGAGGCCGATTGCCAGCAGGCGATCGCGCGCCATCGTCCCGGCCAATTACCATTCACCGCGCCATGGCTGTTGTTGATCGAGCTGTCCGACGGCGGCGACGCCGCCGCGTTGAACGAGGCGCTGCTGGAATGGCTGGCCGGGCAGAACCCGCGCGACGGCGTGGTGGCGCAAAGCGAGACCGAGCGACGCAAGCTGTGGCTGCTGCGCGAGGAGATTTCGGAAATCCAGAAACTGGACGGACCCAGCATCAAGCACGACATCGCGGTGCCGACCTCGGCGCTGCCGCAATTGGTGCGCGACTGCGGCGCCGCGCTGCGTCGGGCTTATCCCGGCGTGCGCATCGTCGCCTTCGGCCACGCCGGCGACGGCAATCTGCATTACAACATCAGCTATACCCGGCCCGGCAACGTCGATCTGTTCGAAGACGAAGCCGCGGTCAACGCCATCGTCTACGACCACGTCTACCGCCTGGGCGGCACGCTGGCGGCCGAACACGGCATAGGCCAGCTCAAGCCGCAATGGCTAGAGCGCTACAAGGACCCGCTGGCGCTGGAACTGATGCGCACGCTCAAGGCCGCGCTGGACCCGGAGCGCTTGATGAATCCGGGCAAGTGGCTGTGATCGATCTCCCTGTCGCGCTCAGCCGCTGAGGTCCAGGCAGCCCGGCAGCGAGTTCGCCAGGCGAGCCAGCGTTTCCGTCCAATCCCCCGGCTCGCGTTGGCGGAACAGGCGATGCCGCGGATACCAGGGCGTGGTTTCGCTCCCCAACCCCCAGCGCCAGTCGGTGTGCCGCGCCGACAGCAGCAAGGCGCAGGGCAAGCCCAGCGCGCCGGCCAAGTGGCCGAAGGCGGTGTCCACCGTCACCAGTCCGTCCAGTTCCGCCAGCAAGGCGGCGCTGGCGGAGAAATCCGCCAGCTCATCACCCAGGGCCGGCACGCCGCGCGCGCGCAGCCAGTCGCGCTCAGCCTCGTTCAACTCCGGCTGCAAGGCCAGCCACTGAACACCGGGCAAGGCCAGCAAGGGAAGCAGCATCTCCAGATCCGGCAAGGAGCGGCAATGATCAAACTCATGCTCCGGCCGGCCGCGCCACACCAGTCCCAGTTTGCGGCCGCTGCTTGGCAAGCGCGCGTGCCAGACGGCGCGACTGGCGGCTTCGGCGCGCAGATAGGCCGGCTCCGGCGCGGGCTCCGGCTGCAACAGGCCTGGCAAGCTCATCGAAAACACATGGCAGTCGTGTTCCGGCCACGGTCCCGCCAGATCCGCCAACGGCAGCCACTCCACCGGCCAGCCCTGCTCGTGCAGCAAGGGCAGCAGCACAGGCCGGCAGGCGACGATCAAACGTCCGGGGCCGCGTCGCAGCAGTTCCGGCAAATAGCGCGCCATTTGCAGCGCGTCGCCATAGCCTTGCTCCAAGCACAGCAGCAGGCTGCGGCCGGCCACTTCCTCGCCATGCCAGCACGGCGATGGCGGCGTGGGCAGCGGCATCGTTTCCAACCGCGCCTCGTGCAGCGGCCAGCCCTCGTCCCAACGTCCCTGGGTCAGCAGCAAATAGCCCAGATTGCGGCGCAGTCCGGCGTGCAGCGGCTGAGCGTCCAGCCCGGCGCGCAGCGTCACCTCGGCCTCTTCCCAGCCGCCTTGCTGCGCCAGGATCAAGGCCAGGTGCTGATGCGCGTCGGCGTCGGCGGGCGCCAGCGACAGCTCACGGCGCGCCAGCGGCTCCGCCTCCGCGCTGCGCCCCTGCCGCCACAAACACAGGGCCAGATTGCCCAGCACCTGCGCCTGCCGCGGCGCCCGCTCCGCCGCCGCGCCCAGACAAGCCTCGGCCTCGGCCCAACGCCGCTGCAGCTGCAACAGCAAGCCCAGATTGCTCAAGACGCCGACATGGTCGGCATCCTGAGCCAAGGCGCGGCGCAACAGCGTCTCCGCCTCGGCGTACTCGCCGCGCTCGGCCAGCCGCTGTCCCAGCAGATTGAGCGTGTCGACATCATCCGGCGCGAGCGCCAATGCGCGGCGCAGCCAAACCTCGGCCTGCTCCGGCTGCCGCTGGTACAACAAACGCCCCAGATTGAAGCTGTGGGCGGCGGATTGCGGCCGCAGCCGCAAGGCCTGCCGATATTGCGCCTCGGCCTCGTCCAGTCGTTCCGCCTCCTCCAGCAGCACGCCCAGATTGCCATGGCAGGCGGCGTGTTCCGGACGCTGCTCCAGTTCGGCACGGTAATGCGCCTCCGCCTGCGCCGCCTGGCCCTGGCTCATCAGGCAGCGCCCCAGATTGTAGTTGGCGTCCGGCGTACGCGGATCGCAGTGCAGCGCCTGGCGCCAGCATTGCTCGGCCAGCGCCAATTGCTCCAGCCGCGCGGCGCAAACGCCCAGCAGATTCCACAGCTCGGCATTGTCCGGCTGGGCTTGCAGGCCGCTTTGCGCGGCCAATAGCGCGCCGCTGACATCGCCGGCGGCCAGCAAGGCGCCGGCGCGCAAGGCGTCGGGGGTCAAATCGGTCATAAGCTCTCGGCGCCCGGAACGCATCCGGGCCGGACGCATCCTGATAAGCGCTTTTTGAAATCAGCGAAATATCGTCTCCCGCATAGTAACCAGCATTCTCTCTTCATGAAATGCCATCCGCCATGCCTAGCCTGAATCTGCTCCAAGCCCTGCGGCCGTCCAACTGGATGCGCAGCTCCGACGCGCGCCCAAGCGCCACCGCCCATGACGGCCCCGTCGCCGGCAGCGCGCCGGCGC
>NZ_JAJOHW010000097.1 GCF_021129195.1 Chromobacterium aquaticum | reverse complement strand
GCCGCGCGCCTTGCCGGCGGCGGAGCCGACCGCCCGCGCGCAGCAACTGCGGGCGCAGTTGAGCGAGGACATGAACCCGCGCAAGCAGGCCTTGCTGGCGCAACTGAGCCAGGCCGGGCTGATCGTGTTCGACGCCGCCTACCGCGACGAGCCGGAGGCCGGCGGCAAACTGCGCCGCGTCAGCGTAGAACTCAGCGCCGCCGGGCGCTATCCGGAACTGATGGCGGCGCTGGTCGCGCTGAAGGCACAGCCCTTGCTGCGCCTGGAGACGCTGACGCTGGAACGCGCGCAAACCACCAATGTGATGCTGAGCATACGGATGCGGCTCAGCATGTTGGGAGCGGGGCAATGAGGCGGCGGTGCTACGGCTCGCTTCTGGCGTTTGCGCTGGCTTGCGCGGCGCCGTTGCGGGCGGAGGAGATCGTGGACTTGTTTCCCGGCCAGCTCTGGGAGTCGCTGCAACTGCAGGCTGCTTCGACGCAGGGCCAAGCGCTGCCGACCCCCGCGCTGGCCGCTCCTTTGCCGGTGCCGATGCCGGAGGCGGCCCCGGAGCCGTTCACCGCGCTGGGCGAATGGCGTCAGCAGGGACAGCGGGTGCTGGTGTTGCAAGGGCAGAGCGACAGCTATCTGCTGTGCGCGGCCTGCAAGCTGCCCAAGGCGCTGCGGCCGGGCGCGAAGCTGGAGCATTACCTGTTCAAGGCCTTGGAGCGGGACCGCGTGGTGCTGCTCGACGCCGAAGGGCGGGAACACGCGATAACACTATCCCGATTGGTTAACTGAAACGGCGGCGACGGCGCGGCGGAACCCGGCAACGGTCCGCGGCCCGACGCCGCGATTTATCTGGCGATGATGAAATGAAGCACTGCAAACCCACGCTGCTGGCGGTATCACTCAGCTTGATGCTGGGAGGATGCGCGTTGCCCGGGCCAGTCAAAAAGATGTTCGGCTCCAAGCCGCCCGCCAGCGCGGAAGAACAATTGCGCGCCGCGGAGACCGCGCTGCGCCAACAGCCCGGCGATGTGGAACGGCGCAAGAGCGTGGTCGGCAAGAGCACGGTATTGGCGGAGGAAACGCTGCAAGCGGCCAGGGCCAAGATGGAGGCCGGCGACGACGCGGCCGCGCTGGAGGAAGTGAGCCGCTTGCTGGCGCTGGTGCCGGATCATATGCGCGCGCGGCAGTTGCAGCGTCAGCTGCAACGCCGTTTGCGGCTGAAGCCGGAGCTGGACGAAGCCGCCGCCATGGGGCAGCAACGACCGCGCGAGGCCGAGGAGCGGGTCAAGCGCATTCTGCAGGAACAGCCGGGCTATCGGCAGGCGGAAGCGCTGCGCGAGGAATTGCAACACCAGGACGCCGCGCGCACCACGCTGCGCCCGCGCCTGGCCGACGCGCTGCGCCAGCCGGTGACGCTGAATTTCAAGGTCCAGCCCATCGCCAGCATCTTCGACGCGATCTCGCGGCTGGCTGGCATCGACTTCGTGTTCGACCCGGAAGTGGCCATCGCCACCCCGGCCAGCATCATCGCCAGCGACACCACCGCGGAAGACGCCATCAACCTGCTGCTGCGCACCCATCAGCTGGACAAGAAAGTGCTGAGCCAGAACAGCATGCTGATCTACCCGGCGCGCGCGGAAAAAACCAGGGAATACCAGGAACTGGTCACCCGCACCTTCTACCTGGCCCAGGCCAATGCCAGCCATGTGCTGGCGGCGATGCGCCAGATCAGCGCGCCCAAGAACGTGCATCTGGACGAACGCGCCAATGCGGTGATCGTGCGCGACACGCCGGAGGTCATCGCGGTGATCGAGCGCCTGGTGGCCAGCTTGGACATCGCCCAGTCCGAAGTGACCATGGATGTGCAAGTGCTGGAAGTGAACACCAATGATGTGCTCGACGTCGGCATCGACTATCCGCCGGATCTGCGATTTTCGGTGTTGGGCAAGGACGGCGCGGACAAGGTGACGGTGGGCGATCTGCTGCATCTGAACAGTGATCGCATCGGCGTCAGCAGCCGCGGCGACCTGGGGGTGGCGGTCAATCTGCTGCAAAAGAAGGGCAAGACCAAGGTGCTGGCCAATCCCAAGATACGGGTGCGCAATATGGAAAAAGCCAGCATCAAGATAGGCGAAAAAGTACCGGTGGTCACCACCACCAATGCCAACGGCGTGGTGACGGAATCGGTCAACTACCAGGATGTCGGCCTGATCCTGCAAGTGGAGCCGCGGATCAGCCTCAGCGATGAAGTCAGCGTCAAGGTCAGCATGGAGGTCAGCAATCTCAAGGGCGAGGTCAAGACCGCCGGCGGCGGCATTGTCTATCCGATGAGCACCCGCAACGCCGAAACCGTGATGACCGCCCGCGATGGCGAAACCCAGGTGCTGGCTGGCCTGATCAAGCAGCAGCAAGACCGCAGCAGCAACGGCCTGCCCGGCCTCAGCACGCTGGGTTGGCTGGGCAGCCTGTTCGGCGGCCAGAAGCGCAGCGACGAAAACACCGAAATCATCCTGCTGCTGACCCCGCGCATCGAGCGGGCGCTGGAACTGCCGGCCGCCGCCGACAGCTACTTCGTCTCAGGCACCGAGAGCCGTCTCGGTGTGGAGCCGCTGACCACCGCCGCGCCCAAGTCCCCCTCCAAGCCAGCAGCCAAATCCGCCGCGCCGGCGCTGGACAGCCCGCTGGCCGCGCCCTGAGGTGGATATGAAGTCTCAATCCGGCTTCACCCTGATCGAACTGATGGCCGCGCTGACCCTGCTGGCGCTGCTGCTCAGCGCCAGCCTGCCGCTGGCCGATCTGGCCAGGCGGCGCGCTCAGGAGAGCGAACTGCGGCACAGCCTGCGGCAGATCCGCGACGCCATCGACGCCTATCGGCAGGCGGTGACGGACAAGAAAATCACGGTGTCGCCGGAGCAGAGCGGCTATCCGCCCAGCCTCGCCAGCCTGGTCGAGGGGGTGGTGGATAGCAGCGATCCCAATGGCGGCAAGCTTTACTTCCTGCGCCGGCTACCGGCGGACCCGATGTGCGAGCGCTGCGAGGGGCAAAACCCGGCCGAGAGTTGGGACACGCGCAGTTACGACAGCTCGGTGGAGGCGTTTTCCGCCGGTCGCGACGTCTATGACATCCGTTCCAAGAGCGGCGGAAAGGGCATCAATGGCATTCCCTATCAACAATGGTAGGCCGGCGCGCGGCTTCACCCTGATCGAACTATTGGTGGTGATGAGCATCATCGGCGCGCTGATGGCCTTGGTCAGCCCCAGTTATTTCAAGAACAACGACCGCGCGCGCGAAACCGTGCTGCGCCACAATCTGGCGGTGCTGCGCCAGGCCATGGACGATTACCGCGCCGACCACGGCGCCAATCCTTCCGCCTTGCAGGACCTGGTGAGCAACCGCTACCTGCGCGAATTGCCGCTGGACCCTATCTTGGGCCAGCGCGACGGCTGGCAAACCCGGCCGGCGGAAGACGGCGGCATCGGCGAAGTCAGCAGCGGCGCCAAGGGCGCCGGCCTGGACGGCAGTGACTATGGCAGCTGGTAAGCAGCGCGGGCTGGCTTATCTGGGCGTGCTGATGCTGGTATTGGCCATCGGCGTCGCCCTCAGCGCGGCGGCCGGCGCCTGGGCCCGCCAGCTGCAGCGCGAGAAAGAGGCGCAGCTGCTGCATATCGGCCTGCAATTGCAGCGCGCGATCGAATCCTATCACCGCAGCGGCACGGCGCCGGCCTATCCCAAGACCCTGGAGGTCCTGCTCAAGGACGATAGAGTGTCCTTCACCCGCCGCCATCTGCGCCGGCTGTATGCCGACCCGATGAGCGGCAAGCCGGAATGGGGCCTGGTCAAGGGCGCCGATGGCGGCATCGTCGGCGTGTTCAGCTTGGTGGAGGGCAGTCCGCTGAAGCGGCGCGGCTTTGCCGCCGAATTGGGCGATTTCGCCGACAAGGCCAGTTATCAGGAGTGGGTTTTTCTGGCGAGAAGCACGCGCTGACGGGACGGCATTCATCATTTATGTCAATGATATTTGTAATTTATTGATTTAAACCAAATCACTACTAAAACTGAACATTTTCATGGAATAAATAGGACTCATCCTATATCCCCCCGGGCATCGTTACGGAAAAATCGTCCTCGTTTTCGACTCACGGCGGTTGTCCGGCGGCGCTTAACCGTCAAAGGGCAGGCGGCATAAGGGGACCGGCCTGGCCAGGATCCCGGCCGCGTAAGGCCGCCCTCAAGGGCACCCGAATACGATGATTGTTGCAATTTTAGAAGACTGTCCGCTGCAAGTGGCCCGCGTCGTCGAGCTGCTGGAACAGCATGGCCATCAAGCCATCGCCTGCGGCAATGGCGACCATTTCGTCGCCCGTTTCCAGGAACAGAACTGCAATGCGATGCTGCTGGACTGGGAGGTTCCCGGCCGCAGCGGCATAGACGTGCTCAAATGGGCGCGCGCCAAGTTGCCGTCGGGCCTGCCCATCCTGATGGTGACCCAGCGCGACGACGAAGAGGACATTGTGCAGGCCTTGGAGCGTGGCGCCGACGACTATCTGCAAAAGCCGATTCGCGAGCGCGAATTGCTGGCGCGCCTGGCCGCCCAGTTCCGCAAGCAGCAGCGGCTGGGCGAGCCGGACGCGGAGTTTGAGGCCGGCGGCTACCGCTTCAGTCCGGAGGCGCGCAGCGTCAGCTTCAACGGTGAAAAAGTGATGCTGCCGGCGCGTGAGTTCGCGCTGGCCACGCTGCTGTTCCGCAATCTGGGCCGCATCCTGACCAAGGACTTTCTCAGCCTGCGCATCTGGGGGCTGGCGGACCGTAAATACGACGCCAGCCTGGCCACCTATGTCAGCAATCTGCGCTCGGCGCTGGGCTTGCGGCCGCGCAACGGCATCGTGATCTCCACCGTATATAACTACGGCTACCGCCTGGAGCGGGTCTGATGCGGGTTCGGCCGTGCGGACCGGCGTCGACCGGAGCTTCCTCTCGGAGCATGACGCGGCAATGAGGCTGTCGTGCCTGCTTTTCCGCCGCTGGCGCACGCAAGACGCGCTGTTCTTCATCGGTTTCGCGCTGCTGGTGGCGGTGTTCGCCGTGCCCAATCAAGACGCCTTGTTCCGCTCGTTGGACCGGCTGTATTTCGAATTGCTGGCCAGCCAGCAAGCCGAAGACAACCAGCACGATGTGGTGCTGGTCAATATCGACCAGGCGACGCTGGACGTGCTGGGGCAGAAGGGCGTGCGCGCCAATGCCAGCTACGCGGCATTGCTGGAGCAACTGCGGCAGGCCGATAGCGTGGTACTCGGCCTTAATCTGACCGCGAACAGGGATCTGCAACAACTGCTGGACGCGATCAAGCGCCATGGGCGCGTGGTGGTGGCGGCGCCTGCCTATGTCGGTGGCGACGCGCCCGCGCGGATCGCCGCCGCCGCCGCCGGTGTCGGCCAGCGCGAACTGCTGATCGGCGATGGCAATGTGGCCACCGGCATCCTGCCCTATGCTCCACGCGGCAAGGCACTGTTGCCGAACATCGTGCTGGAAGCGTTGCGGGTGGCCGACTATGAGCTGCCGGCGCGCCAAGTCTGGTGCCTGGCGGCACTATGGCAGCGCTGCTCGCCGCAGGAAGACGGCTGGCTGCTGGTGCTGCCGGCCCAGCACCGCCTGCAGCAGTACTCGATGCTGGCGGTGCTGAACGGCGCCGTGCCGCCGTCCGCGTTCGAAAACAAGATCGTCGTCGTCGGCCACCTGGCGATGGACCCGTTCAAGAGCCTGCGCGCCAGTCACAAACCCATGGCGGCCGAAGGCTATACTCGCAGCCAGATCATCGCGCTGCAAATCCAGACCCTGATGGAGTACGGCCCGGTGTCCATGGTGGCCGCCCCGTACAAGCTGCTGATCAATCTGGCCATCATGCTTGGGCTGCTGCTGGTTTGCCTGCTGTCGCCGCCGGCGCGCATGCACGGCCGCGCCTGGTTGTGGCTGGGCACCTGCTTGCTGGCGTCCATCCTGCTGCTGTTGTACGCCCATACCTGGGTGCCGGTCAGCTCGCCCTTGATTGGCGGCTTGCTGATTTACGCCGGCTGCGCCTGGCGCTGGCAGGCCAAGACCCATGCGCTGCTGCGGCAGGAAAGCGCATCCATGCAGTTGAGCCTGCGCGAAGCCGGCATGGCCTTGCCGCTGCGCGGCGGCGTGGAGACCGGCGCCGACGAAATCGAGCGCCTGATGCGGCAAATGCGCGCCTGGCAAGACTCCTACGCCAGCGTGCTCAATCTGCTGCCTTACCCCATTTTCTTCGAGCAGGACGGCAAGATCGTGCTCAGCAATCAGGCCGGGCGCAAGTTGCTCGGCGAGCACGGTGAACAGCGGCGGGCCGAGGACTGGATGCTGGCGCTGACCGCGGGCGCGCGCGCCAAGGCGCAGCGCAGCGGTGGCATCTGCATCGAGCAAGTGCGCGCCGGACCGGGCGAGCACATGCTGCTGGTCACCCCCTGCCCGGAGCTGTGCGCCGGCCGCGCCAGCAATCTGATCAGCCTGGTCGATCTGCCCAGCGTCAAGGAGACAGCGTCCAGCGACCGCCATGCGCTGCGGCAAATGGTGCACGACCTGCGCAATCCGCTCACCGCCATCCTGCTGCTGATAGAGCAGCGCGGCGGCGGCGACGGCCCGCGGCAAGATCAATTCCTCGATGAACTGCGCCGGCAAGTCCATTACAGCCTGCGCGTGGCCCAGGATTTCATGCAGCTGTCGCGCGCCGAGCATCTGAATCCGGCACATTTCCTGCCGGTGTCGCTGCGGGACCTGGCTGAAGAGGCCGTCGACCAGATCCGCGCCGGCGCCGGGCAACAGCGCATCGCCGTGCATGGCCCGGACGCGGCGGAGCCGCTGTGGGTGAACGGCCATTACGACATGCTGCTGCGCGCGGTGGTCAATGTGCTGGACAACGCCATCAAATACTCGCCGCCGGGCAGCGAGGTCACGGTGCGGCTGGCGTGCTGGGGCGAGTTGGCCGGCATCTGCGTGATAGACCAAGGCATAGGCATTCCCGAACATGCGCTGCCGCGGCTGTTCGAGCTGTTCTATCAAGTGGACGAACAGCGTCGCGACGGCGTCGGCCTGGGGCTGCCCTTCGTCAAGGCCGTGCTGCAAGCGCATGGCGGCCGTGTCGAGGTTAAATCCCAGAGCGGGATGGGCAGTGAATTCCAATTGCAAGCGCCAAGGCTGAGGCACCCAGCTTGCCTTCAGCAGGACGAAGAGGATGAGGAAGGCGCTTTCCCGGGCGCTGTTTAGCTTCTTTTGAGATTGATTGGGCAGACGGAACCGGTTTGGAACAATGCGGACAGGCTAGGCGGAGTGAAAACGCCGCCTGGGCCTGATATTCCTCACCCCCTGTTTATCAAGGAATGCTATGTCCGCACCCCGCAAGGCCGGCAGGCTCGCCCTGCCCGCGCTGGCCCTGAGCCAGATCGCCGCCTCCCTGATGCTGCTGGTTCCGGCCGGCGCCGGCGCCCATGGCTCGATGGAAGAGCCTATCAGCCGCATCTATTACTGCCGGAGCTCGGATAGCCCGGAAAACCCTAGAACCGCGGGCTGCCAGGCCGTCAAACAGCTGAACGGCGGACCGCAAGCCATCTATGACTGGAATGGCGTACGGCAAGGCAATGCCGGAGGCAATCACCAGCAAGTGGTGCCCAATGGCAAGCTGTGCGCCGGCGGCGACGGCAAAACGTTTGCCGGGCTGGATGCGGTCAAGGATCAGAACGGCCGTGCTATCGCCTGGCCCGCCACCACCATCAAGCCTGGTCCGGATGGCAAGTACACCATGACCTATCATCAGACCGCCAAGCATGCGACCGCCTATTTCAAATCCTATATCAGCAAGGACTCCTACGACTTCAGCCGTCCGCTGCGCTGGGATGACTTGCAGCCTATCGGCGATTCCGGCGCGCTGCCGCCGGAATCCAAGACCAAGCTGAGCGTCACCATCCCCGCCGGCATGCAGGGCAAGCGTGTGATTTACAATGTCTGGCAGCGCAGCGACAGTCCCGAGGCCTTCTACAGCTGTTCGGACGTCAACATCGTCGCCGACAACGTCGACTTCAAGCCGCTGGGGCCGCTGCTGGCCAGCCCGCACGATGCCAAGGTCAATTCCACCATTACGCTGCGTATTTTCGACAAGGCCCGCGGCACGGATCTTGAAAAGCACACCATCACGGTAGCGGCTGATCAGACTTCGCCGCAAGCATGGGCCTATGCATTGGCTGTCGAAGCCAACGCCATATCCCGCTTGGTCAAAATCGGCCAGTTGCAGAACGGTAAAGTAGTGCCGGTGCAAGATGCCACCGCCAACACGGTATTCGGTTTGGGCAAGGAATACAGCTTTGTGCTGGAGCACGAGGATGGCGGCACCAAGCCGCCGGATGAAATCGCGCCGGGCAAGGTCACGGTCAGCGGTCCGGCCAGCGCAGACAGCGGCGCCAATGTCAGCCTGTCGGCCCAGGCCGCCGTCGGCAGTAATCTGAAATACTTGTGGACGGTGTCGCCCAGCCTCTCTGGGCTGAACTTGAACACCGCCACCCTCAACTTCAAGGCTCCCGCCTTGAAGCAGGATACCGATTACACCTTCAAAGTCACGGTCAGCAATGCCTTGGGCAGCAATAACGCCACCCATAAGCTGAAGGTCAAGGCGGGCGGCACGCCGCCGCCCGCAGAGGGCAACTGGGATGCCCAGAAAACCTATGACAAGAAGTGCACCAAGGTGAGCCACAAGGGCAAGCAATGGATGAACGGCTGGTGGATTCGAGGTCTGGAGCCTGGCTCGGACGGCGCATGGGGGGCGTGGCGTATTGTGGGGTCGAGCAATATGCATAGCGAGTGCAAGGGCAAGTAAGGCCGGCATATTCGTCCGCGCTCCGCTGACTGCTGCTGACGCGCACGGCGGCATTCCGGCCTAGCGCCTGCCTACGATGACTGCGCGATGCAAGCAGGGCGGTGTGTTCGCGCTTGAAACGCTGATGTAGCGGCTGCGCATTGCGTTTTGCTGTCGTCTTCCTCTTGTTTTGCCTAGTCCGCGTGATCGCATAACGCGTTTTTGGAACCAAGCCCGGCAAGCATGCGCTTGCCGGGCTTTTTGCGTGAATGTCTGATTTTTATGTGTAATGAATGCTTTTCAGCTTTCTTTGAGAATGATTGGGTGTCTGGCCAGGGTTTGGAACAATGCGGGCAAGTCGTTCACCAGCCGCTGCGGCTTGGGAATGAGCGGCAACTTAACCCTTAGACCGAGGTTTTTAGAACTATGACCGCATCTCGCAAAACCGGAAAAATCGTGCTGCCGGTATTGGCCCTGAGCCAGATCGCCGCTTCCCTGATGGTGCTTGCCCCGGCCACTGCTTCCGCCCATGGCTCCATGGTGAACCCGCCCAGCCGCGAATACGCCTGCGCCACCTTCGATACCCCGTGGAACAACCCGACTTATGCCAGCTGCGGCAAGATCGCATCGCAAAGCAGCAGCTGGATGTCCAATGTGCAGGGCGGCGTGAAGAGCAATCACAAAGACAAGGTCAAGGACGGCCTGCTGTGCGCTGGCGGCAAGGAAGACTGGAAAGCGCTGGACGCGGCTGATTTCAAGGGGCGCGTCACCACGGTGACCCCGGATGCTCAGGGCAAGGCGGTATTCGAATACAAGCAAACCGCCGGCCATGTCTCCAGCTACTTCAAGACCTATATCAGCAAGGACAGCTATGACCCGAAGAAGGGCCTGCGCTGGGACGACCTGGAAGAAATTGGTAATAGCGGTCCGCTGCCGCTTCCGCCCAACAACAGCATTACCAAGTTGGATGTGAAAATTCCGGCGCATCTGACCGGCAAGCGCGTGGTGTACAGCGTTTGGCAGCGTGATCCCAGCGACAATGCGGAAGCCTTTTACGCCTGCTCCGACGTGGACGTGGTGGCCAACAATATCGAATGGAAAGCCAGCGGCGCGCTGGAAGGCGGCCAGGTCAAGACCGGCGTGACGATGACTCTGCGCGTGTTTGACAAAGTGCGTGGCGGCGACCTGGAAAAGCACAGCATCGTGGTGAAGGCCGGCCAGGAAAAGCCGGAGCAATGGATGCACGCCTTGGCAAGCAAGACTAACCAAAGTTCCAGCGTGGTCAAGGTGGGCAAGCTGATCGGCTCGGACATCACACCGCAATTCAGCGCCACCGAAAACCAGGTATTCGGCCGCAACAAGCAAGTGAGCTTCGCGATTGACCAGCACGACGAAGGCGGCAAGCCGCCGGTGGACGACATCGCGCCGGGCGTGGTGAGCATCAGCGGCAAGACCGAAGCCAAGGCGGGCGAAGCCGTGAGCTTGCGTGCCAGCGCTGCCGCCGGCACCAATCTGAGCTATCTGTGGACGGTGTCGCCCAAGATCGATGGCCTGGCATTGAATACCGCCACCCTCAACTTCGCGGCGCCCAAGGTGAGCAAGAACACCGTGTACACCTTCAAGGCCACCGCCAGCAATGCGCTGGGCAGCAAGAATGCCACCCATGTGCTGACGGTCAAGGCCAATGACAACGGCGGCACGCCGCCGGTGGAAGGGGCTTGGGATGCCAAGAAGATCTATGACAAGGAATGCACCAAGGTCAGCCACAACGGTAAGGAATGGATGAATGGCTGGTGGACTCAGGGTAAGGAACCGGGTTCTGATGGCCAATGGGGTACTTGGCGCGTGCTTGGCTCCGCCGAAATGCACACCCAGTGCAAAGGCAAGTAAGCCCTTGACGGTGGCGGCTTGAGCGGCCGCCTCCGTCTCCGCCGCCCCGAGGCCGTCCAGGCCCCGGGGCGGTATTCATTCAGGCCTCAGCGCAAGCCCTCCAGCCCGTGCAAGGCCACTTCCATCTGCTGCTGAAACGGTTCCAGCAACACGCGCAGCTGTTTGCCGGCGAAGCCGTCTTCGTCATGCCGCAGCAATAGCGTCAGCACGCAACTCAAGGCCAGCTCGGCCTCGCGCAACACCGCCAAGTGGTCGATCAGCGCCTGCTCCAATTGCCGGCGCGCCTGTTGCGCCTGCGCCAGCGGCGCTTCGGCGCTCTGATCCACCGTTAGCGCGTGCAAGGCCTGCTCCAATTGCCGCAGCGCATGGCGGCCGGGGATAGGGATAGCCGTTTTCATCGTCGTCTCCTTCAATGCCGCGTCGCCAGCGCGCTCAGGCCGCTTTGCAGCCAATGCTGCGCCGGTTCCAGGGTGATGTGCAGCACATCGCAGGGGCAGGGTTGGGCACCGGCCTGGCGCAGTAGCGCCCGCACCGCGCGCAGGCTGTCATGGGCTTTGTGCAGATCGTTCAGCGCCGCGCGCAGATGGCGCTCGCGGATGTGCAACTGGCGTTCCAGCAGGTGCAGGCGTCCGGAAGTGAGGCCGGGCATGCGGCGTAATTGCTTGAGTACGAGCTTGAGTGGAAGAGAGGGAGACACTAAGGCGCGGTAGCGCCGGCTGGGTTGATGCGTCATCGGAAGGCTCCTCTGTGAAAGCCCGCCTCCGCTGCTAAACGGATATGGCAGGCGGATAACAGGGTTAGCAGACCGGTCACAGACACCCGGTAGGCGCATGCGCGCCTCCCCGCCACCGCCTGCCTTGGTAAGGCCGGTCTATGGCGAGTCCATGAAGTCGAGCTGCTAAACCCAGGCACCGCAGAATGAGGCGGCACGCGGCGATTGTTGCCGATGGATACGGCAGGGTCAAGGCAAACGGCGTCGCGGCGTGAAGGGGGTGTGGTCGCTGCGCTTGCAATAGGGGATGGCGGACGGATGACAGGGGTAGCAGACCGGCCATAGCCCCGGTAGGCGCATGCGCGCCTCCCCGCCATCCGCCCACCCCGTATGAGCCACCGGTACAAACATGAGTCCGCGATGATGCGGTGCTTGGGGCGGGCAGGCGGAGGACAGGGTTGACAGACCGGCCACAGCTCCGGCAGGCGCATGCGCCTCCCCGCCATCCGCCTGCCGTCTATTAAGCTATCGACACGGATATAGGCTTGCGGCGATGGTCGCCGCTGGCGGCGCGCGGGTCAAGGCGGCGGGCGCTTGTGGAGGCACGGGACAGGTTTGGAATCAGAAAACGATAGCGAGAGATGAATTTATATTTATTAGCAATGAAAGATTTTATTTGGGAAATATTAATTTTAAAATTAAATCCTAAATGACATAGAAGATAGTTGTAACCAAGGCCTGCGTTAGGGTATGCGTTTTGTATCTTAATGCCATGCCATTTTTAGGAATTATCCTATTTTTTGGCCGGGCGGCGAAAAATAAAATCGGCATGCCATGACCTCGGTTCATGGAAATACGCTGCGGGCCGGTGCTGGCATTGTCCCAAAATAATTAGTGAGGGGTTTTATGAAAAGAATCCTTATTGTGGCGGGCTTATGCGCTCCGGTTCTAGCGCAGGCCGGCAATACCATCAATTTCCAGGGGGAGGTGTCCACTCAAACCTGCTCGGTGGACATCAACGGGAATACCGCCAGCCCGGTGGTATTACTGCCCACGGTGCCGGCGAGCAGCTTGGACAAGAATGGCGCCGTGGCCGGGCAGACCGATTTCACCATCCGCTTGAGCGGATGTACCGCGGATGCCTCCGCCGATACCCCGATCAGCGCCGTCTTCGTCGCTAACCGCTTGACGGCCACGGGCAATATCGGCAATGCCGGCACCGCCGGCAAGGTGGCCTTGCAATTGCTGGACCCGGCGTCGCCGGGAAGCCCGTTCAATCTGACTGGTGGCTACAAGGCGCCGGGCCTGGTGTTGAAGAAAGGCCAGACCACGGCCGCGTATGATTTTGCCGTGCGCTACTATGCCGAAGACGCCGCCAGCGCCGGAACGGTATTGGGCAGCGTGCAGTATGCGGTTTCCTACCAGTAAACGCGCCACTGCGGTCGCCTGTTGGGCGGCATGGCTGTTGTTGTTCGCCGGTCAGTTGGCCTGGGGCAGCGTGGTGCTGAACAATACCCGCATCATCTACCCCGGGCAGGCTCATGAGAGCAGTGTTCAGCTGAACAACCAGGACGCCAGCCCCAGCGTGGTGCAAGTCTGGGTGGACTCCGGCGATGAGAACTCCACGCCGGAGCAGGCCGTCGCGCCCTTCGCCGTGATGCCGGCGGTGTTCCGCATTGAAGCCAAGGCCGGTCAGACCGTGCGCTTGGTGTTCGACGGCAGTCCGCTGCCGCAGGACCGAGAGTCGGTCTACTACTTCAATCTGCTGCAGATCCCGTCTATCAATCAGGCTTTCTCCGGGCAGAACCAGATGCTGGTGATGCTGCGCAACCGGCTCAAGCTGTTCTACCGCCCGTCGACGATAGCCGGCCGCGTGGAACAGGCACCCTGCCAATTGGGCTTCTCCGTGCAGCGCCAGGGCCGGGGCTGGCGTTTGAGCGCCGATAACCGCAGCGGTTATTTCCTGACGCTGAGCGGCGGTCAACTGATCAGCAACGGCAAGGCGCATGCCTTCAAAGCCGAGATGTTGACGCCGTTCTCCCGCGCCAGCTGGCCGCTGCCGGAGCTGACGCAGCCCCGGGCGCCGCTGTCGGTGCGCTTTAGGCATATCAATGACTACGGTGGGGTGAATGAGGTGGAGTCTGCCGCCGTGCTGGCGGAGTGATGCCGCCGGCGCTGGCTTCAAATGGCCGCTCGTTCTGCGCCCGACATTGGCCGCCTGCCTGTCCGCCGGCCCGGCTTGGGCCGGCGGACAGGCAGCGGACATGCCGGCCTTGCCCGTTTATCGTTTCGACAGCCGCTTGCTGCTGGGCAGCCCACTGGCGAATGGGCTTGAGCGTTTCAATCAGCCGGATCAGGTGGATCCAGGCGAATACTTGGTGGACGTTTTCGTCAATGGCGCATTTTATTCCCGCAAGACCGTGAGCTTCCGCCGTAGCGGCGAGCATCCGGTCCATGCCTGCCTGGATCGGGACTGGCTGTTCAGGGCCGGGATGCGACCGGAGAGCCTGGTGCCGGATGAGGAGGACGGCGCAGCGTGCCGACCATTGGCCTTGCGTATTCCCGGCGCCGGCAGTGTGTTCGATCTGTCGCGGCTGCGGCTGGATCTGTCCTTGCCGCAGGCGGCGATGCGGCGAACGCCACGCGGCCAGGTGGCGGAGGAGGATCTGGACGCCGGCGCGGCCATTGCCTTCGTCAATTACGACGTCAATGGCTACCGTGTCAGCAGCGGCGATGTCAGCAGCAACTACCATTATCTGGCCGCCGATGCCGGGGTGAATCTGGGGTTGTGGCGTTTGCGCCAGCAGTCCAATTACAGCGGCGGCACCGGTGGCGGGCGCTGGAATAATATTCGCAGCTATGCGCAGCGCGCGCTGCCCGGCTGGCGCAGCGAGCTGACGCTGGGCGACGGTTCCAGCGGCGGCGGCCTGTTGAGCGGCGTCGGTTTTCGCGGCCTGCAATTGCGCAGCGACGAGCGGATGCTACCGGATGGTTTGCGCGGCTATGCGCCGGTGGTGCGCGGCGTGGCTGACAGCAATGCGCGGGTGGTGGTGCGCCAGGGCCAGCAGGAGGTTTATCAGACCGTGGTCGCGCCCGGTCCCTTCGTGATCGACGATCTGTTCCCCACCAGCTATCAAGGCGACTTGGAGGTGGAGATCACCGAGGCGGACGGGCAGGTGAAACGATTCACCGTGCCGTTCGCGGCGGTGCCGACATCGATACGGCCGGGCCAGGCGCGCTACAACCTGACCTTGGGCCAATTGCGCAACACGTTGGACGACAAGCCGCTGTTCGCCGATCTCGCTTATCAGCGCGGCTTCAGCAATGCGCTGACCGCCAATATGGGCGCGAGGCTGGCGTCGGGCTACGCCGCGGCGCTGGGCGGCGTGGTGTGGGGATCGCGCTTTGGTGCGCTGGGCGCGGACGCCACGTATTCCCGCTCGCGCGACAGCGACGGCGGGCCACTTATGGGCTGGCGCGCGGCCTTGTCGTATAGCCATACCCTCCAGCCAACCTCCACGGCCATCACCTTGGCCGGTTACCGTTACTCCACCCGCGGCTACCGCGATCTGGTCGACGCGGTGGGCGCGCGCCAGGCGTTCCGGCGCGGCGAGAGCTGGCATTCCAGCAGTTTCCAGCAGCGCAATCAGTTCACCGCCAGCGTCAATCAGCGGCTGGGCGGCTACGGTAGCCTGGCGCTGTCCGCGTCGATCAGCGATTACTACAGCGGCAAGCAGCGGGACGGCCAGTTGCAGCTGAGCTATCAGCATCAGATCGGTTCTGTCGGCTACGGGGTGTCGGTCTCGCGCCAGCGCGTCGGCCAAATGGGCCGCGCCCTGCCGATGCTGGACAGCGGGCGGGTCGGCAATACCGTGTCGTTCAATCTGTCCATGCCGTTGGGCACCGCGCGGCGTGCGCCCATGCTGGCGGCGTCCAGCAGCCGCAGCGGCGGCGAGGGCAATCAGCAATTGTCGCTGAGCGGCAGCGCCGATGAGGCGCAGACACTCAGTTATGGCGTCAATGTGGCGCGCGCTGTCCCCGACGGTTCTGGCAGCTTGAGCGCTAATGCGCAGAAGCGCTTTGCGCCGGTGACGCTGGGCGGCAGCTATTCACGGGGGCGTGATTTTTCGCAGGTCGGCGTCAGCGCGCGCGGCGCGCTGGCGCTGCATCGCGGCGGCGTGACTTTGGGGCCGTACCTGAGTGAAACCTTCGGCCTGGTGGAAGCGCCCGGCGCCAGCGGCGCGGTGGTGCGCAATGGCTTGGGCGCGACGGTGGACCGCGCCGGTTATGCGCTGATTCCGGCGCTGACGCCTTACCGCTACAACGAGGTGGCGCTGGACAGCAAGGGCCTGGCGGCAGGCGTGGAGCTACTGGGAGACCAACAGCGCACCGCGCCGTACGCCGGAGCGGCGGTGCGGCTGAAGTTCGCCACCCGCAGCGGCCAGGCAGTGTTGATCAAGGGATGGCTGGCCGATGGCTCGGCCTTGCCGATGGGCGCAATGGTGTACGCGGAAGACGGCGCCAATATCGGCATGGTGGGCCAGGGGGGGCAGGCTTATGCGCGGGTCGGCGCGCGCAAGGCCAGCTTGCGAGTGAAATGGGGCGATGACGCGGATAGTCAATGCGTATTGCCGTACACGCTGGCGGACGAGACGGGTAGCCGGTCCATCGTCCGTCTGGAGGCGGCGTGCGCGCCGCTGCCCAATCCATGAGGAGCAAGATGAAATATCAATCCGATGCCTTGGGCGCTGCGATGCTGCTGGTGGGGGCCTTGTCCAGCATGTCGGCGCAGGGCGCCTGTTATCGCGTGTCGCGCTCTTCGCCGACGACCGATATCAATGCGGTGGACTATGTCGAACCCGGCAGGGGCGAGGTCAGGATTTGGGACGGTGCGACGGATACTGCCGGCCAGGGGGCGCTGGCGATGACCATCAATATCAATAACGAGGCGTTCCAGCCGGACGGCACTTTATTGGCCAGCAAGGTGCTGAGCATCTATGACTTGGGTTCCGGCCATACCGGCGGCTATGCGCCGGAGCAGGTGCTGTTTCGCTGCTCGCCGGAAGAAAAGCCGGAGACTTTTTATGAATACTATTCGACCAATGGCGACAACGATTGGGCCGGCAAGGACGAGGAGGGCAGCGCCATCGGTCTGCCGCAGGCGTATCGCACGGTACAGCGCGGCCTGATGGCGCGGGTGACCAATCTGAATACCGGCGAGTACGCGTCGCGCTATTGGAAACGGCGGCCGCTGGTGCTGGATATGGCCAATGATCGCGATGAGCGCGGCTGGTATCTGATCAAGGCCAAGCACTTCAGCAACTACAAGGTGGAGTTTTTCAAATACAGCCAGTCCAAGGGGTCGGGAGACATAGGCTGGCAGGACGGGCCGGCCGGCCAGAACTGGATGTATGCCCAACCCATCGCCTATAGCGCGTTTCAGGGCGGCGGCGGCTCGCCGTGGTTGAGCGAGGGCGCCGACCATAATCAAAACTTCAGCGGCTGGTTTTGGGATTGGCCCGGCGCGATCAATCCGTATCAGGTGGTGAAGGTGCGCCGCAGCGCCAGCTGCCGCGTGGAGACGGTGACGCCGGTGGTGGCGTTTCCGGCGATCTCGGTGGCCGAGTTGGAGCAGGGCGGGCAACGCACGCTGCCGGTGGACATCCGCCTGCAGTGCCAGACCGGCGCGCCGGCCAATGCCGGCCTGAGCGGTTTTCAAAGCGGCACGGCACAGGGGCAGACGGCGATGGGGCTGCTGGTGCAGCCGGCAAATTACCAGGCGGCGTTGACAGAAGGCCTGGGCACGAGTGGCGGCGGGGTCAGCCACCTGCTGTCCGACGGTTACGGCGTCAACCCGGCGGTGGCGACCGGGGTGGGCGTGGCGTTGCGGAGGCCAGGCGGCCAAGTGCTGAATCTGCTTAGCGACGTGCTGCTCACCGGGGGGGGCGGCGATGCCGGCTGGTATCCGGTACTGCAAGACACCGCCGAACTGGGCAGCCAGGATGGCTGGACCCGCTATCAGGCGCGGATGCAGGCGGTGCTGACCCGTTTGCCGGGCAAGAGGGTCAAGGCCGGAGGCTTGAACGCGACGGCGCAGGTGGTGATCCGTGTGCAATAAGGCCTGGCGCTGGGGCTTGCGCGGTTTGCTGTGTCTGCTGGGCGGCAGCAGTTGGGCTGGCCTGATGGCGGAGTCCACGCGGGTGGTGTTCGCCGGCGGCAGCGCCGAGCAGTCGCTGCAATTGATCAATCTGAATCGCTATCCGGTGCTGGTGCAGGCTTGGGTGGATGATGGGCGGCTGGACTCCGGCCCGGACACGCTGGGCGCGGAGGCGGCGGTGATGCCGATGCCGCCCATCTTTCGTCTGAACCCGGATGGGCAGATCAGTCTGCGCTTGATCGCGACCGGCACCCCATTGCCCGTGGACCGAGAGTCGCTGTTCTGGCTGAATCTGTATGAAATCCCGCCGGCGCGCATGGATTTGCCGGCGGCGGCCCGGACGCTGACAGTCACGCTGCGTACCCAGATGAAGGTTCTGATGCGGCCAGCCGGACTCCGTGCTGCGCTCGAGGACTTGCCGCGGTGGCTGCGCTTCGCCGTCACGCGGGAGCCCGGCGGCGCGCAGTTGCGCATAGACAATCCCAGCCCTTATTTCGCCAGCTTCCGTGCCTTGGAACTGCGCTGCGCCGGCTTGCCCGCGCTGGCGTTGGCGGCGGACATGGCGCCGCCGCTGGCGGCCCTGAGCCTGCCCTTGCCAGCGTCTTTCCATTGCGAGGACGGCGCGGCGACAGCGCGCTTCCTGCTGCTGGACGACGACGGTCAACCCTTGGCCGGCGAGACCCGCGTGGGCGAGCGTTGAACGCGCCGGCGCGCTAGGCAGAAATACAGCGCGCCGGGCGCGATCAGTCCCACCAGCCAGGAAATGTCCACCTGCCCCAGATAGGGCAGCAGCGGACCGCTGTAAAAACGGGTGGAGATGAAGGGCAGCTGCGCCAGCAGGCCAAACAGATAGCTGGCGATGCCGACCCGGTTCCAGCGTCCATAACGGCCGTCGGGATCGCTCAGGGCGGCAAGGTCGTACTGTTCCTGGTTGACCCAGTAGTAGTCCACCAGATTGATGGCGCTCCACGGGGTGAAGAAGGTCAGCAGGAACAGGATGAAGGATTTGAAATGCAGCAGGAAATCGTGCTGCGCCGCCAGCGCGATCGCGGCGGACAAGCCGACGATGGCCAGCACGAACACCAGGCGCTGGCGGCGGTCTATCTTCGCTTCGCGCTGGAAGCCGCTGAGCATGGTGGCCAGGCACATGAAGCTGCCGTAGGCGTTCAGCGTGGACACGGTTATCTTGCCAAAGGCGATGCTGAAGAACAGGAAGCCGGCCATTGCGCCGCTGGTGCCCAAGCCGACGATGTAGGCCACTTCCTGGCCGACGAAGCGCGGGCCGGCCAGCGCGGCGGCGAACACGCCCAGCGTCATCGCGATCTGCGCGCCCAATACCGAGCCGCCGCCCACGCATAGAAAGGTGCGCAGCGGCGATACGCCGCTGGGCAGGTAGCGCGAGTAGTCGGCGACGTAGGGACCGAAGGCGATCTGCCAGGAGGCGGACAACGACACCGCCAGCAGGAAGCTGTCCCAGGCGAAGCGGTGATTGCGCAGCAGCGGCGTGATGTCGTTGACGCTGAGCAGGCGCGCGAACAGATAGGCGAAGGCGATCAGGCCGAGCACGGTGGCGGCGCGGCCCAGCAGGTGGATCATCCGGTAGCCGCATGCCGCGAACAGCGCGATCACGGCGGAAAAGATCAGGATGCCGGCGCTTGGGCTGAGGCCGGTCAGCTGGGCGATGGCCTGGCCGGATAGAATGGTGCCGGTGGTGTTGAAACCGATATAGAGCACACAGACCAGCGCCAGCGGCAGGGTGGCGCCCAGCACGCCGAACTGCACGCGGCTGGAAATCATCTGCGGCAGTCCCAGCCGCGGCCCCTGCGCGCCATGCAGCGCCATCACCGCGCCGCCCAGCACCTGGCCCAGCAGCAGGCCGATCAAGGACCAGAACACATCGCCGCCCAGCACCACCGCCAGCGCGCCGGTGATGATGGCGGTGATCTGCAGATTGGCGCTGAACCATAAGGTGAATTGACTGAGCAGGCGGCCGTGGCGTTCGTTCTCCGGGATGAAGTCTATTGCCCGGGTTTCGATCAGGCTGGCTTGAGGCGGGGAATTCATCAGCGTTCTCCTGTGTGCCGGCTAAACCGGGGCAGTTTCCGGCGCGGGCGGTGGGACCTCGACTCTAAATGTCTATACAGATTGTGGTCAATTGTTATGTAATATATTAATTTTTGGCGGGAGCGGACCGGCTTGCGCCTGGTCAACAGGGGGGAAAGCCGCGCTTGGCATACTGGCCGCCATCCAGGGCCGCCACGGGCGGCCCTGGCCTATTCAAGCGGGAGTGATGAAATGATTGTGGTGATCGGCGCCGGGGTGTCCGGCCTGTCCTGTGCCTGGCAGCTGCGGCGGCGCGGCGTGGAGGCGGTGGTGTTGGAGGCGTCCGCGCGCGTTGGCGGCAAGGTGCTGAGCCTGGATCTGGAACCGGGGCTGATGGAGGCGGGGCCGAACACCTTGCTGGCGGACGAGGCGCTATGGCAGTGGCTGCTGGAGCTGGGCCTGACGCCGTTGACGCCGGCGCCTGGCCCGCAACGCCGCTATGTGTTGCTGCACGGCCAATACCGGGCCTTGCCCGCCAACCCGGCCGCGCTGCTGGCCGGTTCCTACTTCAGTTGGGGCGCCAAGTGGCGCTTGCTGAGCGAGCCCTGGCGCCGTTCCACGGCGGCGGAGGCGGAAACGGTGGCGGATTTTTTCCGGCGCCGGCTGGGCGAGGAGGTGCTGGCCAAGGCGGTGGATCCCTTTGTCGGCGGCGTGTTCGCCGGCGATCCGGAGACCTTGCTGATGGCGGAATGCCTGCCCGGACTGGCGGCGGCGGAGCGCGAGGCCGGTTCGATGGCGTTGGGCATGTGGCGGCGCTGGCGGCGCGGCGACGCGCGGCGCAAGCGGATGTGCACCTTGCCGGGGGGGCTGTCCAGCCTGGCCCAGCGGCTGGCGCGCGATCTGGACGTGAGGCTGGAGTGTCCGGCGTTGAGTCTGGAGCGCGTCGATGACGGCTGGCGGGTGCTGACGCCGCAAGGGCCGCTGCCGGCCCGCGCGGTGGTACTGGCGCTGCCGGCGCCACAGGCGGCGTCCTTGCTGAGCGTCTGCGAGCCGGAATGGGCGCGCGCTTGCGCGGCGGTGCGCTACGCGCCGCTGACCGTGGTGGCGACCATGGCGGCGGACGAGGATTTGCATCGACCGCTGGCGGGCTTCGGCGCGCTGCATCCCGCGGCGGAAGGCGCTTTGGCCCTGGGACATCTGATGTCCAGCCGGACGTATCCACACACGGCGGCGCCGGGCGCGCGGCTGGTGACCAGCTTCATCGGCGGCAGCCGCCAGGCGGAACTGGCCGCCTTGCCGGACCCGGCGCTGTTGCAGCGCTTGAACCTGGAACTGGCGCGGCTGTTCGGCCTGCGGGGCGCGCCGCTGAGCCAGCGCGTCGTGCGCTGGCCACAGGCCTTGCCGCAGGGCACGGCGGCGATGACGGCCTTGCGGCCGCTGGCCGCCGCCGCGAGCGCGCGTGGTCTGCATGCCTGCGCCAACTGGCTGGACGGGGTGTCGCTGCCGGACTGCCTGGCCAAGGGGCGGGCGTTGGCGGATAGGCTGGCGGAGCAGGCCTTGGCGCGCGGCGCATCCGTCGGCTGACGTCGTGGCGGCGGCGGGCCGCGGGCGGGAAGGGGAGATACAGGCCGGTTTCGCCGGCCTTTTTGATTTGCCGCCAACGGCTTGGCTTTGCGTGGGGGGCGCTAGGCGGTAGAATCGGCCTTTGACTTTTCACTTTGCTCACCACGTCTATGCTTACCTTCCAGGAAATCATCCTCACGCTCCAGCACTATTGGAACCGCCAGGGCTGCGCCTTGCTGCAGCCTTACGACACCGAAGTGGGCGCGGGGACCTCGCACACCGCCACCTTCCTGCGGGCGTTGGGGCCGGAGCCGTGGAACGCGGCCTATGTGCAGCCGTCGCGTCGTCCCAAGGACGGTCGTTACGGCGAAAACCCCAATCGTCTGTTCCAGCATCATCAATTCCAGGTGGTGTTGAAGCCGTCGCCGTCCAATATTCAGGAGCTGTACCTGGGCTCGCTGCAGGAGCTGGGCCTGGACCCGACGGTGCAGGACATCCGCTTTGTCGAGGACGACTGGGAAAACCCGACGCTGGGCGCCTGGGGTCTGGGCTGGGAAGTGTGGCTGAACGGCATGGAAGTGACCCAGTTCACCTATTTCCAGCAAGTGGGCGGTCTGGACTGCAAGCCGGTGCTGGGCGAGATCACTTACGGCCTGGAGCGGCTGGCCATGTATCTGCAGGGCGTGGAAAACGTCTACGATTTGATCTGGACCCATCTGCCGGACGGCCAGCCGGTCACTTACGGCAATGTGTTCTTCCAGAATGAAGTGGAACAGTCCAAGTACGCGTTCGAGCACAGCAATGTCGAGCTGCTGTTCCGCCAGTTCAACGACTACGAGGCCGAGGCCAAGTCGCTGCTGGAAGCCAGCTTGCCGCTGCCGGCCTACGAGATGATTCTCAAGGCCGGTCACACTTTCAACCTGCTGGACGCGCGCGGCGCGATCTCGGTGACCGAGCGCGCCACCTATATCGGCCGCATCCGCACCTTGTCCCGCGGCGTGGCGCAGGCGTATTACGACGCCCGCGAAGCGCTGGGCTTCCCGATGTGCCGGCAGGCCTGATCGTGGCCGCCGCCCCCTTGTCGTCTTTCGCTGAAGGAATGCGCATGAAAGCCTGTTTCGCCTGCTTTTGCGCCGCGCTGGCGCTGCCGGCGCTGGCCGAGCCCGCCGCCGACTGGGTGGCGTATCAGGACGGCAAGGCGCTGCAGCTGGCGATAGACGGCAATTCGCTGTGGCTGGGGCAGGACGGGCTGGTGCACTTCGTCAACCAGGAACGGTTCGACAAGGTCCAGTACGAGAAAAGCTATAAGCTGAAATTCAATATCCGCCGCAGCGTAGGTTACGCCGACTGCGGCAAGTACCAGTATGTGTTTGTCAGTTCCGACTACTTTGATCGCAACAACAAGCACCTGTTCTCAACCATGTTTCCAGTGCCGCGCCACGCCTGGAAATGGCAGCCCGTGTATCAGGGATCGGTCGCCGACGCCATGATGAAGGTGATCTGCGAAGCCGCCGGGGCCGCCAAGCGTTAAGTTTTAGAGTGAATATGAACCAGACATTGCTGATTGAGCTGCTCACCGAGGAGCTGCCGCCCAAAGCGCTGGAAAAGCTGGCCGCCAGTTTTGCCCAGACCATAGGCGACGAATTGAAGAAAATGCAGTTCGCGCCGGCCGACGCCGAAGCAACGGTCTACGCCTCGCCGCGCCGCCTGGCGGTGCAGCTGGCCAATGTGGCCGCCTTGCAGCCGGACCAAAAGGTCACCCGCAAGGGCCCGGCGGTGGCCGCCGGCATGAAGGACGGCCAGCCGACGCCGGCGCTGGCCGGTTTCGCCCGCTCCTGCGGCGTGGAGGTGTCCGCGCTGTCCACCATGAGCGACGGCAAGCAGGACGTGTATGCCTATGAGAGCGTCAAGCAAGGCCAGCCGCTGGCCGCGGTATTGGCCGACGTGGTGGCGCTGGCGCTGAAAAAGCTGCCGGCGCCCAAGCTGATGCGCTGGGGCAGCCTGGATGTGCAGTTCGTGCGCCCGGTACACGGTCTGATCATGTTGCACGGCGACGCGGTGGTGCCGGGCGAGGTGCTGGGCCTGCACAGCGGCCAGCGCACCCGCGGTCATCGCTTCCTGTCCCAGGGCGAGGTGACGGTGGCCAATGCCGACGCCTATGCCCGTACCCTGCATGAATCCGGCAAGGTGGTGGCCAGTTTCGACGCGCGTCGCGAGCTGATCCGCCACAAGCTGGCCGAGGCCGCCGCCCGCCTGAACGCCACCATCGCCGCGCCGGACGCCTTGTTCGACGAGGTGACCGGCCTGGTGGAGTGGCCGGTGGTGCTGGAGGCCGGCTTCGAGGCCGAATTCCTGCGCGTGCCGCAGGAGTGTCTGATCCTGACCATGCAGCAGAACCAGAAGTATTTCCCGCTGCTGGACGCGTCCGGCAAGCTGATGAACCGCTTCCTGCTGGTGTCCAATCTGGAAACCGCGGACCCGTCCTTCATCGTCGGCGGCAATGAGCGCGTGCTGCGCGCGCGCCTGTCCGACGCCAAGTTCTTCTTCGAGCAGGACCAGAAGGCGCGGCTGGACAGCCGCTTGCCGCGTCTGGCCAATGTGGTCTACCACAATAAGATCGGTTCGCAGCTGGAGCGCGTCGAGCGCCTGCAGAGCATCGCCGGCGCCATCGCCCATGAACTGGGCGCCGACGCCGCGCTGGCCGCCCGCGCCGCCTACCTGGCCAAGGCCGATCTGGTGTCCGACATGGTGGGCGAATTCCCCGAATTGCAGGGCGTGATGGGCATGTACTACGCCCAGCTCGACGGCGAGCACGCCGAAGTGGCCGCCGCCATCGAAGGCCATTACCACCCGCGCTTCGCCGGCGACACGCTGCCGGAAGGCAAGATCGCCACCGCGGTGGCGTTGGCGGACAAGCTGGAAACCATCGTCGGCATCTGGGGCATCGGCCTGATCCCCACCGGCGACAAGGATCCGTTCGCCTTGCGCCGCGCCGCGCTGGGCGTGGTGCGCATGGCGTTGGACGCGGACCTGGACCTGAAGGCGCTGCTGAACATCGTCGCCGCCGCCTTCCCGGCCGGCAAGCTGTCCGCCGCCGTGGCCGACGAGGTGTTCGGCTTCATGATGGACCGCCTGAAGAACTTCCTCGCCGCCGATTACAAGGGCGACGAGATCGACGCGGTGCTGGCGCTCTCGCCCAGCCGGCTGGCGGAAGTACGCGCGGTGTTGTCCGCCGTCGCCGCTTTCAAGGCGCTGCCGGAAGCGGCCGCGCTGGCCGCCGCCAACAAGCGGGTGAAGAACATCCTGAAAAAGGCCGAAGGCGAAGTGGGCGCGGTGAATCCGGCGCTGCTGAGCGAAGCGGCCGAGCAGGCGCTGTTCGCCGCCGTCGAGCAGTTGGCGCCGCAGGTGGACGATAAGTTCGCCGCCCGCGATTTCGCCGCCGCGCTGACCCAGCTGGCCTCGCTGCGCGCGCCGGTGGACGCTTTCTTCGACGGCGTGATGGTGATGGCGGACGACGCCGCGGTGCGCAACAACCGCATCGCCCTGCTGGCGCGGCTGGCCGGCTTGTTCAACCGCGTGGCCGACATTTCGCTGCTGGCGGAGTAATCCCACGGGGCGGCTCAGGCCGCCCCGGCATGTTCCAGACGGGGAAAAACCGTGAAACTAGTCATTCTCGACCGCGATGGCGTGATCAATCAGGACCGCGACGATTTCGTCAAATCGCCGGCGGAATGGGTGCCGATCGAGCATAGCCTGGAGGCGATCGCCAATCTGACCCAGTCCGGCTGGCGCGTGGTGGTGGCCACCAATCAATCCGGCATCGGCCGCGGCCTGTTCGACGTGCAGGCGCTCAACGCCATGCACGAGAAGATGCACCGGCTGGTGGGGCAGGCCGGCGGGCGCATCGACGCGGTGCTGTTCTGTCCGCACGGCCCCAGCGCCGGCTGCGATTGCCGCAAGCCGCTGCCGGGCATGGTGCTGGAGATCGCCGAGCGCTTCAATGTGAAGCTGGACGGCTTGCCGCTGATCGGCGACAGCCGCCGCGATCTGGAATCGGTGGCGGCGGTGGGTGGCCTGCCCATCCTGGTCAAGACCGGCAAGGGCGCCAAGACGCTGGCCGACGGCGAGCTGCCGGCCGGCACCCTGGTGTTCAACGATTTGTACGATGCCGCGGAATATTTGATCGATTCGCGCGAGCGCTGATTTTTGATAAGGATACTTTCCCAAGCATGCTGAGTTTATGGCTTCGTAATCTGCTGTACTGGCTGGTGCTGATCGTGATCACGCCGCTGTTCTTCTTCCTGCTGCTGCTGTCGGCGCCGCTGCCGCGCCGCGCGCGCCATGTGTTCGGCGTCAGTTGGGCGCAGAGCCTGCTGTGGATGCTGGAGCATGTGATCGGCCTGAAATACAAGGTGCTGGGCGCGGAGAATATTCCGGATCAGCCCTCGGTGATCTGCTCCAAGCACCAGTCCGGCTGGGAAACGCTGGCCTTGCAGAAGATCTTTCCGTGGCAGGTGTACGTGGCCAAGCGCGAGCTGACCTGGATTCCGGTGTTCGGCTGGGGCCTGGTGCTGATGAACCCCATCATCATCAACCGTTCCGACCGCGCCAACGCCAACCAGCGCCTGCTGGAGCAGGGGCTGGAGCGCAAGCGCCACCGCTTCTGGATCACGGTCTTCCCGGAAGGCACCCGCACCAAGCCGGGCGTGGTGGGCAAGTACAAGCTGGGCGCGGCGCGCATGGCCAAGCAGTTCGACATGCCGCTGGTGCCGGTGGCGCACAACGCCGGCGAGTTCTGGCCGCGCAACGCCTTCCTGAAATACCCCGGCGAGATCACCGTGGTGGTGGGCAAGCCCATCGTGCCGGATGAGGCGCTGGGGCCGGAGGCGATGATGAAGGATGCCGAGCAGTGGATCGAGGCGCGTCAGCGCGAGATCGGCGGCGTCGGCCCGTTCGCGGACGCGGATGAAAAGCGCAAGCGTCTGGCTGCGTCTGCCGCTGCCTGACGGCGAGGTGGACGTGGTGCTGACCCGGCGTCCGCGCAAGAGCGTGGGCATACGGGTCAGCGCGGGCAGGGTGGAGTTGGTCGCGCATCCGGCGGTCAGCGCCGCCCGGCTGCGCGAAGTCTTGTTCGAACGCCGCGACTGGATCGCCGGCCATGTGGCGCGGCAAAAGCTGGCGCGGCAGCAGGCGGCCGATCTCAGTCAGTTGCGCTGGCAGGGCGAGGCCATGCCCATCGTGCTGACGGCCGGCGCGCGCCGCAGCGCCCGGCTGTTGCCGGAGGGGTTGCTTGTTACCGGTATCGCCGAGGGCGACGCGGCGGGGCTGAAACAGGTGGTATGCCGATTTTTCCAGCGCGAAGCCGCCTTGCGCTTTCCATCGCGGCTGGCGGAACTGGCGCGCGCTTGCCGCCGCCAGCCCAGCGGCCTGCAATTGTCGTCGGCGCGCACGCGCTGGGGCAGTTGCACCGCGGCCGGGGTGATTCGCCTGAATTGGCGCTTGCTGCAAGCGCCGCCGGTGGTGCTGGACTACGTGATCGCCCACGAGCTGGCTCACCTGGAACACATGAACCATTCGCCGGCGTTCTGGGCGGAAACCGCGCGCCTGTACCCGGATTGGCAGACGGCGCGGCGCTGGCTGAAGCAGCACGGCGCCGAGCTGTTCCATTTTGATTGATGAATTAAGGAGAGTGATGATGCGTTTACTGCACACCATGCTGCGAGTGGGCAATCTGGAGCGCTCGCTGGCGTTTTACCAGGAAGTGCTCGATATGAAGTTGCTGCGCCGCCAGGATTACCCGGACGGCCGCTTCACCCTGGCCTTCGTCGGCTACGGCGCCGAAGAAGAACAGACGGTGCTGGAACTGACCCACAACTGGGACACCGAGTCCTATGAGCTGGGCAACGGCTACGGCCATATCGCCATCGAGGTGCCGGACGCTTACGCCGCCTGTGACATGGTGCGCGCCAAGGGCGGCAAGGTCACCCGCGAAGCCGGCCCGATGAAGCACGGCACCACGGTGATCGCCTTCGCCGAAGACCCGGATGGCTACAAGATCGAATTCATCCAGCGCTGAGGCGTTCGGTTCTGCTGACAAGGCCGGTGGCGTCACGCCGCCGGCCTTGTTTCATTAAACGCTTAATTAGCGTGGCAATCGCGCAAAAACGCCTGCTTCCGATACCGGTTTTCCTTGTCCGGGCAGCCCGAGTTATGGGACGATGTAACGCTTTGTAACTGTTCTGATCGAACCAGGCCCATACGGGCGCGCTGGCGCTGTCAGTGCCGTGATCCGGCCTTGGCGGGATGCGGAGCGTCAGCGCAACGGCATCCGGCCGCCGTTGCGCTTCAACAATATCGCCGGAATCCATTCTTTGCATAGAGCCTGTCCAAGGCTGTCTTGGCACAGGCGATGGCGCTTTTATCAATGGGCGTCATGCCCTCGGGAAGATAGATGACCAAAACACTCTTTAGCGCCGCAGCCCTGGCCTTGCTGCCGGCATTGGCGCAAGCCGCCGAGCTGGACGGCGCCACGCTGAGCTTGGCCTGGGGCTTGCCGTTCGCCGGCATTCTGCTGTCCATTGCCTTGTTTCCGATTTTCGCGCCGGGCATCTGGCACCATCATTTCGGCAAGATCACCGCGGTGTGGACCGTGCTGTTCCTGGCGCCCTTCGCCGTGGCTTACGGCCTGGGCACTTCGACGGCGCTGATCGTCCACGCGCTGTTCGCCGAATACATACCCTTCATCGTGCTGCTGTTCTCCTTGTACACCGTGTCCGGCGGCATTCTGGTATGGGGCTCCTTGCACGGCTCGCCCAAGCTCAACACCGCCATTCTGGCGATAGGCACCGCGCTGGCCTCCATCATGGGCACCACCGGCGCGGCGATGCTGCTGATCCGCCCCCTGCTGCGCGCCAATGAAAAGCGCAAGCACAATGTGCACGTGGTGGTGTTCTTCATCTTCCTGGTGGCCAATATCGGCGGCGGCCTGACCCCGCTGGGCGATCCGCCGTTGTTCCTCGGCTTCCTCAAGGGCGTCAGCTTCGGCTGGACGGTGCAGCATATGGCGCTGCCGGTGCTGGTGCTGTCGCTGGCGCTGCTGGCCATCTTCTACGCGCTGGACAGCCATTTCTTCAAGAAGGAAGCGCAGGCGGGCACGCTGCCGGAAATCGACCGTTCCAAGGACAAGCCGATCAAGCTGCACGGCAAGCGCAATCTGTTCCTGCTGGCCGGCATCATCGCCGCGGTGCTGATGTCCGGCATCTGGAAACCGGGCGTGGTGTTCGACATCATGGGCACCCATGTGGAGTTGCAGAACATTGTGCGAGACCTGGCGCTGCTGGCCTTGGCCTTCGCCTCGCTGTGGATCACCCCCAAGCAGGTGCGCGCTGGCAATGAGTTCAACTGGGATCCCATCCTGGAAGTGGGCAAGTTGTTCGCCGGCATCTTCATCACCATCGGTCCGGTGATCGCCATCCTGCGCGCCGGCGCAGACGGCCATCTGGCCAGCCTGGTGCACATGGTGTCCGACGCCAATGGCCAGCCGGTCAACACGATGTATTTCTGGATGACCGGCATCCTGTCCAGCTTCCTGGACAATGCGCCCACCTATCTGGTGTTCTTCAACCTGGCTCACGGCGACGCCCAGGTGCTGATGGGCCCGATGGCGGACACCTTGCTGGCGATCTCCATGGGCGCGGTGTTCATGGGCGCCAATACCTATATCGGCAACGCGCCCAACTTCATGGTCAAGGCCATCGCCGAGCACCGCCATGTGAAGATGCCGAGCTTCTTCGGCTATCTGGGCTGGTCCTGCGCCATCCTGCTGCCCTTGTTCGTGCTGATGACGCTGATCTTCTTCTGAGCCGCTCGTCCGCTGTGAAAAAGCCCGCTGTCGCGGGCTTTTTTCATGGCGGGCCGTTCAGTGATGGCCAAAGGCGGTGCCGCCCCTGCCGTCCGGCAGCGCGATGCGGATATTCTGCATCATGCCCTGGTCCTCGTGATCCAGGATATGGCAATGCAATACGAAGTCGCCGATATAGCGCTCATAGCGGGTGCGGATGGTGATGGTGTAACGGCCGGCCGCGGCAATCTTCGGGTCATTGCTGGCTTCGATGTTTTTCACCCATAAAGTGTCTTTCCAGACGTTTTTCAGGCCGCTGTATTGGGTGTCGCCGGGGTCCATTGAATCCGGTGCGCCTTCCGCGCTGATGTCGCGGCCCTTGGGGTCTACTATCTTGACGATCTGGAACGGGTTGACGTGGATATGGTAGGGATGGCTGACGAAGTCGGAGCGCAGCGTCCACTCGTCCACGCCACCCAGCTTCAGAGTGCGGTCTATGCGTTCGCCGGCATAAGGTTTGCCGTCCACCTGGAAGAAGGCCGACTTGGGCTGCGACACATCGATGTTGAACGTCAGCGTCTGGGTGCCGGTCACTTCCTTGGGGTCTATGTCCGGATGTGGCACAAAGCTGCTCAGCTTCATCCCGCTGCGTAGTTCCGCGCTGACCTTGTTGGCGACAGCGGGCGGAAAGTGCGCGCGGGCGGCGCCGATCAGCACCTCTTGCAACGGACGCGAGGCTTGGCCGGGCGCAACGTCGACAACGCCCAGCAAGCGCGCCGACGGCGCCGAGCGGTCTATGGTGCTGCTGACCTTGACGTCGTTGATCAGGCAGTATTTGCCGGCGCTGGGGAAGGACACCAGCGCGTCCCAGCGATAGCCGGGCTGGAACACCACGCTCTTGCGGGTTTGCACCTTGCCCATGGTCAGGCCGTCGGCGGCGATCAAGGGCAGGTCCAGCTCCGTGTCGCTGCGGCAATAGCGGGTGACGTAATCGTCCATCTGCCTGGCGAACAGGCCGGCCAGCGGCGGCGCGTTGTCGCTGAGGCGGCGCAGTTTCAGATTGATGGTGTCGCGCACGCCGGCGTGCACCATTCTCCAGCGTTCCACGTCGCCGGCCCGCGCTTGGACCATCTTGCCCAAGACCACGCCGTTGATGCTGGTGTAGCGGCCGGATTCTTGCCAGGTCTTGGGTCCGAACTGGTCGTAGCCTTCGATGCCGCCCACGTCGCCGTCGTCGCAGCGGTAGCGCTGATCCTCCTCATTGGGCGGAGTGGCGGTATTGCCGTAAGTCTTGATCATGTCCTTGTATTGTCCGGCCTTGAAGCGGCAGGCGTACTGGATCTGCTGAAACACCAGCACCCGCTCGCGGAAGCCGGCTCCGGCATAGGGTTGTAACAGGGTGTCGATGTCACCGTTCTGCTGCAGGGTGGGTTGCCGCGTGCTGCGCACGATCAGCGCGCCGGCCATGCCGCTGGACACCTGCAGCGCGGTGGAGCCATGGCGGTGGGTGTGATACCAGAATGTGCCGGCGGGGTGGTCTGGCGGAATGTTGTACTCGTACTGGAAGCTGACGCCGGGATTGATGGAGAGCAGCACATTGTCGCTATTGCCGGCCGGATTGATCCAGAGCCCGTGGGTATGCAGATTGGTGCCGTTGAAACAGTGCGGCTGGTTGGCGCTGCCGCCCTGGTCGGTGCAACTGGGGTCGCGGATGGGCTTGCCATCGACGTCGCGGTCCAGCTTGTTGTTCAGGCCGATGCGCACGGTTTGCCCAGGGTAGACCTCGATCAGCGGGGCGATGAAGGGCGTGGCGCTGGGAAGGGAGGAGCTTGGCGGCGCGGCCGAGCTGAGCACGCCGGGCAGGTAGCTGCGTAGCACGACCTTGTCGTAATGGATCTGCCCGGGTCGTTCCAGCGAGGGGTTGCGGATCCAGCCATAGCGATAGCGGATGTCCAGATCGAAGGTGACTTCGCGCGGCGCAGCCTGGGGCTGGCCAAGCTCCAGCGGCGCGTTGAGCAGGGCGGCGGTGTTGAGCGTGCCGAGCCTGGTCTTGGCGGCCTGGTCGGCGGGAGCCGCCAAGAGCCGCGGCGGGTTGTCTATCTGCGGAATATCTTCGCCGTGGCCGGGTGCCGCCAGCACTAGCGCGGCGAGGCCCAGCGGAGCGAGGCGAGCGTTGAGCATTGTCATTTTGGTCTCCGAATGGCCGGGTTTGCCCACGGATAGTTGCGGGCCGGCCAATTCAGCCTAGTTCCATCCATTCGACGGTTGAGCCGAATGTCATGTTTTGTCAGCGCATCCTGATCCGAAGGACAGGCATGGCCGGCCGCGCAGCGGCTTGCGAGCCCGGATGTCGGCGGCGGCCGCTTTCCGGTATGCTTGCCGTTTTGCCGTTTTCAATACGCTGAACCGAATTATGCACATCCATATCCTGGGCATCTGCGGCACCTTCATGGGAGGCATCGCCGCTATCGCCAAACAGGCCGGTCACAAGGTCACCGGCTGCGACGCCAATGTATACCCGCCGATGAGCACCCAGTTGGAAGCCATGGGCATCGAGCTGATCCAGGGCTTCGGCGCGGAGCAGGCCGACATCGGCGCGGACATCTTCGTGGTGGGCAATGTGGTGACGCGCGGCAAGCCGCTGATGGAGGAAATCCTCAATCGCGGGCTGCCTTATATCTCCGGCCCGCAGTGGCTGGCGGAAAACGTGCTCCAGGACCTGTGGGTACTGGCGGTGGCCGGCACCCATGGCAAGACCACCACCAGTTCGATGCTGGCCTGGATTCTGGAGGACGCCGGCCTGGCGCCGGGTTTCCTGATCGGTGGCATTCCGCAGAACTTCGGCGTGTCGGCGCGGCTGCCGGGCGCGCCGCGCCAGGACGCGGCCAGCGTCAGCCCCTTCTTCGTGATCGAGGCTGACGAATACGATACCGCCTTCTTCGACAAGCGCTCCAAGTTTGTCCATTACCGCCCGCGCACCGCGGTGCTGAACAATCTGGAGTTCGACCACGCCGACATCTTCGCCGACCTGGCGGCGATAGAAACCCAGTTCCATCATCTGGTGCGCACGGTGCCGGGCCAGGGCCTGATCGTCAGCAACGGCCGCGAGGCCAGCCTGGATCGAGTATTGGAACGCGGCTGCTGGACGCCGGTGGAGCGCTTCGGCGCGGATGCCGGCTGGCAACTGGGCGCGGCGGAGGCCAACGGCCATTTCGACGTGCTGCTCGACGGCCAGATCCAGGGCCGGGTGCGCTGGGAGCTGATGGGCGAACACAACCGCTTGAACGCGTTGGCGGCGATCGCCGCCGCCCGCCATGTCGGCGTGGCGGTGAGCAGCGCCATCGACGCGCTGTCGCGCTTCCAGAACGTCAAGCGGCGGATGGAGGTGCGCGGCGTAGCGGCCGGCGTCACGGTGTACGACGACTTCGCCCATCATCCCACCGCCATCGCCACCACTCTGGCCGGCCTGCGGCACAAGGTGGGCGGCGAGCGCATCCTGGCGGTGCTGGAGCCGCGTTCCAACACCATGAAGCTGGGCACGATGAAGGCGGCGCTGCCGGCCTCGCTGGCCGATGCCGACCTGGTGTTCTGCTCCGCCGCCAATCTGGGCTGGAATCCCGGCGAGGCCTTGGCCGAGCTGGGCGAGCGCGCGCAGACTTTCGACGATTTCGACGCGCTGCTGCAAGCTGTGGCCGCCGCGGCCCGGCCCGGAGACCATGTGCTGGTGATGAGCAACGGCGGCTTCGGCGGCATTCACCAGAAGTTGCTGGATCAATTGGCCGCACGCGGCTGAGCGCGCGCGCGGGCAAGGAAAAAGGGGGCCATATGGCCCCCTTTGTCTTGTCTAAATTAGCTTTTAGCCGTGCAACTTGCTGGCGATGCCGGCGACACGCTGGCCATAGGCCTTGGCGGTGTCCAGATCGCCTTGCGGGATTTCGTCGACGCTGGCGTCGGACGGCGATTGCACCAGCAGGCCAACCGAACCGCCCAGATTGTTGATGTCCTCGCGGCTGGCGTTCTTGGCGTTGCTGGGCAGCAGGCCCAGGCTGACCCACAGGCCGCCGTGCTGGGAAGCCAGGGTTTGCAGATAGATCAGCGAAACCTGCTTGTCGCCGTTCAGGCTGGCGCTATTGGTGAAGCCGCCGAACACCTTGTCCTGCCAGCCGCGGGTGAACCAGACCTTGGAGCTGGCGTCGGCGAATTTCTTGAATTGCCAGCTCGGGCTGCCCATATAGGTGGGCGAGCCGAAGATGATGGCGTCGGCGTCGTTCAGCAGATCCCAGGCGCCGGCGGGCAGATTGCCCTCGGCGTCGATGGCCAGCAGCTGCGCGCCGGCGCCAGCGGCGACATGCTGGGCCACTTGCTGGGTGTGACCGTAACCGGAGTGATAAACAACGACGACTTTTGCCATGGTGGGATGCCTTCCGCGAATGCGTGAAATAAACGAAGCCCGCGATTGGCGGGCTTCTGCATAGTAGTATTGATGAATTTCCGCATTGAAAAAAGCACCATAAGCTGAATTGATTATTTAGCGGAATTAAATAATCGACACCGACAGCGCAATGAAAAACGCCCACGAAACCGTGGGCGTCCGCGCCTGTATCAGCGGCGGCTCAATGGAATTGCTCTTCCTCGGTGGAGCCGGTTAGCGCGGTGACGCTGGACTGCCCGCCCTGGATCACGGTGGTGACATCGTCGAAGTAGCCGGTGCCCACTTCCTGCTGGTGAGACACGAAGGTGTAACCGCGCTCGCGAGCGGCGAATTCCGGCTCCTGTACTTTCTCGACATAGGCGGACATGCCGCGGGCAACGTAATCTTGTGCCAGATCGTACATGTTGTACCACATATTGTGGATGCCGGCCAAGGTGATGAACTGGTACTTATAGCCCATCGCGCCCAGCTCGCGCTGGAATTTGGCGATGGTGGCGTCGTCCAGGTTCTTCTTCCAGTTGAAGGACGGCGAGCAGTTGTAGGCCAGCAGCTTGCCCGGATGCTTGGCATGCACCGCATCGGCGAACTTGCGCGCGAACTCCAGATCCGGGGTGCCGGTTTCGCACCAGACCAGGTCGGCGTAGTCGGCGTAGGCAATGGCGCGGCTGATAGCCTGCTCCAGGCCCTTCTTGGTCTTGTAGAAGCCTTCGGCGGTGCGCTCGCCGGTCAGGAAGGGGCGGTCGCGCTCGTCGCAGTCGCTGGTCAAGAGATCGGCGGCTTCGGCATCGGTCCGGGCGATCACCAGGGTGGGCACGCCATAGACGTCGGCGGCCAGGCGCGCGGCGATCAGTTTCTGCACTGCTTCCTGGGTCGGTACCAGCACCTTGCCGCCCATGTGGCCGCATTTTTTCACCGAGGCCAACTGGTCCTCGAAGTGAACGCCGCCGGCGCCGGCGCGTATCATCGCCTTCATCAGCTCATAAGCGTTCAGCACGCCGCCGAAACCGGCCTCGGCATCCGCCACGATGGGGGCGAAGTAGTCGATGAAGCCGGCGTCGCCCTGGGCCACGCCCTTGGAATGCTGAATCTCGTCGGCGCGGGTGAAGGCGTTGTTGATGCGCTCTACCACCTTGGGCACCGAATCCACCGGATACAGCGACTGGTCCGGATACATCGCCGAGTATTCATTATTGTCGGCGGCCACTTGCCAGCCGGACAGATAGATGGCCTTGACGCCGGCCTTGACCTGCTGCATGGCCTGACCGCCGGTCAGCGCGCCCAGACAGTTGATGTACGGCTCGCTGTGGAGCAGGCCCCACAGCTTGTCCGCGCCGTTGCGCGCCAACGAGTACTCAATCTGCAGCGAGCCGCGCAGGCGCTCCACATCGGCGGCGCTGTAGCCGCGCTTGATGCCTTTCCAGCGGGGATTCTCGTTCCAGTCTTTCTGGATGGCTGCAATGCGTTGTTCGCGAGTCGTCATGCTAAAACCCTTCTCGATACGTTTCTGTGCGCGCCGGCAGGCGCCGGCGTCCTCATTAAGCGATCTGGCTATCCGGTTTTCCGGATTTTCTTGCGGTCGGCCCTCATGGGGCCGGCTCGGCATGTCCGCCGTGCCAGCCTTGCGGATAGGGGCTGTTCGGGCGGAGCACTTGCGGGTGTGGCTCAATTATTAGCACAAAAAAAAACGCTTGTGTGCAGTGCAGCACAAAGAAAATTGTTGATTTTCAAAAGCTAACAGCAACTTTCCTAAAACGAATATTGCGACTCGCTCAAGCGTTTGCTTTTTGAAAATAAAAGTCCGCAAACGCACATTGGCGTGTTGGCGCCCGCTTGCGGCGTTCTGAAGCCGTTCAGTCGTTTTCAGGACTTGAATTCCACGACGAAGCCCCTACCTTGAGTCGGGACTATTCGTACCGCTGAATCCAAATCCGAGGAATCGCCATGCAGGAAAACCAAAACATCGCGGCTGACGCCGTGGACAATGACAATATCGACGCGACGGTGGCGGAACAGGCTGTGGAGCAAGAACTGAGCCCGGAGCAGCAGCTTGCCGCGCTGAACGCGGAAGTGGCGGAATTGAAGGACGCGCTGCTGCGCGCCCGCGCCGACCAGGAAAACCAGCGCCGCCGCGCGCAGGAGGAACTGGCCTCCGCCCATAAATACGCGATCACCAAGTTCGCCGGCGAGTTGGTGTCGGTGAAGGACTATCTGGAAATGGCGCTGCTGGACCAGAGCGGCCAGATCGACACCCTGAAGATGGGCGTGGACATGACACTGAAGCAGTTGGTGTCCGCCTTCGAAAAGGCGCAGATCAAGGACATCGCGCCCAAGGCCGGCGACAAGCTGGACCCGCACCAGCATCAGGCGATGAGCGCGGAAGAATCCGACGCCGAGCCCAATACCATCGTGCGCGTGATGCAAAAGGGCTATCAGATCGCCGACCGCGTGCTGCGTCCGGCCATGGTCGTGGTTGCCAAGGCAAAAGCATAAAAAAGGCTGGCATGCTCCTCTTGAAATAATGGGCATAGCCAATACCTATTGAGACAACAGGCGGTTGCTATCAAGCAAATGGCCGCCGAAACGAATTGAGATAAAGGAACTTCGACATGGGTAAAATCATTGGTATCGACTTGGGCACCACCAACTCCTGCGTATCGGTAGTGGAGGGTGGCACCCCGAAAGTGATCGAGAACGCCGAAGGCGCTCGCACCACTCCGTCCATCATCGCCTACATGGATGATGGCGAGATCCTGGTCGGCGCGCCGGCCAAACGCCAGGCGGTGACCAACCCGCGCAACACCATTTACGCCGCCAAGCGCCTGATCGGCCGCCGCTTCGAAGACAAGGAAGTGCAGAAGGACATCGACCTGATGCCTTTCGAAATCCTGAAGGCCAAGAACGGCGACGCCTGGGTCAAGGTGCGCGACCAGGAACTGGCTCCGCCGCAACTGTCCGCCGAAGTGCTGCGCAAGATGAAGAAGGCAGCGGAAGACTATCTGGGCGAAGAAGTGACCGAGGCGGTGATCACCGTGCCGGCCTACTTCAACGACAGCCAGCGTCAGGCCACCAAGGACGCCGGCCGCATCGCCGGCCTGGAAGTGAAGCGCATCATCAACGAGCCGACCGCCGCGGCGCTGGCCTTCGGCCTGTCCAAGCAGGAAGGCGACCGCAAGATCGCGGTGTACGACCTGGGCGGCGGCACTTTCGACGTGTCCATCATTGAAATCGCCGACGTGGACGGCGAGCACCAGTTCGAAGTGCTGTCGACCAACGGCGACACCTTCCTGGGCGGCGAAGACTTCGACCAGCGCGTGATCGATTACATCGTGACCGAGTTCAAGCGTGAACAGGGCGTGGATCTGAAGAACGACGTGATGGCGCTGCAGCGTCTGAAGGAAGCGGCGGAAAAGGCCAAGATCGAGCTGTCCAGCGCGACCCAGACTGAAGTGAACCTGCCTTACATCACCATGGACGCGACCGGCCCGAAACACTTGGCGATGAAGATTACCCGCGCCAAGTTCGAAAGCCTGGTGGAAGATCTGGTCGAGCGCTCCATCGAGCCGTGCCGCGTGGCGCTGAAGGATGCCGGCCTGTCGGTCAACGAGATCTCCGACGTGATCCTGGTCGGCGGCCAGACCCGCATGCCGAAAGTGCAGGAAAAAGTTAAGGAGTTCTTCGGCAAGGAGCCGCGCAAGGACGTGAACCCGGACGAAGCCGTGGCCGTTGGCGCCGCGATCCAGGGTTCGGTGCTGTCCGGCGACCGCAAGGACGTGCTGCTCTTGGACGTGACCCCGCTGTCGCTGGGCATTGAAACCCTGGGCGGCGTGATGACCAAGCTGATCCAGAAGAACACCACCATCCCGACCAAGGCGTCGCAGGTGTTCTCCACCGCCGACGACAACCAGACCGCGGTGACCATCCACGTGCTGCAGGGCGAGCGCGAGAAGGCTTCCGCCAACAAGAGCTTGGGCCAGTTCAATCTGGGCGACATTCCGCCGGCGCCGCGCGGCATTCCGCAGATCGAAGTGGAATTCAATATCGACGCCAACGGCATTCTGCACGTGTCGGCCAAGGACAAGGCTTCCGGCAAGCAGGCCAATATCACCATCCAGGCTTCCTCGGGCTTGTCCGAAGCCGAGATCCAGCAAATGGTGAAGGACGCCGAGGCCAATGCCGAGGAAGACAAGAAGCTGCACGAGCTGGTGACCGCCCGCAATCAGGCGGAAGGCCTGATCCACAGCGTGAAGAAATCGCTGGCCGAGCACGGCGACAAGATCGACGCCGCTGAAAAGGCCAAGATCGAAGACGCGGTGAAGGCGGCCGAGGAAGTGGCCAAGAGCGAAGACAAGGCCGCGATCGAAGCCAAGACCGAAGAACTGGCCAAGGCCAGCCAGAAACTGGGCGAAATCATGTACGCCCAGGCTCAGCAGGCTGAAGCCGGCGCCCAGCAGGGCGGCGCGGACGCTCAGGCAGGCAAGCAGGAAGACGGCAATGTCGTCGACGCCGAGTTCGAAGAAGTGAAGAAAGACAAGGCTTAATCGCCAGCCGATGTCTTGACGCCTGATGACCGGGCCGGGCCCGCCGGAGTGTTCCGCGGCCCGGGCCGGTCATTGGCGTATGGTGGCCGGCCGCGCTAGGGGGGCTTGCTTCCCGAGCCGACTGAATTTTGAGAGAGACAGGAACATGTCCAAGAAAGATTACTACGATGTGTTGGGCGTCAATCGCGACGCCTCCGACGACGACATCAAAAAGGCTTACCGCAAGCTGGCGATGAAGTATCACCCGGACCGCAATCCGGACAGCAAGGAAGCGGAAGAGAAGTTCAAAGAGGTCAAGGAAGCCTACGAGATTCTGTCCGATAGCCAGAAGCGCGGCGCTTACGACCAGTTCGGCCACGCCGGCGTGGATCCGCAGGCCGGCGCCGGCGGCGGCGCGGGCTTTGGCGGCTTCGGCGATTTCGCCGACATCTTCAGCGACATCTTCGGCGGCGGCCGCTCCGGCGGCGGTGGCGGCGGCGGGCGTTCCAACGTCTACCGCGGCGCGGATCTGCGCTACAACATGGAAATCTCGCTGGAAGAGGCCGCGCGCGGCTGCGAGAAGCAGATCCGCATTCCCTCGCACGAGGAATGCGAAGTCTGCCACGGCAGCGGCGCCAAGCCCGGCACCCAGCCCAAGACCTGCACCACCTGCGGCGGCCATGGCCAAGTGCGCATGAGCCAGGGCTTCTTCTCCATCCAGCAGACCTGCCCGACCTGCCACGGCACCGGCAAGCAGATTTCCGATCCCTGCACCAGCTGCCACGGCGCGGGCCAGAAGAAGACCAACAAGACGCTGAACGTGAAAATCCCGCCCGGCGTGGACGAAGGCGACCGCATCCGCCTGTCCGGCGAAGGCGAGCCGGGCCAGAACGGCGGCCCGTCCGGCGATCTGTACGTGGTCACCCACATCAAGCCGCACACGGTATTCCAGCGCGACGGCATGGATCTGCATTGCGAGATGCCGATCTCCTTCTCCACCGCGGCGCTGGGCGGCGAGGTGGAAATCCCGACGCTGGACGGCATGGCCAAGGTCAAGATTTCGGCTGAAACCCAGAGCGGGCGTGTTTATCGTTTGCGCGGCAAGGGCGTGAAGGCGGTGCGCGGCACCGAGTACGGTGATCTGCATTGCCATGTGGTGGTGGAAACCCCGGTCAAGCTGACCGAGCGTCAGAAAGAGCTGCTGCGCGAATTCGACGCCATCAGCCAGGGTGATGTCGCCACCCACAATCCGCGCTCCAAGTCCTTCATGGACAAGCTGAAGGACTTCTTCGGCTAAAGCAGGACCAAGCGACGATCTCGGTCGTCGGAGCAAAAACGGCAAGCGTGCGCGCTTGCCGTTTTTTTAATTCCATAGTTTGCACTTGTGGTCAAATGTTTTTAGGTAACCTGTTGTAATGAGCGTTTTTTTAAAATGAATTATCTGGAGGGTTCCAATGTTCGGCCTTATCTTGGTGAGGCTCCGGAACTCCGCTCCGGAGCGAGAACATAAAAATTATCCGGGCCGCCCAGCGTCAGCGCGGTGAGCTTGGCTTCGCTCAAAGGAGAATGTCATGGAAGATTTGGTCAATGCCGTCAACGGCGTCATCTGGAGCCCGGCGCTGATTTACCTGTGCCTGGGCGTGGGGCTTTACCTGTCGGTGCGCACCCGGTTTCTGCAACTGCGCCACTTCAAGGAAATGCTGCGGCTGATGTTCAATACCGAGAGCACCGCCAGCGGCGTGTCCTCGTTTCAGGCGCTGGCGATGACGCTGGCCGGCCGCGTCGGCACCGGCAATATCGCCGGCGTCGCCACCGCGATCACCTTCGGCGGGCCCGGCGCCATTTTCTGGATGTGGATGGTGGCCTTCCTCGGCGCCAGCTCCGCTTTCGTTGAATCGACGCTGGGTCAGGTCTACAAGGAAAAGATCGATGGCCAGTACCGCGGCGGTCCGGCCTTCTACATCGAAAAGGGCCTGGGCCAGAAATGGTATGCCTGGCTGTTCGCCATCACCACCATCATCGCCACCGGGGTGCTGCTGCCGGGGGTGCAGGCCAATTCCATCGCCGCCTCGCTGGACAATGCCTTCGGCATCGCGCCCACCGTCACCGCGGCGGTGTTGGCCATCATCCTGGGCTTCATCATTTTCGGCGGGGTCAAGCGCATCGCGCTGTTCGCCGGCGCGGTGGTGCCGTTCATGGCGCTGGGCTACATCATCGTCGCCTGCGTGATCATCGCGCTGAATATCGAGCAACTGCCCGGCGTGATGGCGCTGGTGCTGAAAAGCGCGTTTGGCATGGAGGCCGGTTTCGGCGCCATCCTGGGCCTGGCGATTCAGTGGGGGGTGAAGCGCGGCGTGTATTCGAATGAGGCCGGCCAGGGCACCGGCCCGCACGCGTCCAGCGCCGCGGCGGTGTCGCATCCGGCCAAGCAGGGCCTGGTGCAGGCCTTCTCGGTCTATATCGACACCTTGTTCGTTTGTTCCGCCACCGCCTTCATGCTGCTGATTACCGGCCAGTACAATGTGCAGGGCCCGGCGGGCCAGGCGATGTACACCGGCATCGCCGGCGTGGCGGCGGGGCCGGGCTATGTGCAGATCGCGATGGAAAGCATCATGCCGGGCTTCGGTTCCATCTTTGTCGCGCTGGCGCTGTTCTTCTTCGCCTTCACCACCATCGTCGCCTATTACTACATCGCGGAAACCAATATCGCCTACATCAACCGCAAGGTGAATCAGCCGTGGCTGAGCTTTGTGTTGAAGATCGCCCTGATGGCGGCGACCGTGTATGGCACGGTCAAAACCGCGGACCTGGCCTGGGGCTTGGGCGATATTGGCGTCGGCCTGATGGCCTGGCTCAACATCATCGCCATCATCCTGCTGCAAAAGCCTGCGCTGGCCTGTCTGCGCGACTACGAGGCACAGCAGGCGCGGGGTCTGGATCCGGTGTTCCATCCGGAAAAGCTAGGCATCGTCAATGCCGCCTACTGGGAAGGACGGCGCGCGGAAGAAAACCTGGCGGCGGAACAGGCTGCACAGGCCGTTCCCGGCAAGCCGGATCCGCGCCAGATCTGAGTTTGGCCATGCCTGGAGGCGGGCGCGCCGGCAAGATCCGGCGCCGCCCGCCGTGCCGAATACAGAACACTCTGTTTCGGCGCAGGCTGTGCGCTGCGGGCTGGCGGCAACAGGCGTACAATGGCCGGGCTAATCCTTTCAATGGAATTGTCATGATTTTTGCCAATCGCTATTTCCCCGCCACTCGCATGCGCCGCATGCGCAAAGATGAATTCTCCCGCCGCCTGATGCGTGAAAACGTGTTGACCGCCAATGACCTGATCTATCCGGTATTCGTGATGGAAGGGCAGAACCGGGTGGTGGAAGTGCCGTCCATGCCGGGCGCGCCGCGCCAGACCCTGGACAAGCTGCTCTACACCGCCGAACAGGCGTTGGAACTGGGTATTCCGATGCTGTCGCTATTCCCGGTGATAGAGTCGGGCAAGGACAATGACGCGCAAGAGGCTTACAACCCGGAGGGGTTGGTGCCAACCGTGGTGCGAGAGCTGAAGAAGCGCTTTCCGGAACTGGGCGTGATGACCGATGGCGCGCTGGACCCCTACACCATTCACGGCCAGGACGGCGTGATCGACGACAGCGGCTATGTGCTCAACGACGAGACCACTGAAATCCTGATCAAGCAAGGCCTCTGTCATGCCGAGGCCGGCGTCGACATGTTCGGCCCGTCCGACATGATGGACGGCCGCATCGGCGCGATTCGCCAGGCCTTCGAGGAAGAAGGTTATATCCACACCAAGATCCTGGCGTATTCCGCCAAGTACTCCTCCGGTTTCTACGGCCCGTTCCGCGATGCGCTGGGCTCGTCCGGCAATCTGGGCAAGGCCGACAAGAACAACTACCAGATGGACCCCGCCAATCTGGACGAAGCGATTCAGGAAGTGGCGCAGGATCTGGAAGAGGGCGCCGATGCGGTGATGATCAAGCCGGGCATGCCGTATCTGGATGTGATTCGCCGCGTCAAGGACACGTTCCGGGTGCCGACCTTCGCCTACCAGGTGTCGGGCGAATACGCGATGCTGAAGGCGGCGTTCCAGAACGGCTGGCTGAACGAGGAAAAGTGCATGCTGGAAAGCCTGATCGCGTTCAAGCGCGCGGGCGCGGACGGCATTCTGACTTACTTCGCGCTGGACGCGGCGCGCTTGCTGCGCCAGCGTTGAGCGTCGGCGCTCAAGCTATCGCGCCCCGGCTTGGACCGGGGCGTTTTGCATTGGAGCGGACATGGATTTGATGCATTCCACGCTGTTCTGGATCCTCATCGCCGCCGCGCCGGCGGTGACGGCGCTGGGCATTCTGATCCGCTTGGCCAGGCGCGAGCCGCCGCCGGGTCTGCCGCCCGGCGTCAAGCCGCTGGGCTGGGACGATGAGAATCAGGACGACGACGCGCCGCCGGCGGCGGGCGGCTAGTCGAAGCGCCAGCAGGCCATGGACAGATTGCCCATGCGCCAGTCGTCGTGCAGCTTGCTGGCCGTGGCACCGGCACCGCCGGCGCCCAGCGCGATCCACAGCGGAGCGATGTGTTCGTCGCTGGGGTGGTTGTGGCGCGGATAAGGCGCTTGCTGCAGCCAGTCGGCCAGCGCCTGCTGTTCGCCATTCAGCAGCCGCTGGTCCAGCCAGTCGCGGAACGCCAGCGCCCACGGCGCCGGTGCCGAGCCTTCCGGCGCCAGCGCTCGCAGATTGTGGGTGTAGCTGCCGGAGGCGATGATCAGGACGCCCTCCTCGCGCAGCGGACGCAGCGCTTCGCCTATGCGCATCAGCTCAGCGGCCGATGCCTGATGCGGCAGCGACAGGTTGACGATGGGAATGTCGGCCTGCGGATACATCAGCATCAGCGGCGTCCAGGCGCCATGATCCAGTCCGTGCTGTTCGGTGCTCTGCGCCGGCAAGCCTGCGGCGGCGAATAATTCATGCAGGCGCGCGCAGAGCTGGGCATCGGTGCGCGCCGGGTAGCTCAGGCGATACAGGGCCTCGGGAAAGCCGTAGAAGTCGTGAATGGTTTCCGGGCGTGGATTGTGGTTGACCACCAGGCCGCGGGTTTCCCAGTGCGCGGAAACGATGACGATGGCGCGCGGACGCGGCAGTTCCGTTCCCAACTGGGCGATAAAGTGGCGGCTTGGGCTGTCTTCCAGCACCAGGGTGGGGGCGCCGTGCGAAATGAACAGCGCGGGCAGGCGATCGGTCATGGCTGAAGCCTTCATCATTCTAGGGATAGCTTCAGCTTAATACAGCGGTATTCCATGATAAACCGCTATTTGTTGGCTTTATTGTTTACTTATTGGAAATAGTTGGGCTGGGCTTGCTCTGGCATACTTAACCAAGTGATGGCAGGGCTAATGCAGTACTCCGAGCAGAATGAGGCAACCGGAGATGAAAATGGCGAAGCCCAAGCCGCGCCGTAGCTGGTTTTGGCTTGGCGGCGCCTGCCGTTTCAGGCGTTTCAGCTGTTGTCGATACATGGTCATCATGCTCTCCTTTATTGAATGATAATCATTACTGTTTATATGTCAAAGAATATTGCCCTTTGTCGCGCATGCTCGCCAGCGCTTTTATTGCAGCCAGGCGAAACCGGCATATAGCTCCAGCCAGAAGTCCTTCCAGTTTTCCGCTTTCATTTGGGTTTGTCCTTGGATGAGGAGCTCCCAGTATCGACGGCTGCTATCTATTTGTTAAATTGATTGTCTTTCTGGTGATGTTAGCGTGGGGCTATTTTAGAACGACTGGATGCCGCGGCGGGCGGCTAGCCCGCCCGCGCAGAACGCGCGAGCGGGGCGGAGGCATCAACCCCAGGGGACTTCGGCGCCTTCAGCTGCGGCAGGGACGGTGCCTGGCGCGGCCGTCTGCGGCGCGGCAGCGGTCGGGCTCGACGCGTCTTCCAGCCCGCCCAGCGCGGCAACCAGCGCATCCACCAGTTCACCCAATTCCTCGCTCATCAAGGTGAAGGTGGCTTCGAACAGGCTTTCGCGGTCGTCGCCGGCCTGGCTGGCCTCGTCCTGCAACAGGTCTAGGAACTGCAGCCGCTTCAACTGCAGCATATCGGTCAGCTGGAAGCGGATCTTTTCCTGCCAGATCAGGCCGACTCGGGTCACTTGCTTGCCGGTGGCGATGTGCTGGCGGATTTCATCCGCGGTCAGGTCAATGCGCGCGCAGCGCACTACCGCACCGTTTTCGCCGCTGTCCTTGAGTTCGCAATCGGAGTCCAACTCAAAGCCGGCCGGCGCTTCACCGGCCGCCAGCCAGTCCGTCATCGCGGTATGCGGCGCGATCTTGGTGCGCGGCAGCGCGGCGGGGAAGGGCGGCAGCGCTTCGCGCAGCTTGGATACCAGCGCTTCCGCCTTGCTGGCGGCGGCCGAGTCCACCATCAGCCAGCCGCGGCGGGTATCCAGAAAGGCGCTCATCCGGCTGCTGCGCACGAAGGCGCGCGGCAGCAGGTCATCGGTGATCTGTTCTTTCAGCGCCAGCTTTTCCTTGCGGCCGACCTTGCGCAGTTCCTTGTCCTCGATTTCCGCTACCTTGAGTTCGACGAAGTCGCGAATCACCGATGCCGGCAGCACTTTGTCCTCGCGGCGCAGCGACACCATCTGGCAGCCGCGCACGGCGTAGACCGGCGCGTCCAGATGGCCGGCGGCGGGCACCCAGCCCTCGCTGAACCAGTCCAGTCCCATGCAATGCTGGAATGGACGCTTTTCCAGCGCGGCGGAGAGCTGCTCGTTATTCGGAGCGTCGTCTTGATTCAAACGGTAAAAAGATAGTTGCCTAAACCACATATTTGTTCCATAATGCGCGTCCTCTGATGCCACAGATTGTACCGCAGCCAAGACAGCAGCGGGGTGGTTTTCGGATGAGCTTGCAGATGGTCGTCGGAGTGTAGCTTAGCCTGGTAGAGCGCTACGTTCGGGACGTAGAGGCCGGAGGTTCGAATCCTCTCACTCCGACCAGCTGAATAGAAAAAGCTTGTCAGAAAACATCGGATGTAGTAAATTTCTGCTCCTCGGCGCTAGGCGCTGAGTGCAGTAAAAGCGGAGTGTAGCTTAGCCTGGTAGAGCGCTACGTTCGGGACGTAGAGGCCGGAGGTTCGAATCCTCTCACTCCGACCAGATTTAAAACCCTGAATTCATTTATTTGAATTCAGGGTTTTTGCATTGGACGGCAATGAATTTAAACGCGTTGTCGGCAAATGCGTTCCAGCCCTTTTCAAAGCGCAAGAAACTGTTTATTATTACGCGCTCTGCTTCGAGGCGGAAGTGATGTGCCGGTATAGCTCAGTTGGTAGAGCAGCGCATTCGTAATGCGAAGGTCGGGGGTTCGACTCCTCTTACCGGCACCACCCTCTCCTGGCAAAGTCAAAAAGCCCGCTAAAGCGGGCTTTTTGCATGGTGTCTTAATTCTTATTCCAGATATTTTCCATTCCCGCTTGCCTCGCATCCTCCACTGTCTTCGCATTCACCAGCGTTCGCGGACTGGTTACCGCCCTCTTGATATGATATAAGCATTTTCTGGCGGCCGTATTGCGCACGGACGCTAACGGACGGCTTGAGAATACGGGCCGGCTGAAATATATTGTGAACGTCTGTTATGACGAATGGACATGGCAGTGCCGACTGTCATCTAATTGAAAGCTACAGCAATTGTAGAGAGCGAATATGCTATCCAATTCCGTCGCCACTTTCAGCCTGTATTCCGACCTGTACGCCCGGTTTCGGCCGGCCTATCCCGAAGCGCTGTATCAGTGGCTGCTGCCCTTGTGCGCCGCGCATGAGCGGGCGTGGGATTGCGCAACCGGCAATGGTCAAACGGCGGTGCGATTGGGAGACGGTTTCGCGCGCGTGGACGCCACCGATATCAGCTCGGCGCAATTAGGCCAGGCCGAAGCGCATAATCAAGTGTATTACCGCGAATGCCCGGCCGAGGTCACGCCATTCGACGATGCGAGCTTCGATCTGATCACCGTGTCGCAAGCGCTGCACTGGTTCCATTTTCCGTCGTTCTGGCCGGAGGTGGCCCGGGTGCTCAAGCCCGGGGGCGTTTTCGCCGCCTGGGGCTATCATTTGTATCGGGTGTCGCCGGAGGTGGATCGGGCCGCGGCGATTCTGACTTCCATCGTCGAGCCGTTCTGGTCCAGTCGCTGCCAAATTCTTTGGGATGGCTACACGACCGCTGGCTGTCCCTTGCCGCTACTGGACACGCCGGAACTGGCGATTGACTGCGATTGGACGCTGGAGCAATTCCTGGGCTTTCTCAATACCCTGTCCGCCAGTAAGTTGTGCAAACAAACCTTGGGCGAGCACGTACTCGACGATGCTTCCGGCCGCATCGCCCGCGCCTGGGGCGATAGCGGACTGGCGCGCCGCGTCAGCATGCCGTTGAGCCTGCTGGTGGCGCGGCGTCCCTAGCATTAGGCTCTTTCACGGCATCGCTGACGCGCAGCGGACATTGAATCGGCTTTAGCGCCGCTTGTCGTATTCCGCCTGTAGATCGGACAGCAGGATGTTGAGCGCGTCCGAAGAGCGCAGCAGTTCGATCAGCGAAACCGCCAGCGAGCAGATCATGCACAGCAGACTGATGCCGAAGGTCAGCTCTCCCCAGGCTTGCCAGCCGGTATAAACCTGAAACATCGCCACCGTGCACAGAAACAGGCTGGCGATGCCCAGGCACTGCATCCATTTGATCAGGGTGATGCGGGTGCGCAAATTGCCGATCTGGCGCAGGATCTTGGGGTCCTGGCTATCGCGGTATTCCTCGTACAGATTGCGGATGATGCTGGCGAGGCCGAGAAAGCGGTTGGTATAGGCCAGCAGCAGCAGGGAAATGGCGGGAAACAACAGCGCGGGCGTGGTCAGGTTCAGTGCGGAGTGCATCAGGCGTTCTCATCAATCAGGACATCAATGCCATTGTCGGTGGCGTCAAACAATTCGATTACGTCCGGATTCTTCATCCGCACGCAGCCGAGGGAGCTGGGGCTGCCCCAGGGCACGTGTTCCCCGGCGCCATGGATATAAATGGCTCGATTATAACTGTCAACCTCGCCGCCTTGGTTCTTGCCTGGCTCTTCGCCGCACAGCCACAGGATGCGGGTGAGGATCCAGTCCTTGTTCGGATACTGGGCATGCAGTTCCGGCGTGTATTTCCAGGGGGTGACCTTGCGGCGAAAAATAATGGTGTCGGCTTCCACGCCGGCGCCGATGCGCTCGCAAACCCGGTGCCAGCCGCGCGGCGTTTGATAGCTGCCGCTGAGTTCGCCCACGCCCTTGCGGGCGGTGGACACCACGTATTCGCGCTGTTGGCGGCCCCAGCCGTCGTAAAGCTTCAAGGTCTGGCTCTTCACGCCCACCAGAATCCATGGCGCGCCGTAGCGGCGCGCATTGGGGCGCGTCTCCAGCAAGGGCGCGGCAATCTGTTGTCCGGCGGCGAAGGCGGCCACGGCGATGGGGTCGACCTGCGGCAGGACCTGGTCGTCGTCGGCGGCAGCGCCGGCTGCAGCGCTCAACAAGCATAGCGCGAGTAAAAGGCGCGGCATGGCATCAGCCTTTCTGGCGGCGTTGTTGGAAGAAAGCCGTCAAGGGTTGCGCGCAGTCGTCCGCCATCCTGCCGCCGAATACCGCGGCGTGATGGTTGAGCCGACTATTGGCGAACGCGTCCAGCACGCTGCCCGCCGCGCCGGTCTTGGCGTCGGCCGCGCCATAGATCACCCGGGCGATGCGGGCATGCATGATGGCGCCGCTGCACATCAGGCAGGGCTCCAGCGTGACATACAGATCGCAGCCGTCCAGGCGGTAATTGCCCAATGTGGCGGCGGCGTCGCGCAAGGCCAGGATTTCGGCGTGGGCGCTGGGGTCGCGTCGGCTTATAGGTTGATTGTAGCCGCGGCCTATGATTTCACCGTTGCGAACCACGACGGCGCCCACCGGAATCTCATCCAGTGCGGCGGCCTGAGCGGCCAGGTCCAGCGCCTGGGCCAGATAGCGGGCGATATCGGCGTCCGGCGGCGGAGCGATGACCGGGGGGTGTTCCGCCAGTTCTTGCAGCAGCCGTGCCTTGTCATCGGCGCTGAGCTGGTTCCAGTGTATGCCGCGGCAGGCGGCCTCCAGCGCGAACAACAGCTTGCGGGTGGCGGTGTGGCCGCGGCTTTTCAATTGCAGGAAGGCGAGCACGACGCCGCGTCGACGCAGGCCGTCGGCGTCCGTCACGCCGATATCCTGCAGCCAGCCGATGGCGGCGGGGGGAAGCGGAGGAGAAGCTAGCGTCACGTCAGGGATTCTGCGCAAAAAAGGGTGGGAGCGGGCATATCTTGCATGATGTCGATTTTAGCGTAAAGAAAGACCGATTATGGCCGATAAATACGGATACCCATAAGAAATGCCTTATATGTCCGTGATCAAGCCCTTCTCGCCAAATTATGCCGCCGAGTTGTACCGGCGGCCCTCCTCCGCGTCGGCCAGTTCCGCCGCCACGGATCCTAGCCAGGCCGCGGTGGCAGCCGTCGCCGGCGCCAAGCCCAAGGCGGATGACAGCCTGCAGGCCAAGCAAGCCTTGCAGTCCTCGCTGCAGCAAACCCTGGGCAATTATATGCGGCAGTTGAAGGTGGCGTTGAAACCGCTGCCCAAGCGTTCGCCCGAAGTGGACGATATGCAGAAGACGCTGCTGAAGAAGAAGGTGGACATGCTGCTGCAGATGGTGCAGATGGCGGGGCGCGACAAGGCCAGCCTGAAAGCGCTGGCGGCGGAGCTGGCG
>NZ_JAJOHW010000096.1 GCF_021129195.1 Chromobacterium aquaticum | reverse complement strand
GTCCAGCGTCGCGTCGCGCACTGCGCGGGCATTGTGCGCGACGCGACGCTGGACGCGCTGGACGCCGCGGCCTTCGCCGAGACCCTGCGCGCCAAGGTGGGCGGCGCGGTCTTGCTGGACCGGCTGACCGAGGCCGAGCCGCTGGACTTCTTCCTGTTGTATTCGTCCATCTCCGCGGCGGTCGGCCGTCACGGCCAGGCCGCCTACGCCGCCGCCAACGGCTATCTCGACGCGCTGGTGCAGCGGCGGCGCTTGCGCGCGCGGCCGGCGCTGTCCATAGGCTGGGGGTCGTGGGCGGCCGGCATGGGCGCGGCCGACGCGAAGACGGCGGAACGGATTCGCGCCGGCGGCCTGAACCCGCTGAGCGAGGGCGAGGCCTTCGCCGCGCTGGAACGGGCGTTCACCGGCGAGCCGCATCTGGTGGTGGCCGCGATCGATCTTGCGCGGATCGCGGCGCAGCCCGATCTGCCGCCGCTGATCGAAGGCCTGGTCGGCCGCGCGCCGGCGGCGAATGCGCGGACCCTGTCTTTCGACCAACTGCGCGGCCGTCCCGCCGGCGAGCGCCGCGCGCGGGTCGCCGATTATCTGGACGCGGAACTGCGCGCGGTGCTGTCCAGCCCGGCCGCCTTGCCGCGTCAGACTTCGCTGCTGGACCTGGGCGTGGACTCGCTGACCGGCGCGGAACTGCGCAACGCGCTTGAGCGCGCGCTGGGGGTGTCCGTCGCGATCTCGCACCTGATCGACGGCTCCTCGCTGGACGAACTGATCGACCAGGTGATGGCGCAACTGGAGCGCAAGCTGGTGACGGAACAACATTCGGCCGCGGGCGCCGACACGGAGGAAATCACGCTATGACCATGGCACGGCTCATGACCGATCTTGCCGACGCGGGCGTCACGCTGCATCGTCGCGGCGACCAGCTTCAGGTACAGGCGCCGCAGGGCGCGCTCGACGCCGCGCTGGTCGCGCGGCTGCGCGAGGCCAAGGAGGCGCTGCTGAGCGTGCTCGACGACGAAGG